>NZ_JBIINP010000258.1:0-5240 GCF_044337415.1 Luteitalea sp.
GCGGCGGCCTCGCGGCGGTGGTCGGCCATGCCCTGCAGCACGAAGGCATGCATGCGGTCGCTGGCCCAGGGGTACCCGGCGCGCAGCGGCTCGAACACCAGCAGCGGCAGATCGAGCTCGCGCGCCCACCAGGCCGCGCGCTGGAGGCCGAAGTTGTCCTCCAGCCGACGGGCGGCAATCATCCAGTACAGGACGTAGCGGGCGGGGCGGCGCGGGGCAGCGTCGCGGAGCGAGCGGATGCGGAGGGCGGGAACGTCGGGAAGAGAGGGCATTGTCAGCGGGGCGCGCAAGGAAGGACGCGGAGGTAGGGCGGGGTGTCCCCGAACGGCGCGATGGGACATCGCGCCCTACCTGGGTGCTGCCTGACCGACTACACCATGAAAATCGAAACATTGGTATTCGATTTTCATGGTAATTTGCCATGTGCTTGCTCGCAATGACCTCGCCGAGGCTGTGCAGGTGGCGTTGTCGCGCAATCCGGTAGTGCTGCTGGCAGGGCCGCGTCAGTGCGGCAAGACGACCCTTGCCCGGCAGTTCGTCGGGCCGGGGTCCATCAACTACTTCGACCTCGAGGATCCGCTGAGCCTCGCCCGGCTCGAGGAGCCGATGACGGCGTTGGGCGCCCTGTCGGGACTCGTGGTCCTGGACGAGGTGCAGCGCCGGCCCGACATCTTCCCGGTGCTACGGGTGCTCGTCGACCGCGCCGACGCTCCGGCGCAGTTCCTCGTGCTGGGCTCGGCCTCCGGCGATCTGCTCCGGCAGACGTCCGAGAGCCTCGCCGGCCGTTTGGAGCGCGTGACGATGGGCGGGTTCACGGTGGCGGAGGCAGGCGGAGGGGCGGCGGCGGCGTTGTGGCTGCGCGGCGGCTTTCCGCGGTCGTTCCTGGCTCGTGACGAGGCGGCGAGCCTCGCCTGGCGCGCCAGCTTCATCCAGACCCTGCTCGAGCGGGACCTCCCGCAGTGGGGCGTCCGCACCTCGGCGGTCGCGCTCAGGCGTTTCTGGACGATGGTGGCGCACTACCACGGCCAGATATGGAAGGCCACGGACCCGGCGCGGGCGCTCGACGTGAGCGAGCCGACGACGCGGCGCTACCTGGACCTGCTCACCGACGGGTACATGGTGAGGCAGCTGCAGCCGTTCCACGCCAACCTGTGCAAGCGGCAGGTCAAGGCGCCGAAGGTGTACGTGCGCGACAGCGGCCTGCTGCACCAGTTGCTGGGCGTGTCGTCGATGGAGGCCCTGCTCGCGCACCCCAAGGCTGGCGCCTCGTGGGAAGGCTTCGTCGTCGAGCAGGTGCTCGCCACGGAGCCGCACGACGAGGCCTGGTTCTGGGCGACGCATCAGGGCGCCGAGATCGACCTCGTGCTCCGCCGAGGCGAGACCCTGCTCGGGGTGGAGTGCAAGCGCACGGATGCGCCTCGCCTCACGCCGTCGATCCGTATCGCGCTGGAGGACCTTGGCCTCGACCGAGTCGCGGTGGTCTATCCGGGAGAAAAGCGGTGTCCGCTGGCCGATCGCGTCGAGGCCGTCCCGCTTCAGGACATCGCCGGGAGGGAGCCATTGTTTCAAGGGTAGGGCGGCATGTCCTCATGCCGCCGTTGGCGAACGGCGCTAGGTCCCATCGCGCCCTGCCTTGGTGACACGTCTGTCCCCTGCGCCGGTCATTCTGGCTGGCATGCCCCTTGTAGCAGTCGGGCGCGAGGTTGCGCCGGGTCAACGGGGTGCGAAAACCGTCTAGGCAGGCGCTGGCATCGCCGCACTCCGCGTACATGGGCGGCTCGCGTGCAGCCTCGCTGCAGGTCCGGGGGAAGGTCGTCGCTGATGCGCAGGGGGCGTGTCGGCGGGGGGCTTCCCCCTTTTCCGTTCGGGGCCCACGCACGAATCCGAGGAGAGCGACGGGGGACGGCGCAGGCGAATCAGGACTGTCTGCGGCGTCGGTTTCCTTGACGTCTACGGCTACGCGCAGCCCGCCGCCCCCTGGTCGCGGGCCTGGTCCCTGGTCTGGCAGATGCGGAAACCAGAACGATTTCTGCGATCTGGAGTCACTGGCACAATGGTCGCGTGTAGCTGGGTAGGTCGTGTCCAGCCGACGAAGTCGTCGCGGCCGGTCGCCCCGACCAGGAGAAGGTAAATGAAGCAGATTGCCCTGGCCGCGGTTCTGGCCTTCGTCGTTGCGGCCAGCGCGCAGGCCGGTCCCGTGACCATTGTCTCGTCGATCGTCGCCAACCCGACGTCGTCAAACCTGCCATTCGCGGTGGAGACGTTTGGCTCCGGCGGCACGAGCGGACTGGTGTCGAGTGCGGCACTCACGACCTCGTTCGGGACCAATATCTCGTTCACGGGCAATTCCGGTGTCTACGTCGGCGACGTGTCCAGCGTGACCCGCTCGCCGTACCGCAACAGTTCCGGCGGCGCGACCGGCGACCACTACCTGAACGCGAGGTCTGGCGGCTCCGTGATCCTCGAGTACGCCTCCGCGCAGACGGCCTTCAACCTGCTGTGGGGCTCCGTCGATCCCACCCCGACCAGCTACAACCAGCTGGTATTCACCTTCACCGGCTCTGGCGGCTCACAGACGATCACGGGCGCGGACGTCGTGGCCGGGCTGAGCGGGGTACAGGCGGGCACGACCAACCTCGCGGTCCGCATCTCGGGGCTCGACGCCTTCAACAAGATCACGGTCTCGGCCACGTAGGAAGCCTTCGAGTTCGTGCCGGGCAAGCCGGTGCCTGATGGCGGCCTCACCTTGACGCTGCTCGGCAGCGCGCTCGTCGGTCTCGGCGCCCTGCGTCGTCGCTTCAACGTCTAGTTTCGTGTGGTCCCCGGGGCGTCGCGGTTCGGCGCTCATGGTGTCGAAGCCGGCCCTCGGGCCGGCTTCTTCGTTGTGTGGACCAGGAGCGCGGCACCCATCGGTCGTCGATACCGCGTGCTCTCGTGCGAGACCGGCAGAGCGGACCTTGTCGGCCCCGCGCTTCATTCTGAACTCTGAATTCTGAATTGCGGGACGGGCTTCTTCAACGCCCTGCATGCTATCGTCGGGTCGGAGGCATCCGCCAAATGAAGAAGTCCTACCGCATCGGTCTGGCCACCGTCGTGTGCGCGGCGGCCATTGTCACCGGCAGTTGTGCGAGAAGCGCGCAGAGTTCGCTCGATCGCGGCAACAGCTTCCTGGCCAAGGGCGACGTCGCGGCGGCCATCCTGGAGTACCGGGCGGCCGTGGAGCGCGACCCGCTCCTGGCGCAGGCGCACCAGAAGCTGGCCGAGGCGTACCTGAAGCAGGGCAACGGGGGCGAGGCGCTCGCCTCCCTGGTTCGCGCCGCCGACCTCCTCCCCAACGACGTCGACGCGCAGATCAAGGCCGGGTCGGTGCTGCTCCTTGCCGGACGCTTCGAGGACGCCAAGTCACGCGCCGACAAGGCGCTCTCGGTGAACGCGAAGTCCGTTGATGCCCTGGTGCTCCGGGCCAACTCCCTGGCCAATCTGCGCGATCTCGATGGCGCACTGGAACAGCTCCAGCAGGCGATCGCACTGGAGCCTCGCGCCGCGCTGAAGACCAACATGGGCGCGATCGAGGCCGCTCGTGGCAACGTGACGGAGGCCGAGGCGGCGTTCCGCAAGGCCGTCGAGACCGACCCGAAGTCGGTGGAGGCGCAGGTCGCGCTCGGGCAGTTCCTCTGGGGCACCGGTCGCGCGGCAGACGCCGAGGCCACGTTCCGCGCCGCATACGCCATCGACGCGTCCAACGTGCTGGCCAACCGCTGGCTCGCCACCTTCTACATGCGCAGCGGGCGCGCTGCCGAGGCCGAGCCCCACTTCAAGAAGGTGGCCGAGGCGATCAACGACGCCGGGTCGGCGCTGGCGCTGACCGACTACTACCTCGCGCTCGACCGGCGCGACGACGCGAAGCGGACGCTCGATGCGCTGAGCGCTCGGGCAGAGTACTGGCCCATCGCGCGCGCCCGCATGGCCGAGCTGCTGTACGACGATGGCAAGAAGGCCGACGCCCTGAAGGCGGTGGACGAGGTCATCGCGAAGCATCCGTCGATCATCGGCGGCCATCTCGTTCGCGGGCGCTTGATGCTGGCTGACGGGCGGGCGGACGAGGCCAAGACCGAGGCCGAGACCACGCTCAAGCTCGACCCGCGCAACGCCGAGGGATTCTTCCTCCTGGCCCGCGCCGAGGAAGCGCGGCGCGACCTCGACGCCGCCGCCAAGGCCTACGGCGAAGTGCTGTCGATCAACCCGCGCGCGGCGACGGCGCAGGTGCGCCTGGCGATGGTGCAGATGCAGCGCAACGACCTGGGCGCCGCTGCTCAGTTGGCCGAACAGGCAGCCGCGGCGCAGCCGGACGGGCTCGAGGCGCGCCTGGTGCTGGCACGGACGCTCGTGGCGCGGCGCGAGATCGAGCGCGCGGCGACGGTCACCGAGGCCCTCGCGCGCGAGTTCCCCAATCAGTCGGTGGTGCAGAACCAGGTCGGCATGCTGGCCCTGGCCAGGGGCGACGCCAGTGGCGCGCGCGCGGCGTTCGACAAGGCGCTGGCGCTACAGCCGACGATGGTGGAGCCGCTGGTGGCGCTCGTCTCGATCGACATCGAGCAGAATCAGGCCGCCCAGGCGCGGGCGCGCGTCGAGCAGCGGCTCGCGCAGACACCGAACTCGAGCCCGGTGCTGGCGCTCGCCGGCCGCACGTGGGCGTCCACGGGCGACCCGGCCAAGGGCGAGGAGTTCTTCCGCAAGGCCATCGAGGCCGATGCCACCAACCTGGAGGCCTACTCCGGCCTCGCGCGGTTGCTGCTGGCGCAGCAGAAGCTCGGCGACGCGGTCGCTGCGTTCGATGCGCTGGCTGCCAAGCAGCCCAAGGGCATCGGGCCGCAGACGATGGCCGCGATCGCGGTGCAGCAGCAGGGGAACGAGGCGGAGGCGCGGAGGCGCTACGAGAAGATCCTCGGGATCGATCCGAGCGCGGCTCTCGCCGCCAACAACCTGGCGTGGATGCTCGCCAGCAAGGGTGAGCAGCTCGATCGGGCCCTGCAGCTCGCGCAGGCGGCGAAGGCCGCGCTGCCCGACGAGCCCGAGGTCAACGACACGCTCGCGGTGGTGTACCTGAAGAAGCAGTTGCCGGCACTGGCGATTCCGCCGCTGAAGGTGGCGCTGGACAAGAACCCGGGCAACCCGGCGTTCCACTACCACCTGGGGCAGGCCTACGCGCAGACGGGGAACAAGGATGGGGCGCGCCAGGC
>NZ_JBIINP010000051.1:0-26687 GCF_044337415.1 Luteitalea sp.
ATTGGGAGTACGCGCTCATCTCGCGCGAGGCGCCGCCCGATCAGAGCCCGGGCAGCGGCAAGTTCGCGATGGCCATCGAGATGTGGAAGAAGCTGCCGGTGCCCGTCGCCAACACGATCGGGCCGCTCATTATCGGAAACATCCCGTAGCAATTAGGAATTCAGAGTTCAGAATGAAGCGCAGCTCGGGGCAGCTAAGGCAATTCAGAATTCAGAGTTCAGAATGGAGCGCAGCTCGGGGCAGTGCCATCAGGTCGGGAGTCGCGGGCTGGTGTCAGAGCCAAGCCGGGCACTCTGAATGCCTGCTCAGCGAGTACTTCGGCAGATCCGTCGGTGCTGGCCCCGCGCTGAATTCTGAATTCCGAACTCCGAATTCCTGCAGAGCGCTTCGGTAGATCCGACAGTGCTAGCCCTGCGCTGAATTCTGAACTCTGAACTCTGAATTCCTGCCGTGTTCTTCGGCAGGGCTGACGGTGTTGGCCCCGCGCTGAATTCTGAATTCTGAACTCTGAATTACTCGAGTGCGCGTATCGCGATGACGGTCTGGTCGTCGTGCTGCGGGGCGCCTGCGGCGTGTTCGGCGGCGGCGGCGTTGATGGCGGTGATGATGCCCGCGACGGGGGTGCCGGCCGCGGCCAGGCGGGCAAAGAGCGCCTCGAGCCGGTCCTCGCCGAACTCCTCGCGGTCGGCGTCGTGGCTCTCGGCGATGCCGTCGCTCACCAGCAGGAACACGTCGCCTGGCGCGTAGGCGACCGTCCGCTCCTCGAGTTCGACGCCGAACAGGTCGCCCGCGACCAGCCCGAGGCCCAGGCCGCGAGGCAGGATGCGGCTGACGGTGCCGGTGGCCGCCTGCCAATGCAGCAGCGGCAGGTGGCCGGCGCGCACCACCGTGACCTCGCGCGTGCGCGTGTCGAAGAACGCGCCGAGCACGGTCACGAACGCGCGCTTCTCCATGTCGCGCCCGAGCAGGTCGTTGGTGCGGACCAGCAGCTGGCGCGGCGGCAGGCCGAAGCCATGCAGGCTGCGGACGATGCCCTGGAGCTTCGACATGTACAGGGCGGCGGAGGTGCCCTTGCCGCTCACGTCGCCGATCATCACGCCGAGGCGACCCTCGGTGCCCTCGAGGTAGTCGAAGTAGTCGCCGCCGACCTCCTGCGCCGGCACCGACACGCCGGCGACGTCGAGGCCCGTCACCCTCGGCGCGCGCTGCGGCAGCGATTCCAGCTGGATGCGGCGCGCGATCGCGAGTTCCTGCCGGACGCGCTCCTGCGCCGCCAGGTTCTCGTAGAGGAAGGCGTTCTCCACCAGCAGCGACGCCTGCCCGGCCACCGCACCGAGGAACGCGAAGTCATCGGCCGTGTACGCGGCCTCCGACAGCTTCTCGCCGACGAAGATCACGCCGCGCAACTCGTCGTGGCCGCCGATCGGGTACAGGTAGTGCACCTGCGCCTTCCGCAGCGCGAGCCTCAGGCGCGGTGGGGCGTACTCGGTGTCGAGCTCTCCCTCGCGCTCGCCACCGCGCGCGCCGCGGAGCACCGAGACGGCGTCCTCGACACAGCCGGCGCAGAAGATGTCCCAGTCGCTGCCGTCGAAGCCGATCGAGCGCTTCGAGCTCACCAGCCGATCGCCCTGCACGAACACCACACCCGCACGCTTGACCGGCATCAGGCGGTGCATGACCGTCAGCAGGCCCTCTGCGAGCCCGTCGAGGTCCATGCGTGGTCCCATCACCTCGCCGAACTCCCGCGCGGCGCGCCGGTAGTCGTAGCCGCCCTGGTAGTACTGCTCGGCGAGGAAGCGATGCCCTCGCTTCAGGAGCGCGCGGAACGCATACGCGAGCACGACGGCGCCCGCGATGAGCACGCCCTTCTCGAAGACGTCGTTGCGCACGGCCTCCATGGGCGTGGGCATCACCTCGAGCGCATCCTGCGTGAGGCGCACGTTGGGCAGCACGAGCTCGACGTGCATCAGGCGCCACCACAGCCATACCCCGGCGGCCACGATCGCCGCCGTCCAGGCCGAGCTGATCACGAGGTACTGGATGTTCCGCCTGACGCGCAGGTCGAGCTCGAGCAGCCGGTACCGCCCGATCACCAGGAGATAGACGACGAGCACGCCGAGGTAGAGCAGCGCCCCGAAGCTCTGGATGACGGGCACGGTCACGGCGGGCACCGCGCCGCGCCGCTGGCCGAGCACGCCGAGGAACACCGTGACGATCGTGAAGATCACCGCAATCGACGTCGACACCGACAGCGGCCAGGCGATCTGGCGATCTTCCGGGCTGTAGGTCCGGCGGGTGCCGGCGGCGGCGAGCGTGGCGTACAGGAGCATCAGCGTCGCGCTGGGGATGAACAGGCCGTCGACGTTCACGGGGGCGTTCCACGTCAGCACCAGCGTCGCCGCGGCCAGCAGCGTGGCCAGCGCGTAGGCCCCGCGCAGCGTCTTCCGGCGGGCGACCAGGCCCGGCCGCTCGCGCGGGAAGTACTTCAGCGCGTGCAGCCACAGCACGATCCCCAGCGTGGCGGCCAGCGCCAGCGCCACATCCGAGCTGAACACGTACCAGGTCGGCAGCGTCCGGCGCGGGCGGTTGAGGATGACCGCGATCGCGAAGCCGGTGCCGATCCAGCTGAGCCCGAGGTACAGCGCCGCCTTGATGTGCGTGCGCAGCGACGCGATCAGCGTGCCGCTGACGATGTAGAGGAAGCCCACCGCGAACAGCAGCAAAGCCCCAGTGCCGATGCCGAACGCCTTCAGCCGCACTTCGAGCGTGAGCGTCTCGCCCTCGCGCAGCACATCGTAGGCGCTGACGCGGCCGACCTGCGACATGCGCATGATGCGATCGGCGTCGGTCGAGCCCGAGAAGCCCTCGCCGTTGATGCGCGTGATGACGTCGCCGGGCAGCATGCCCGCCAGGTCGGACGCGCCGCCGGGCGTGACTTGCATCACGAGCACCGTGTTCTGGATCGACCGGATCGCGTCGCGCAGCTGCGCCGCCGGCACCACCACCGAGACGACCTGCCCGCGCCGCGCACGCAGCACCGTCACCTCGACACGCTCCAGCGCAGCGAGCGTATCGCGGGCGCCACCGGCGCCGTTGAAGATGCGCTGGCCGTCGAACTGCATCAGCACGTCGCCCGGTTCGACCGACGACGCGGCCGACACCTGGCGCGGCACCAGCGGCGCCGCCGGGCCGTCGAGGGCCCGTGGCGTGCCCGGCGTGCCTGCCACCCGCTCGACTACATAGACCCGCGACAGCGGATCGATGAACAGGTTCTCGTCGGTCGCGGCGCGACCGACGATGAAGAGGTTGAGGGCGGCAAGGACCGCCAGCGTGACCCCGAGCGCGGCGACGGCCGCGCGCAACAGTGCCCGTGGGCGACTGGTCGTCGGGGTCATCTGCTGCGGGTCAGGGCTGCGACGGCGCGGCCGGCTGGCCCGGGCGCGGCGGGGCGAAGGGCAGCACGTCGGGCATCACGCGGACGCCGGTCGAGAAGGTGACGGGCGCCGGACCACCGACGTCGAACACCACCTCGAGGAAGCCGGCACTGAAGCCCTTCGCCGGGGCCTCGACCTTCGCGCGGTACGCGCCGGAGGCGTCGGGTTCGACGGGCGTGGACTTCCAGACGGCGCCGAGCGTCTCGACGCGGAAGTCGCGGGCCGCGGGGTTGGTAGCCTGCCAGAACGTCACCTTCGTCGGCTTCGTCTCGGGCCGGATCTCGAGGACGCCGTCCTTGCCGGCCTTCCAGGTGAACTTCGGGCGCGGGAGGTTCTTGACGATCGACGCATAGAACCCCAGCAGGTCGGTCGGCGCATTCGAGCCCTTGAGCGAGTGGTCGGCGTTGGGCGTGTAGCGCAGGTACTTCTCGCCCTTCAGGTCGTCGAAGTAGAACTGCCAGGAGTCGGGCAGGAAGAACTGGTCGCCGCTGGCGTTGATGATGTACTTCGGGATCGCCAGGCGATCGCGGTACGAGTACGGCTCGACGAGCGCCAGGAGCTTGTCGAACCGCGGGTCGTTCATGCGGTCCATGATCCCGTGCGTCACGTAGTCGCCGACCGCGGGCGCCCAGAAGCCGTAGGCGCGGTAGTGGTGGATCATCGACGGCCGCATGTTCAGCACGTCGATCACCGCCGGCATGATCGCGACGACGCGGCTGTCGACCGCCGCGGTGGTCCACGTGGTCCAGCCGCGCTTCGAGCCACCAGACACGACGAACTTCGTGATGGCGCGACGGCCGCCCTCGGGCGACTGCGCGAAGGCCTGCACAGTGTCCATGGCGCGGACGGCGGCCTTGGTCATCGGGAAGCGCGCCAGCCACTGGTCGTCGCCGCCGTCGAGGAACTTGCGCCAGCCGTAGGCGATGAGGTCGTCTTCCTTGCGCGCCACGCCGTCGTTGAAGAAGGTGAGCGGCTGGTTCGGGATCATCCGCAGCTCGGTCACGATCGTCTTCGTGCGCGCGGCAATCGCCGCCAGCATGGCGTCGGTCTTCGGCGTGGCGGCGCGGTCGTTGCCGCCGCCGGCGATGAACAGCAACGACGTGTCGCTCTCGACCGCCTCGGGCCGGATCACCGTGAGGTAGTGCTTCCACTCGGTGCGATCCACCTCGCCGGGCTTGCGCCACGTCTGCGACGTCATCTCGAGGGTCGTCACCACCAGGGTGCCTTCCTGACGGGTGCCGACGACCGCCCACTTGTAGGCGGGATCGGGCGTGGCGACGTAGCGATCCAGCGACGTCGCCGACGCATCGGCCAGCGGCACGCGCAGCGGTTGAGCGAGCGCGGGTGCGCCGATGGCGAGGAGCCCCACGAGGGCAGCGGACAGGAGGCGGGTGGACATCGGGACGGGACCTCGTTCAGCCGAAGACGACGGATTGCAGTGTATCAAGCCACTGCGCCACCGCGTCCGCGACGCGGGCGTACTCGTCGGCCTGCCGGGCGTCGCGCGCACGCACCTCGAACCCGTGCCCGCCGAAGGGCATGTCGACCACCTGGGGATGGGCCCCGGCCGCTGCGAATTCCCGGCGGATGTCGTCGGGGCCGCCGAACGGGTCGCGGCCCCCCTGCACCACCAGCAGCGGCACGTGAATCGCGCCCAGGTGGGCCACGCGCAACTGCTCGGGCTTGCCGGGCGGGTGGAGCGGGTAGCCAAGCGCCACACACCCGCGCACCTCGGCGGGGGCGTCCGCCTCGGCCAGCAGCATGGTGGCCATGCGTCCGCCCATGGACTTGCCGCCGATCGCCAGGGGCGCCTCGGGCCAGCGCCGCGCCACGTCCGTGACGAGGGCGCGCCAGGCCGCGACAAGGACGGGCGCGCGGTCCGGGACCTTCCGCTTCGCGCTGATGTAAGGAAAGTCGAACGTGACCACGCGCACACCGCGCGCGGCGAGGTCGCCGGCGCGCGCGCGCATCCACGGGTGCGCCTGCCCCGCCCCCGCCCCGTGCGCCAGGATCAGCGTGCGGCGTGCTGGCGTGCCGGGCTCGTACAGCGTCGCCTGGAGGTCGCCGGCCGACGAGGCGATGGTGAACGAGGACATCGGGACATTCTATGGGCGGCTCAGGGCTCAGGGCTCAGGGCTCAAGGCTCAAACAGAAGACTCAGGGCTCAAGGCTCAGGGCTCAGACCGACCGCTCGTCCAGCTCACGTCTTTGGGCCAGATCATCAGTGAGCTCTCTGAGCCTTGAGCCCTGGGCCTCGAGCCGTCATCATGCGGCTATGCCCGACCGACGCGCGTTCCTTGCTTCACTCGCGGCGCTGGCGGCCGCGCCGACGGCCCTGCGTGCCCAGGACGGTACGGTGGCGACGGTCACCGGCGACGTGCCGGTGCGTGACCTCGGCATGGTGCTGATGCACGAGCACGTGCTGGTGGACTTCATCGGGGCCGACAAGGTCAGCCGTAGCCGCTACAACGCCGACGAGGTCATCGAAGTAGCGCTGCCGCACCTGCGCGAGGTGAAGGAGCTGGGCTGCCGCACGCTCGTGGACGCCACGCCGGCCTTCCTCGGCCGCAACGTCGCGCTGTTGCAACGGCTCTCGGAGGCATCGGGGCTCCTCATCGTCAGCAACACGGGCTACTACGGCGCGGCCGGCGACAAGCACCTGCCCGCGCATGCCTTCAAGGAGTCGGCCCGGGAGCTCGCGCAGCGCTGGATCAACGAGTGCCGCCGGGGCATCGACGGCACCGACATCATGCCGGGCTTCTTCAAGATCGGCGTCGATGGCGGTGAGCTCTCCGACGTGGATCGCAAACTCGTGGAGGCTGCCGGTATCGCGCACAAGGAGACGGGCCTGCCCATCGCGTCGCACACGGGCAATGGCCCTGCGCACCAGGAGCTGGACGTGCTGGAACAGGGAGGCGTGCCGCTCGACGCCTTCATCTGGGTGCACGCGCAGTCGGCCGGGGACGAGGGCCAGCTCAAGCGCGCGGCCGAGCGCGGCGCCTGGGTCGAGTTCGACGGGGTCGGCCCGGACAGCGTCGATCGCCATGTGCAGCTGGTGAAGATCATGGCCGAGGCGGGTCACCTCGGTCGCGTGCTCGTGTCGCACGACGCCGGCTGGTACCACGTGGGCGAGGAGCGCGGTGGCAGCTTCCGTCCGTTCGACACGGTGTTCCGCCGCTTCGTGCCCGCGGTGCGCGAGGCGCTGGGCGAGGAGGCGGTCACGCAACTGCTCGTGACCAACCCGGCCCGCGCCCTGGCGCGGCGACGCTGACCCGAGCGCGCCCGGCCGGGTGACGGGTGTCGCTCGCCGCGGGCGATCTCGCGTACGATCCGCGGCCATGTCCACAGTGATCGCGCTCTTGGGGTTCGTCGCGCTCGTCTTCGCGCAGCCTGCTGCGCCGGCCCAGGACGATGCGAAGGTGTGGTCGCACTACGAAGCGTGGGTGGCGGCGTTGCCGGCGCTGCCGCCGGGCGAGCGGGTGGCCCAGGTCGACCGCTACGTCCAGCAACTCGTATCCGAGGGCGTCGCGAAGGACGAGGCGACCCGCCGGTTCGAGCGCATCAACGTCATCAGGCGAGCCTCGTCGGCGCGCGAGATGGTGTACTGGAACGGCTCCTTCAAGTCGGGCGGGGGCCCCGATGCGCCGCTCCAGTTGCTGCAGGAAACCGTGCGGCACCTGAAGCCCGGACGCGCCATCGAGCCCGGTGTCGGTCGCGGCCGCAACGCGATCTGGCTCGCCGGTCTCGGATGGGACGTCACCGGCTACGACATCGCGAAGGATGCCCTCACTGCGGCGCAAGCCGCGGCAAAGAGGGCCGGCGCGCGCATCAGCACGGTCGAAGGCAACCACGACACCTTCGACTTCGGGACGGCCCAGTGGGACCTGATTCTCTGCGCCTACTGCTACATGGACATCGACGACCCGCGCTGGCCGCTGGCCTTTGCGCGCGCCCTCAGGCCCGGCGGCGTCGTTGTGTTCCAGACATCCCTGAACCCACGTCGCAGCGTCGCTGAACTCGCTGCCATCTGGAAGGACTTCCACATCCTGCGGGCCGAGGATCTGGACGCCGGGATGGAGTCCAACGACTGGGCGCCCTCGCGCACGGTCCCCACCGCGCGCCTGGTCGCGCGCCGCAAGTGAGCGCGTGACGGTCGACTGGCCATCGGTCCTGCGCGACGGACCGGCCCTGCGCGAGGCCGGCCTCTTCGTCGCCGAGGGGCGCATCGTCATCGAGCGCCTGCTGGCTGGCGCTGGCGGAGGTATCGACGCGATCGTCTCGGTGCTCGCGACGCCACCGGCCGTGGCGGCGCTCGCGCTCGACGCGCGCCTCGGCGATCGCCTGGATGTCCGCTCCCCGCGCGAGATGGAGGCGGTGACCGGCTTCAACTTCCACCGCGGCCTGATCGCCCTCGTCCGTCGCACGGCGATGCCGGCTCTCGATGACCTGCTCGCGCCGACCTCCCGGTTCACTGCCGACTCCCGACTCCCGACTGCCGCTTCCGAGGTCCCTGACCGTCGCGCGAGCGCGACGGCGACGTCCGATGGTGAAGCGACGGCGACATCAGGTGGTGAGGTGTACGACTGCCGACTGCCGACCCCCGACTGCCGTGCATCGTTCGTCGTTCTCGAACACCTCGTCGACGTCGATAACGTCGGCAGTTGCTTCCGCAATGCGCGTGCGTTCGGCGCGGCCGCCGTGCTGGTGGACGAGCGATGCGCCGATCCGCTCTACCGCAAGGCCGTGCGGACGTCGCAGGGGGCGGTGCTCGAGGTGCCCTGGGCGAGCGCGTCGATGAGCGCGATCCTGTCGGCGCTCGACAAGCATGGGGTGGCGACGGTCGGACTCACGCCGCGTGGTGGCGAGGGAGCTCGAATCCCGCAGCGCCTCGACGACGTGCTGACACACATCGACCGTGGTCGACCGGTGGCGCTGCTGGTGGGCAACGAAGGCAGCGGCCTCAGCGGCCCCACGCTCGACGCCTGCACGCACCTGGCCTGCATCCCGATGGTCGAGGGCGCCGACTCGATCAACGTCGCCACTGCGCTGGCGGTGGCGTTGTATCAGGTGGCACAGCGGTAGGGCGCGGTCTCCGACCGCGCCGTTGATGACAGCGGCCGCGTGGGACACGCGGCCCTACCTTGAGCCCTGAGCCTCGAGCCTGCTCTATTGCGCCTTCCTGCAGTCCGAGTGCTGGCAGTAGCAGCGGAACTCGGTCTCGGGCGCCGACTTGCAGTACTCGTTGCAGTACTTCTGGCTCACCGGAATCTGGCACGTGCAACTGGGGTGGGCGCACTTGTGCGTGGCGTTCGGGTCCATGGACGGCCTCCGATGGCCCGGAGTATGCGCCTCGGATCCACGCGCAACCAGCGACTCGCGCATGCCCGCATGTCGATGCGGTGGCCGCGTGAACCGCTCAGCTCGCGGACACAACACACCGGCGACAGGCCACGAGCGGCAGGCTGCCTGTAGCCTGCCGCCCGAACGCAAAAAGGGCGGACACCCCTGAGGATGCCCGCCCTTCTGTGCCTTCATGGGCCGGGCTGGGACAGCCGGCCCTACCTTCCTGAGCCTTGAGCCCGAAGCCCTGAGCCCTGAGCCTTCTCCTAGAACACCACCCGCACGCCGAGGCGCAGCACGCGCGGCGCCACGATGCCGGTGACGTTGTTGGCCGTCGACGCCGCCTGGTTCAGGTTGCGCGTCAGCACGGTGTTGACGTTGAACACGTTGAAGATGTCCAGGCTGCCCTCGATGCTGCGGCGGCCGAACGAGAAGCGCTTGGCGACGCGGGCGTCCATCATCTGGAACTTGTCGTAGCGGTTCTCGCCGAACGGCTCGAGCACCAGGTTGACGGCACCGGCCGCGCCCGTGCGGTTGGGCGACAGGATGCGCTGCGGGAAGAGGTACCCGTCGCGGATCTGGTAGGTGGCGCCGAGGTTGATGTCCCAGGGCGCCGTGTACACGCCGGCAATCTTGAACATGTGCTTGGCGTTCACGAACACGTTGTCGATGCCGCTGCCGCCGGCCTCCACGGCGTACTGCTGGCCGTTGAAGATCTGGAGGTTGGTCGGATCGAACGTGGCGCTGTAGCCCTGGATGCTGCTGAAGTTGTCGACCGCGTCGTTGTACGCGTAGTTCATGTCGAGCATCCAGCGGTCGGCCATGCGCTTGGTGAACGTGGCCTCGATGCCGTTGAAGTCACGCGTGTAGCCGCCGCGGTTCACGAGGCGCTGCGTGCCGGGGATGCTGATGTTCGGCTGGAAGTACGTGAGCTGCGGGCACGAAGGCGCCGCGGCCGCGCAGGTCGGCTGGTAGGTGACCGGCTGCCAGTTCGACGCCGCGATGCCCTGCCGCTGATCGAAACGGAAGTCCGAGTAGTTGCGGTAGATGTAGGTCAGCGACACCGCCATCTTGTTGGTGAGCTGGTGGTCCACCGACGCCGTCCACTCGATCGTCTGGTCGTTCTTGAGGCCCGGGTCCACGGTGTTGGTGGTGCCGAGGAAACCCGGGTTGTCCGGGTTGTAGTTGCCGCTGAAGGTGATGACCGCCGAGCGCTGCAGGTTGACCTCGTTGACCTGCACGAAGCGGTCGCCGTTGGCGTCGTTCCACGGGAACGAGATGCTGGCGGCACTGACCGGGTTCAGCGTGCCGGACAGGCTGCCGGGGGCGATCTGGCCGTAGTAGATCGAGAACGACGACCGCGCCACGGTGCGACCCGTGCCGAAGATGTCGTAGCCGGCGCCGATGCGCGGCGACCAGTTGCTGAACACCACGCCCGAGTCGGCGCCCTGGAAGGCGATGCCCGGGAGCCACTGCGGGATCAGGCGGTTGGACTCCACCGAGCTGGCCAGCGCGGCGTCGTCCTGACGATCCCAGCGGATGCCGGCGGTGAGGGTCAGCTTGTTGCGCGTGTAGGTGTCCTGCGCGAACACGCTGTGCGTCGTCATGTCGTACTCGGTGGCCGCACTCCGCCAGAACTGGGCGCGCTCCGGAACGCCATTGCGGGTCTGGGCATACACGTCGCCGCCGTAGACGGTCGACGAACTCGCCGGGGTACCGCGGTAGTTGTAGCCGACCTTGAACGCGTGGTCGCCGCCGAGCGTCGCCGGCTTGAAGTAGGTGCTGGTCAGGTTCACGCTGGTCGCCGGTCGGTCGAACGTCGACTGGTTGAACGAGCGCTCCCAGCGGCCGGTCCCGAGGTCGTTGAGCGGCTGGATGTCGCGGTTGCCGGGTTCCTGGAACAGCAGGCCGAAGCCGCCGCCCACGTACGCGTACGCCGCCTCACCGATCCAGCGGTCGCTGAACACGTGGCGGTCGCTGGCCTTGTGCGTCCAGACCGGACCTTCCTGGATGTAGGTCGTCTCGAACGGACGCGTGTCGCTGGCGTCGCGCGCGTTGCGGATCTTGTCGGCGAAGTTGCTGTGCCAGGTGAACGTGTTGCCCGAGAAGAGCAGCGCGCTGCCCTTGATGTTGTAGTTGTCGAGCACCGTCAGGTCGGTGTTCAGGCACTTGTTGATCTCGTCGACCGGCAGCGACTGCGAGAGCGGGTCGGAGGCGTTGACCGGGCAGCCGGGCACCTTCTGGTAGAAGTTGACCACGCCCACCTTGATGTCGTTCTTCGAGTACGAACCCCAGAACCAGGCGCGGCCCTTCCAGATCGGCCCGCCGCCCTCGATGCCGTAGTCCTTGATGTTCTGGATCGGCGCGCCCGAGCGCGCGCCCTGGGCACGCAGCTCGTCGGTGAGGTTCACCGAGCCGAGCGACTCGTCGGTCCAGTAGTACCGACCCGACCCGCGGACCGTGTCGCTGCCCGACTTGGTCACGAGGTTGATGCCCACGCCACCGGTCTGCTGCGTCACGTCGTTGCCGCCGGTGCTGATCTGCATCTCCTGCAGCATGTCGAAGTCGTAGTACACCGCCGAGGCGCCCGTGGCGGCCTGGTCGGTGATGTCCACGCCGTCGAGCAGCCACTTGTTGTTGGTGGTCGTCGCGCCACGCGAGATGTAGCCCGACTGCTGGCCCGACTGGCTGCCGCCCACGTTGGCGCGGTCCATGGCGATGCCCGGCGTGCGCTCGAGCATGACCCACGGGTCGCGCGCCGAGGGCACGTTCTGCAGCTGCTCCTGCGTGTAGTTGCTCTTGGTGCCCGTCTTGCGGGTGTCGACGATCGGCGCCTCGCTCGAGACCGTCACCGTCTCCTGCAGGGCCGAGACCTCGAGGGTCGCGTTGGTCGTGGTGTTGGAACCCACGCCCACCGCCACCTTCTCGACGATCACCGTGCGGAAGCCGGTCAGCTCGAACTTGACCGTGTACGCGCTGCCCGGCTGCAGGCCGGGGAACTGATAGGTGCCCGTCTCGCCGGTCGTCGCGGTGAGCGGCTGGATCAGCGCGCCGCCCGAGACCGTCACCACCACGCCGGGCAACACCGCCCCGGACGCATCAGCCACTCGGCCCACGATGTCGCCCGTCGGGGCCTGCGCCGTGGCCGGCGTGACCCCGACGAGCAGTCCAAGCGCCGCCACAAGGGCGAGCAATCTGCCTCTCATCCGTTCCTCCTCAAGAGTTCCCACACGTGCCGGACCGCCAAAGGCAGCCGACTCCAGCCCGTCAATAGAGGTGGGGTAGACCTGTGGCCGCCACGGAGCCCTCACTCCGAGGCGTGTGCCACCAGCCGTCCGCAGGCCGGGCCGAACCAAGCGCCCGCCGGGACCAACCCGCACCGAACGGGGAGCAGCAAAGCAACCCTCCTGCCAGAGTGGTCGGGCTGGAAAACCTGAGTGTTTCTCCGACTAGGCAGGTCTCCGATAGGGCCAGACACAGGATCTTTGGATCTGGTGAATCCAAGGAACCGTACGGCTTTGAATGGAAAAGTGGTAAGGCCAGTGTGCGTGGAGTGCCAGAAAACGGCTCAACAGAGCCCTCGGAAGGCCTCAGTTGAGGGATGCGACGCGCCGGCGGAGGTTCTTCACGTGCTCCCAGACCGCCTCGAACTCTTCCTTGACGTCCGTGTCCTCGTCCTCGGCGCGGGTGTGCCGCGCCGTGAGGGCCAGGTACCGCTCGAGGTCCGCCAGGGCGGCGCCATACTGCCCCATCTGGTACGCCAACAGGCCCCGGTCCCGCAGCTCGGTCAGCGACGTCGGATCCAGCGCGAGCAGCAGGTCGGACACGTCGCGCGCCTGCGCGAAGGACCGCAGCCGGGCGTACGCCCGCTTCAGGTTCACCAGCATGCGGACCAGGATGTCCTTCTTGAACGCCGGCGCCAGCAGGCCGCGGTCGAACCGGGCGTGCTCGCCCGCGTGCCGCGTGAGCATCCGCGCGCAGTCGCGTTCGGTCAGCACGATGCCGCCGTGGAACGGATCGAGGATCAGGTCCTCGGTCGGCGCCGCATCCCCGAGCATGCCCTTGCATCTCACGAGGAAGTGGCCAGGGAAGTTGATGCCCTCGAGCCACAGCCCCACCCGACGCCCGACGTGCAGGTAGATGATCGACAGCGTGATCGGAATCCCGGTCCGACGGGCGATCACGTCGTTGAGGAAGCTGTTGCGCGGGTCGTCGTACTCACCGACGTTGCCCGTGAAGCCCTCGGTGTCGAAGAGGCACAGCCCGAGCTGCTGTACATGCCCCTGCACGTCGCCTGGCGCGGCCGAAGCCTGCACGAACGCCGTCGTCCGCTCCACGAGCTTCTGCAGCGCGTCGAGGGTCTCCTGGCGACGCAGGTGCGGATGCTCGAGGCGCGCCAGCTGCAGGGCCGCCTCGGCCAGGTCGTCCTCGCCGGGCCGCTGTGCCATCGCGACGAAGGCGTCCATCTCGTCGCGCGTCACGCGGGCGCCCCGCCGGCGACCAGCGCCTCGAGGTCGGCGACCGTCACGTCGGCGATCGACGGCCGGACCATCTCCGCGCTCGGCAGCCGATCGGCCGTGTACGACGTGAGCACGCCGATCGTGCGCAGCCCGGCGCCGCGCGCCGACTGCAGGCCCCACTCCGAGTCCTCGATGGCCACGACGTCGGCCGGGCGCGCGCTGGCGGCAATCGCCCCGCCCTCGCGCAGGAGTTCGAACGCGCGGGCGTAGGGGTCGGGCGCCGGCTTGCTCCGCGGCGTCTCGCCTGCGGCGACGATGATGGGGAAGCGTGCCCGGAGGCCGCTGCGGTCGAGGATGAGTTCGATCTCGTGCCGCAAGGCGCCAGACGCGATCGCCACCGGCACGGCGGCCGCGACCCGCGCAATGCAGTCGGCCGCGCCGGGATAGAGCGCGTGGTCGCCGATGACCTGCGGGAACAGGCGCTTCTTGGTGTCGAGCAGCGTCTCGAGCTGCGCCTCGCCGATGGACACACCCCTGTCGCGCAGCACGTGCGAGAACGCGTCGCGGTCGCTGTACCCGAGGTACTGCGCGTAGTACTCCTCGTCGCTCAGCGTGACGCCGATCTGCGCCAGCACCACCTGGAACACGTGCAGGTGCACCGGCTCGCTATCGGCCAGCACGCCGTCGAAGTCGAACACCACCGCCGCGAGCGCCATCAGGGCTTCCTCATGCGCTCACCGGCGCGCACCGGCACGGTCAGCCGGTTTTCGGCCGGCGGAATCGGGCAGTCGTACCTGGGGTCGTAGAAGCAGTACGGCTGGTAGGCCATGTTGAAGTCGAGGTCGTAGAGGCCGGTGGGCGTGCGGTTGAGGTCCATGTAGCGGCCCGACGCGTACGTCTCGAGTCCGGCGGTGAGGTCGCGGAACGGCACGAAGAGACGGCGAGCCGCCGTGTCCTCGGCCGAGATGAAGGCCGTGAGCTCGTAGGGCTTCCCGTGCAGCGAGAACTTCAGCTTGCCCGCCTTGCGCATCTGGCGCCGCTGCCCGGTGGACGTGGGCATCTCGAAGGCGGGAGATTCGGCGTCCGACAGGCGGGCCAGGGCGGCCGCCGTGCGGTACGACGGGTCGATGGGGTAGTACGCGAGCGGCACGAACCGATCGAGCTCCGCCTTCGGCACCGGCGAATCCTGCGCCTCGCGGAACATCGCGTCCTTCTCGGCGCGGTGCGCCGCCACGCTCGTTCCGTGGTCGACCTGCGGCGGCTGCGTCGAGCAGCCCACGCACAGGGCCAGGATCGCCACGGCCGGCAGGGCTCGTGCGATGGGAAGGGGTCTCACAGGGAAAGCATACCGTGGCGCGCACGTCAGCTGAATGCCCGGCATGACGAGCGGCCCGCGTCGCGTGCCCGTGCCGCAGGTGGCCTGCATCCCATCGCCTGTGGCCTATGGTGCCTCGATCAGCCTCGTGATCGCGCGCAGGCCATCGTCGCCGACGTCGAGGCTGTGCTCGTTCACGTACAGCGCGATGTGCTGCGCGCAGACCTCCTCGGACATCTCCTGCGCATGCGCCCGCACGTAGGCGCGGCTGGCCTCGGGATGCGCGAAGGCATGCGCCACGGACGCGCGGATGGCCGCTTCTGCGGCGAGACGCGTCGCCTCGTCGAGATCGGCGCGCGCGCAGATGCCCGCCAGCGGCACCGGCAGGTGCGTCTCGTGCTCCCACCAGTCCCCGAGGTCGATCACCTTCACGAGGCCATGGTCGGCATAGGTGAAGCGGCTCTCGTGGATGATGAGCCCCGCGTCGACCTCGCCCGTTTCGACCGCGCGCAGGATCTGGTCGTAGCGCAGCTCGATGGCGTGTTCCAGGGGCCGGGTTGGGACAACCGGCCCTACCGTACCCAATGAAGTGGGTAGGGCCGGCTCTCCGAGCCCGGCCGCCGCGAGGCGCAGCAGCCGATACGCGGTTGTCTCGCGACCAGGAATCGCGATGCGCCCGGATGCGGCCTCGGCCAGCGACATCGCGCGGCGCGCCACGACGAGCGGGCCCACGCCGTGCCCGAGCGCGGCGCCGCTCCGGAGCAGTCGATACCGATCACCGACGGCGGCGAACGCGCCCACGCTCAGCTTGGTGAGATCGAACTCACCCGTGTGGGCCCGGCGGTTCAACTCCTCGATGTCGAGCAGCACCGGTCGCACGCGGAAGGGCATGTCCACCAGACCATGCGTGAGCGCATGGAACGCGAACGTGTCGTTGGGGCAGGGCGAGTGGCCGAATGTCAGTTCACGCACGGGCCAGTTCCTCGACGATCCGGCCCGTGGCAGCGACGATGGCCTCGAATGCCGCATCGAAGTGCCATCGCGCCCGGTCGGCTTCCTCGATGTCGTTGGAGATCGCCCGCACCTCGAGGGCTGGCACGCCGGCCAGCTGCGCGGCGCGCAGCACCGCAAAGCCCTCCATCGCCTCGACCTCGGTGTCGAGCGTGCCGCCGATGCGCCCGCTCGTGCCGATTGCGAGCCGCAGCGCCTCAGGACACGCGCGCGAGGCGGCCTCGACGAGCCAGCGAGGTGGCGCGAGCCTCGACGGAGCGAACCGCTCGGGCACGCCGAGGTCGTGATAGCGCGATTCGGTGCCGATGACCAGTGTCGCGGGCGCCATTGCGGACTGCCGGCGCGCGCCCGCAATCCCCACGTGCAGGATCGTCGACGGCCGGTCCGCCGCAATTGCCGCCGCCGTCGCGACCGCGGCGTCCACCGGCCCGACGCCGCACACGAGCGTGCGCCAGCCCGCTGGCGTCGCGAGTTCGCGATCCGTGGCCGCGACGACGAGGACGCGATCGATCGATACAGGCATGGAATTCAGAGTTCAGAATTCAGAATGAAGCGCGGGGCCGGGCAACGCCACTGTCGGCCAGGCCCGCCCATGAGAGTTCAGACGTCAAGGTTCAACATGACGCGCAGCTCGTGGCATCGGCACCCCGGCGTGATGGCCGAGTTCCTTGCCCAACCGGCCCGGAGATGGCGGTGTGCGCCCCGCGCTTCATTCTGAACTCTGAACTCTGAACTCATACCTGTTCGAACAATCCCGCTGCGCCCATGCCGCCGCCGACGCACATCGTGACGATGCCGTAGCGGCCGCCGCGGCGCCGCAGTTCGTGGATCAGGGTGGCCGTCAGCTTCGCGCCCGTGCAGCCGAGCGGGTGTCCCAGCGCGATCGCGCCGCCGTTCACGTTCACCTTGGCGAGATCGAGCTCGAGATCATGCGCGCAGGCCAGCACCTGGCTGGCAAACGCCTCGTTCAACTCGATCAGGTCGATGTCGGCCAACGTGAGGCCCGTGCGCGCGAGCAGCTTGCGGACGGCCGGGACCGGGCCGATGCCGAACCGCTCGGGAGCGACGCCGGCCGTCACGTACGCCACGAGCCTGGCGATCGGCGTGAGTCCCAGTTCGCGCGCCCGGGTCTCGCTCATCACGACGACGGCCGCGGCGCCATCACTCATCTGCGACGCGTTGCCGGCGGTCACGGTGCCTTGCACGTGAAAGGCGGGCCGCAGCTTGCCGAGCGCTTCGATGGACGTGTCGGCGCGTGGCCCCTCGTCGGCGCTCACCAGCACGGGCTCGGGAGCGAGCGCCGTCGCGCCCGCCGCACCGAGGCGGCTGACCGGGACCGGCACGATCTCGTCGGCGAACCGTCCGGCCGCCTGCGCGGCCAGTGCGCGGCGGTGACTCTCGAGCGCGTACGCGTCCTGCGCCTCGCGCGAGATCCGGTACTCGCGTGCGTGGTTCTCGGCCACCAGGCCCGTCGTCAGGTACACGTCCGGGTACGAGGCCACGAGCCCAGGGTTGGGCGCGATCTTGTGGCCGCCCATCGGCACCAGGCTCATCGACTCGGTGCCGCCCGCCACCACGACGTCGGCACCGCCGCTGCGGATGCGGTCGACGGCCGTGGCGATCGCCTCGAGGCCCGACGCACAGAAGCGGTTGACCGTCATGGCCGAGGCCGAGTGCGGCACGCCGGCGCGCAGGCTGGCGATGCGCGCCACGTTCATGCCCTGCTCGGCCTCCGGCATCGCGCAGCCGAAGACCACATCATCGACCAGCGCCGGATCGAGGCCGGGGACGCGTTCGAGCGCCGCCGTGATGGCCATGGCGGCGAGGTCGTCTGGCCGCACGAACTGGAACTGGCCGCGCGGGGCCTTGCCGACGGGCGTGCGGACGGCTGAGACGAGGACGGCATCGGTCACGGCAGTGTCTCCACGAAATCGGCGATCTCCCGGGCGAACGCCTCGCGTCGCGTCACGAGACCCCAGTGCCCGGTGCGGTCGAGCGTCACGTGCCTGGCGTTGGGCAGCCACTCGAGCATCCGGCAGCTCGCCTCGGCGGGCACGATGCGATCCAGCCCGGGTTCGCCGGTGACGAGCAGCGTTGGCTGCGCGACGACGCGGCAGTCGGCGACGAAGTCCTCCGGCTCGATCAGACGGATGCGCTGCGCCATGCGATCGGGTGAGTGCGGTGCCCGCACGACCCGGCCGAGCAGCCCGAGCGCGCGCGGCACCCACGCCGCGCCGTGCGCCGCGCGCAGTTCGGGCACGATGCGTCCGGGTGAGCCGGCGATGAACGCCGGTGCCATCAGGCGCGGGTGCGCCACCCAGCGGCGGATGCGGTCGTCGGGCGCGAAGTCGGCGTTGAGCGGCGAGGCCAGCACCAGGGCGCGCACGCGCTCTGGGTATCGCGCCGCAAGTCGCAGCGCGATGAGCCCGCCGTACGACACGCCGCACACGACGGCCGGGCCGTCGGTGGCGCGGTTCAGCGCGTTGAGGGCTTGGCGGACGAGGTCGTCGAAGGTGCGCGGCGCCAGCGGCGGCACGGCCCCGCGCTCGCCGCTCAGCGAGTAGCTGACCACGCGATGGCGACGCGCGAGTTCCTGTATCGCGGGCCGCGCCCACTCCCACCGGCCCTGGATGCCGGGAATCATCAGCAGGGTCGGTCCCTGCCCCGCGACGATCATCAGTTCCTCAACGGCTTGCCGGTCTGGAGCGTGTGCGCGATGCGCGCCTGCGTCTTCGGCTCGCCGCACAGGCTCAGGAACGCTTCGCGCTCGAGGTCGAGCACGTACGACTCTGGCACCTCGGTGGCATGCGGCACGTCGCCACCGGCGAGGATCCAGGCGAGCTTCCGGCCGATCGTCGTGTCGTGGTCGCTGATGCGGCCGGCGCGATGCGCCAGGTGCACGCCGAGGTCGAGTGCGGCGCGCACGTCGGGCCCGCCGACCGGAATGGCCGTCGGCCGGTGACCGGGCACATACGCCGCGGCCCGCGCCTTCACGAGCGCACGTGCATCGGCATGGAGCCGGGATCGATGCATGGTGATGCCGTCGCCGTCGCGCAGGTAGCCGAGGTCGCGTGCCTGCGGTGCGCTCGTCGACACGGTGGCAAAGCCGATCGTCTCGAACACCTTCTGCACGAAGGGCAGCGGGTCGGCCTGCTTCGACGGGCGCTTGCCGGCCGCTCGCCAGAGCATCTCCTTGGTGCCGCAGCCCGCGGGGATGAGACCCACGCCCACCTCGGGCAGGCCCATGTACGTCTCGGCCGCCGCCTGCACGGCACACGCGTGCAGCGACATCTCGGTGGCGCCGCCCAGCGTCAGGCCGTTCACGGCGTTCACCACCGGCACCTGCGCATCCCGCAGCGAGAGCACCGTGGCCTGGAACGCGCGCACCATCGCGTCGACCTCGTCCCAGGCGCCCCTCTGGGCCGCCATCACCAGCAGCATCAGGTTGGCGCCCGCCGAGAACGCCTGGCCCTGCGTGGCGATCAGCAGGCCGATGCCGTCCTGTTCGGCACGCGCGATGCCGGCGCGGATCATGGCCAGCGTGTCGCCGCCGATGGCGTTCATCTTCGAATGCAGCTCGACGGCGAAGATCCCGTCGCCCGTGTCGACGACGGATGCCGCGGCGTTGCTCTCGACCACGGCATTCCGATCGCGCGCATTCGCGAGCACCAGCAATTCGGCCGGCTCGGCGTGGAACGGCCGCGTGCGCACCGCGTTGCGCCCGGCCGCGAGGGCTTCGGCGAGGATCGCGGGTGGCTCGGCGCCCATCGCGTCGAGGAACTCGCGGATACCGATGGCGTCGATGATCTCGAACGGCCCGAGGTCCCACCCGAACCCCCACCGCATCGCCCGGTCCACATCGTCGATGTCGTGGGCGATGTCGGGCCACACGCGCGCGGCGTGCAGCAGCGTGTCGCCGAGCGTGGCTCGCGTGAACGTCGACTCATCCGACGTACCCAGCAGCAGCGCCTTGATGCGGGCGCCGGCGCCGCCCCGTACGTCGCGGAGTGCATCAAGCACCGGACGCGCCACCGGGGTGCGCGCCACGTAGGTCGACGTCGCCGGATCGAACACCAGGATGTCTGATGCGCCGCCGGGCCCCTTCACCCGCTTGAAGAACCCCTGCCCGGCCTTCTCGCCGATCCAGCCACGCTCGAGCAGGTCGCCGACCTTCGGCCCGAGGGTGAACAGCGCCTTGAGCCCCGCATCCGTCGTGCGCTCCGCAAAGTTCCGGGCCACCCAGGCGGCCACGTCGAGGCCCGAGAGATCGATGGTGCGGAACGTGGCGCTCTTCGGTCGTCCGATGGCGGGGCCGGTGAGCGCGTCGATGGTGTCGATGTCGAACGGGCCCTGTTCCCAGGCGTGCAACACCTTGAACAGGCCGTAGAGTCCGAGGTGATTGGCGATGAAGCTGGGGGCGTCCTTCGCCACCACGACGCTGCGGCCGAGCCTGACGTCGAGCCAGTGCCGCGCCCGCGCGAGCGTCTCGCCGCTCGTGGCGGCCACCGGGATGACCTCCACCAGTGGCATGTAGCGGGGCGGGTTGAAGAAGTGAGTGCCGACGAAGTGCTGCGCGAAGGCCTCCGAGCGGCCCTCCACGAGGCTGGCCAGGGGCAGGCCCGACGTGTTGGAGCTCACGAGCGTGCGCGGGCCACGTCCGGCGTCGATGCGCGCGAAGAGCTCACGTTTGGGCTCGAGCCTCTCGACGATCGCCTCGATCACCCAGTCGGCACGGGAGAAGTCGGCATCGGCAAGGGCGCCCGTGCGCACGAGCGCCGCGTGTGCCGGGGTGAACAGCGGGTCGGGCTTGAGGGCCTGCGCGCGCTTCCACCCCGCGGCGGCCGTGGCCGCGTCGACGTCGACCAGATGCACCTCGACGCCGGCGTTGGCCAGGTGCGCGGCGAGCTGCGCCCCCATGGTGCCCGCCCCGACGACGATCGCTGAACGAAGGCTCGTGTTCACGATAGGCGGATTATCGCCTGTTCGTGGCGCTGTATCGGGGCATAATTCGCAGCCATGCGCCGAACGTTCGTCCCTGCCGCGCTCCTGCTCGCTTCCCTGGCCGTGACACCCCTGGCGCACGCCCAGGCGCCGCCACGCGCCCAGAGCCAGGCGCGTCCCGCGGCGGCCGCAGGGCAGCGGTTCGACCGCACCAGGCTCGCCACCGTCGTCCCGGCGGTCGAGGCGGCCATCGCCCGCAAGGAACTGCCGGGCGCCGTCGTGGCCGTGGGCACAGAGCGCGCCGTTGAGTGGCAGGCGACGATCGGGCAGCGGCAGGTACAGCCCACGCCCGAGCCGATGACGGCCGACACGATCTTCGACGCCGCATCACTGACCAAGGTGGTGGCGACGACGACGGCGATCATGCTGCTGGTCGAGGAAGGCAAGCTCCGGCTCACCGACCGCCTGGCGACGTATCTGCCCGGCTTCGAGAAGTACGGCAAGCGCGACATCACGATCCGCCACCTGCTGACGCACACGTCCGGCCTGCGGCCCGACCTCGAGTTCAACCCCGAGTGGAACGGGTACGACACCGCCATCAGCAAGGCCATCGACGAGGTGCCCGTCGCGCGCCTCGACGAGCGCGTCATCTACTCCGACATCAACTTCTTCCTGCTCGGCCACCTCGTGAAGGTGGTGTCGGGCCAGCCGCTCGACGAGTTCACGCGCACGCGGGTGTTCGTGCCGCTCGGGATGAAGGACACGATGTTCCGGCCGCCAGCCTCGCTGGCCCCGCGCATGGCGCCCACCGAGCGCTGCCGCCCGATCTCGTTCCCGTGCGGGCAGCCCGACGGCACGTGGCTGCGCGGCGTGGTGCACGACCCCACCGCGCGTCGCATGGACAACGTCGCCGGGCATGCCGGGCTGTTCACGACGGCGGCCGACCTGGCGCGATTCGCGCGCATGCTGCTCAACGGCGGCACGCTCGATGGGGTCCGCATCATGGCGCCCCTCACCGTGGCGCGCATGACGGCGCCGTCGACCCCGCCGGGCGAGCGCAACGTGCGCGGCCTCGGCTGGGACATCAACTCGAGCTACTCGTCGAACAAGGGCGACCTGCTGCCGGCGCGCTCCTTCGGGCACACCGGCTTCACCGGCACGTCACTCTGGGTCGACCCGGGCACGAAGACGTTCATCGTGTTCCTCTCCAACCGTGTGCACCCCGACGGCAAGGGCGACGTCGGCGCCCTCCGCGCGCGCGTCGCCAACATCGTCGGCGGGGCCATCCGCGTGGCGCCTGCGCCTGTCGTGGACACGCACGACTTCTCGGCCGTCGGCCCTTCGGGCACCGTGGGCGGCCGCAGCGTGCCGCTGCGGACCATGACCGGCATCGACGTGCTGCAGGCCGAGGGCTTCGCGCGGCTGGCGGGCCGGAAGATCGGCCTGCTCACCAACCACACGGGGCGCACGCGCGGCGGGCAGTCGACCATCGACGCGTTCGTCGCGTCGAAGAACCTCAGCGTCGTCGCGCTGTTCAGCCCCGAGCACGGCATCCGCGGCATCCTCGACGAGGACGTGCCCTCGTCGGTGGACGAGAAGACGGGCCTGACCATTCACTCGCTCTACGGCAAGACCCGACGGGTGACCCCGGAGATGCTGCAGGGCATCGACACGATGGTCGTGGACCTGCAGGACATCGGCGCGCGGTTCTACACGTACATGTCGGCGCTCGGCTACCTGCTCGAGGACACGGCGTCGCGTGGCATCGAGGTGGTCGTGCTCGACCGGCCCAATCCGATCAACGGGTGGCAGGTCGAGGGGCCGAGGCCCGATCCCCAGCCCGAGGGCGCCGAGCGCAGCTACATCGCGTACTTCCCGACGATGCCGGTGCGGCACGGGATGACGCTGGGTGAGCTCGCGAAGCTGTTCAACGAGGAGCGGAAGATCGGCGCGAAGCTCACCGTGATCGAGATGCGCAACTGGTCGCGCGAGGCGTGGTGGGACGAGACGGCGCTGATGTGGGTGAACCCGTCGCCCAACATGCGCAACCTGACGCAGGCGACGATGTATCCGGGGATCGGCGCAGTGGAGTACGCGAACCTGTCGGTGGGACGCGGCACCGACGCACCGTTCGAGCGTATCGGGGCCCCCTGGATCGATGGGCAGATGCTGGCCGAGGCGCTCAATGCGCGCAGCCTGCCTGGCATCAGGTTCTACCCGATCGTGTTCACGCCCTCGTCGAGCGTGTACAAGGGCGAGGAGTGCCAGGGCATCTACTTCATCGTCACCGACCGCACGTCGCTGCGCCCCGTGCGCGTGGGCCTCGAGATCGTTGCGGCCCTCGCGAAGCTGTTCCCGGGCAAGCTCGAGCTGAAGCGCACGGCGACGCTGTTCGGGTCGGCCGACCAGCTCTCACGCGCGATGACGGGCGAGGACCCGGCGCAGCTCGCGGCGCAGTGGGCGCAGGACGAGGTCAACTGGACGACGCTGCGGGCGAAGTACTTGCTGTATCGGTGACGGGAATCGGGAATCGGGAATCGGGAATCGGGTAGCGGATAGCGGGTAGAGCTCATTACCCGTTACCCGTTACCCGCTCCCCGGCTTCTAGTGTCCCGCGGCTGAGCCGTGCAGGCGCGGGTCGGCCATGCCGCGCCAGCGGCCGTCCTTGCGCGTGATCGTTGCGGCGATCGTCCAGCCCGTCGATGGCACTTCGAAGAACGTGAGTCGGTGCCCGAGGCGTTCGAGCGCCGTCGCGGTGGCCGGCTCGAAGCCGTCCTTCTCCATCGCGACCGAGTCCGGCAGGTGCTGATGATGGAGGCGCGGCCCGCTCATGGCCGCGCCCACGTCCTGGCCGTGATCGAGGACGGCCGACAGCAACTGGAACACGGTGGTGATGATGTACGGGCCGCCGCTGGCGCCCGTGACGAGTGCCGGCGTGCCGTCCTGGCCGAAGACGATCGTCGGCGTCATCGCCGAGAGCATGCGCTTGCGCGGCGCGATGGCGTTGGCCTCGCCCTGCACGAGGCCGAACTGGTTGGGTGCGCCGGGCTTGCTCGCGAAGTCGTCCATCTCGTTGTTGAGCAGGAAGCCTGCGCCCGTCACCGTGACGGCCGACCCGAATCCCGAGTTGATCGTGGTGGTGAGCGCAACGGCGTTGCCGAGGCGGTCCGCGACGGAGAAGTGCGTGGTGTGCGGCCCGTCGCCGCTCGCGCCCGTCCGCCCCGAGACCTCGACCGACGGCGTGGCGCGTGCCACGTCGATCGACGTACCCAGTGCCTGCGCGAACGGCCTCGACGCCAGGCGCGCCACGTCCACCTTCACGAAGTCCGTGTCGCCGAGCTGCTCGTTGCGCACCGCGAAGGCGCGCCGCATGGCCTCGGCCTGCAGGTGCAGCGTGGCTGGTGCGTGCCATCCGAGGGCGCGCAGGTCGTGCGCCTCGAGCTGCTGCGCGATCATCGCGAGCGTCAGGCCGCCTGACGACGGTGGGGGCATGCTGGCGACGCGGTGGCCGCGGTAGGTGAACGTGATCGGGTCGCGCCACTTCGCGTCGTAGCTGGCCAGGTCGTCGTGCGTGATGATGCCGCCGCCGCGCTGCATCTCCGCCACCAGCAGGTCGGCGGTCTCGCCGGTGTAGAAGCCGTCGCGGCCGCGTTGCGCGATGCGCGTGAGCACGCGCGCGAGGTCCGGGTTCACCAGTCGCGTGCCTGCCGCGATCGGCTGCCCACCCGGGAGGAAGAGGCGTGCCGACTCGGGGAAGCGTGCAAGGCGCGACGCCTCGGCTGTCACGCCGTTGGCCAGGTCCGCCGACACGACGAATCCGCGGGCGGCAAGGTCGATGGCCGGCTGCACGAGGTCGGCCCACGGCCGTGTGCCGTGGCGGCGATGGAGTTCCCACAGGCCCGCTACGCTGCCCGGGACGCCGGCGGCGAGGTGACCCGTGACCGAGCGGTCCGTCGGTGCGCCGTTGGTGTCGAGGAACATGTCGCGTCGCGCGCGTCCGGGCGCCATCTCGCGGAAGTCGAGGGCCGCGGTGGTTCCGCCGACGTGCAGCACCGCGAGTCCTCCGCCGCCGACGTTGCCGGCCTCGGGCCAGACCACCGCCAGCGCGAAGGCGACGGCGATCGACGCATCGACGGCTGTGCCGCCCGCCCGCAGCACGTCGAGGCCCACCTGCGTGGCGAGCGGCGCGTCGGTCACCACCATGCCGTGCTCACCGGTCGCGACGGGCGCGTCGAGGCGATGCGGCCAGGCAGCCGGCACTGCGCCGGTCGTCGTCGGCTGGGGAGAGGTGGTCGAGGGCGGCGAGGCGGGGCCGGCGCAGCCAGTCGCGAGGGCCAGCACCAGCAGCGAGGCAGCGTAGCGAGTGGTCAAGACCTGCATTATCGCGCCGCGTCCGCCCTTTCGATGTTGTCGCCTCCCTGGGATCAGAGCGTCGCCGTGCCTTCGAGCTTGCCGAGGGCGCGATCGAAGGTCCCGAGCGGCAGGTGCCCCGCCGCCCGGGCCAGTTCGACCACGAGGCAGTCCGAGAAGCCCAGCGCGGGGCGCCGCCGGAACACGTGGAGCGCAGCCTGCACGGCCTCGGCGTGCTGGAGCACCAGGCTTCGATGGTTCAGCAGCATCTCGACTGCCAGGGCGATCTGGCGGGCATCGCGCTCGTAGACGGTGCCGAGCACCCACGTCGCCTCGACGAGCACGATCACCGACACCCACGCGCCCGGCTCCACGAAGGCATCCGCGCCCTCCGCCTGCCGCGCGTCGTCTCGCGCCAGCAGGCGGACGAGCACGTTGGTGTCAACCGCGCGCATGGCGCGTCCGGACGTGCGCCCTGATTCCGTCCTTCAGGGCGCGAAGGGACTGCCTGGCGGGAGGCGCATCGCCGAACAGGGCGTGCTGGATGTCCTCGGAGGAGTACGTGCCCGAGCGCCGGACGACGATCGCTTCCCCCTCCTGCGTCCACTCCAGTACGGACCCCGGCCCGACGCCGAGCTTGCGTCGCACCTCGGCCGGCACCGAGACCTGGCCCTGGGCCGTGAGCCGTGAACGGGCGATGACCATGAGGGCACATTACCACGGTAATGAGGCGTCGGGCCTGCTCCGACCCGCCCCGCGGACCAGCAGCGGCAGTGCCTCATGCCGCTGCGTCCGGATGGTGTCGAGGCGCAAGGCGCACACGGTGCCTGCCAGTCGGGGCTGATAATGCCGCCATGCACACCCTGCGCTCCACGGGCCTCGTCGCCGCATGTCTGTCAGGGGCTCTCGCGTTCGGCGTGGCGGCGCACCCTGCCAGCGCCCAGCCCGCGCCGAATGACTGCCTGCCGCTCACGCCGACGGGCACACAGGGCGGCGCGCTGCTGCCCGGCGGGCTCATGAACGTGCGGTTCGGGGGCACCGAGCGCTACCCGATCGCACTCGACGTCTATCCGCACGCCGATGCGGCCACGCGGCCGCTCGCCGTCGTGCTGCGCGGCGGGAAGGGGACGATCGGCCAGCGTTCCTCGTACGTCGGGCAACTGGTCGAGCTGTTCGGCGATGCCGGGTACGTCGTGGCGACTGTCGATTACCACGCGCCGAGCCTCGACGCATCGTCGGAGGACCTGACGAGCGCGCTGCGCATGCTGACCATGTGCCACGCGGCAGCGCTGCACGTCGATCAGTACAAGACCGTGCTCGTGGCCGAGGACAGCGCCGCTCCCATGGCCCTGCTCGTGGCTGCGCGCCTGCGGGAGCTGCGGCTCGGCAGGTTCGCCGGTGCACCGGCGCCGCCCGCGTCGGTCGTGGTCGTCGGGGGGCGCTTCACGGATGCGCCGGCTCCGGCCGTGCCGACGCGCATCATCCACGGTGGCGCCGACAGCGAGGTGCCGATCGCGCAGGGTCGCGCACTCTGCGCGCGTGCCACGGCTGGCTGCGACGTGGTCGAGGTACCCGGCGCGAGCCATCGCGTGGAGAACTGGTGGCCGTCGCAGTGGGGGTACAAGGCCGCGCTGCTGTCGTCGCTGGCGCCGCAGGTCGGCACGGTGCCACCGGCCGCCCGCGCGGCCGCAACCGGCGCAGGCCTGCGCAAGCGGATCGTGTACGACGCCGCCAACCGGTTGGCGCTCGACGCCTGGGTCCCTTCCACGCCAGGGCCGCACGGCGCCGTGGTCCTCGTGCACGGTGGCGGGTGGGAGGCGGGCGATCGCGTCACCT
>NZ_JBIINP010000236.1:0-5735 GCF_044337415.1 Luteitalea sp.
TCCTTGCGGACCATCACGCGGCGGCCGCGAACCTTGGCGTTGCGCAGCGAGATCATGATGCGGGTCGCGAGCTGCTCGGGCACGTCGACCAGCGACGACTCGTCGCCGATGCGGATCGCGCCGATGACGCTGCTGTCGACGTCGGCCTCACCGGCAATCGCGCCGACGAGGTCGGCCGGGCGCACGCCCGCCGACTTGCCGATGTTGATGTGCAGCACCGCGCGCGGACCGGCCGCGCCACGCGGGCCGCGAGCCGAGGGCCGGGCACCAGCCGGCCGGGCCGCTCCCTCCTTGCCCTGCCAGGGCGCGTCTTCGCGAGGCCGACGCGGGCGATCCTCGCCGTAGGTGCGCTCGGCGCGCGATCGCTTCGGGCGTTCCTCGGTGGCCGCAGCGGCCAGCGCCTCGTCGAGCGACGGACCGTCGGCCTTCGACGCTCGCTTCGCTGCCGGCCGGGCCGCCGCCCCGGCCTTGCCTGGGGCAGCCGGCGCGTCGTCGTGCAGCAACCGGATCGCCGCGGCGGCGATGTCGAGCACGTCGTGGTCCTGCGCGAGCTGGTCGACCACGGCCCGCGCCTGCTCGAGCCCCCCCTCGATGATCTGTGCGCGCACGGCGGCCAGCGTCGTGTCGAGGCGGCGCGCCTGCAGGTCGGCCTCGGTCGGGATGGGCACGATCTCGATCTTCTGGCGCGTGCTGCCCTCGATCTGCCGGAGCGCGCGGTGCTGGCGCGGATCGACGAACGAGATCGCCATGCCGTCGCGGCCGGCGCGGCCGGTGCGGCCGATGCGGTGCACGTACACCTCGGGCGACATCGGCAGGTCGTAGTTGACGACGTGCGAGACGTGGTCGATGTCGAGCCCGCGCGCGGCGACGTCGGTGGCGACGAGCACGTCGGCCTGCCCGCCACGGAACAGCTGCATCACGCGGTCGCGCGCCTTCTGCTCCATGCCGCCGTGCAGCGCCTTGGCGCCATAGCCGTGCGAGGCGAGCACGTCGGTGAGCTCGTCCACCTCGGTGCGCGTGCGGCAGAAGACGATGGCGGACGAGGGCGTCTCGACGTCGAGCACGCGGCCGAGGGCGGCCGTCTTCTGGGCGCGCGGCACCAGGTAGGCCACCTGGCGGATGCGCGGCATCTTGCCGGGCGCGCGCTTCTCCTTGGCGATGGCGACGCGCACCGGATCCTGCAGCTGCGCCGCCGCAATCGTCTCGAGCCTCGGCGCCATCGTCGCGGCGAAGAGCGCCGTCTGCCGCTCCTCGGGCGCGTGGCCGAGGATGGCCTCGATGTCGTCGGCAAAGCCCATGTCGATCATCTCGTCGGCCTCGTCGAGCACGACGATCCTGAGCGCGCGGAGATCGAGCGTGTGGCGACGCAGGTGGTCCAGTGCACGGCCCGGCGTGGCGACGACGATGGAGACGCCGCGCTTGAGGGCGCGGATCTGGACGTCCATGGGGGCGCCGCCGTAGAGGGGCGCCACGGCGAGCGACGTGCCGCGGGCGTACTTGTGGAGTGCCTCGGCCACCTGCATGGCGAGCTCGCGGGTGGGCACGAGCACGAGCCCGCGCGGCGCGAGGCTCTTGGGCCCCTTCTGGGCGAGGAGCTCGATCATCGGCAGCGCGAAGGCCGCGGTCTTGCCGGTGCCGGTGCCGGCCATGCCGAGCACGTCGCGTCCCTCGAGCAGGACGGGGATGGCCTCGCGCTGGATCGGGGTGGGTTCCTCGTAGCCGAGCGCGGTGACGGCGGCGACGAGCGCGTCGGAGAGGCCGAGCGCGGCAAAGCCGGCCGGGGTATCGGGGGTGTCTGAACTCACGGGTGGATCGTAACAGGGACGGGAGTCGGGAGTCGGGAGTCGGAACGGCAGTCGGCAGTCGGCAGTCGGCAGTCGAATCGGGCCTCGGCCGGCCTGGACGTGCTCAGTGCCTCGATTCTGAATTCTGAACAGCGGCGGAGAGTGCCTGAATTGCCTGGTTCCTGCGAGGCGCTAGGATGGCGGCATGCGGAAGCTGCTGGTGGTGTTGATGCTGCTGGTCGCGGTGTCCCCTCTTCGCCTTCGCTCGGAGCAGGCGGCGGCGCAGGTGGGTGGCCTGAAGGTGCATGCCGACGGACGGCACCTCGTGCGCGAGGACGGCACGCCGTTCTTCTGGCTGGGCGACACGGCGTGGGAGCTGTTCCACCGGCTCACGCGTGAGGAAGCACAGCGGTACCTGGACAACCGGGCGGCCAAGGGATTCACGGTGATCCAGGCGGTGGCGTTGGCCGAGTTCGCGGGACTGACCGAGCCGAACCCCTACGGACACCTGCCGCTCATCGACAAGGACCCGGCGCGGCCCGACGCGAAGCCCGGGCCTCGCAACGACTACTGGGATCACGTCGAGGAGGTCATCGACATGGCCGCGGCGCGCGGCCTCCACGTGAGCCTGGTGGCGACGTGGGGTGCGCACGTGCTGCCGATGTGGGCCAAGGACCCGGTGGTGTTCACCGAGGCCAACGCCGAGGCGTACGGACGCTTCCTCGCGACGCGCTTCCGCGACAAGCCCAACCTGATCTGGATGCTCGGCGGCGACCGCCCGGTGGTGAACCAGGACGTGAACACGCTGCCGATCTGGCGCGCCATGGCCCGCGGGATCCGATCGGCCGACGCCGTGCACCTCATCACGTACCACCCGATGGGCGGCTCGCGCTCGTCGACATGGCTGCACGGCGAGCCGTGGCTCGACATCCACATGATGCAGAGCGGTCACGGGTCGCGCGACACGAAGGCGTGGGAGTGGGTCGAGGGCGACCTGGCGCTGCCGAACCACAAGCCGACACTCGACGGCGAGATCAACTACGAGGACCACCCGATCAACTGGAACGCGCTGAACGGCTACTTCCGCGACACCGAGGTGCGGCGGCAGGCGTACCGCACGGTGTTCGCAGGTGCCGCCGGCGTGACCTACGGCAACCAGTGCGTGTGGCAGATGTACGACACGCACCGGACGCCGATCGCCTTCCCGGAGATGCCGTGGCACGTGGCGATCGACCGCCCGGGCGCGACACAGATGGGCTACCTGAAGGCGCTGATGCTGTCGCGGCCGTTCCTCACGTCGCGCGCCGACCAGTCGCTGCTGAAGGGAAACGCCCCCAACGCCGACGCGCACGTCCGCGCGTTGCGCGGCGACGGCTTCGCCTTCGTGTACCTGCCGCTCGGCCAGACGATCACGATCACGCCGGGCGCGTTCAACGGCCGGAAGCTCATCGGTTGGTGGTTCGACCCGCGAACGGGCGAGAGCCGGCGCATCGGCGAGCTCGAGAGCACGACCGACCTGACGCTCGACCCGCCGGGAGAGCCCGGCACGGGGAACGACTGGGTGCTGGTGCTCGACGAGCGCGACAGGGAGTGGGGGGCGCCGGGTGCTTAACGCTTAACGCCTAACGCTTAACGCTTGGCGCTTGGCGCTTGGCGCTTGGCGCCCGGTAATCGAGCTGGCCCCGGAAGGAAGGCGGGTCCACAAATTGCGGCACAACCGCCACGACCCACCACCTGTGGGCACAGGCTGTGTAAGTGGGACTGACGGTCGGTATTCCTACCAAAGCACGCTCTTCCGCCCCACCGAACGTCGCTAGACTTCGAGGAAACCAAGGAGTTTCGCGGCGTGCCGACCCTGCCCCATGTCCTTCGTGCCTCGTTGCCGGTGCTCGACGCGCCGGCTTGCGTCCGCGTCGGGGCGCGCCTTCTGGGCGCGCGCGAGGCGAGCGGCCTGGTCGTGACACACGTCGCGCAGGCCCTGCTGCTCTCGCCGCGCCAGGTGCGGGCGCTCGAGCAGGTCGAACCCGAGGCGTTCCACAACACCACCTTCTACCTCAAGGCGTTGCGCAAGTACGTCGGCTACCTCGGCTTGCCTGCCGACCTGCTCGAGGGCGTGGTGCAGGCTCAGGTCGAGCCCATGGCCGAACCCGCCGAGGCTCGCGCGCCGGGCATCACGATGCGCGTGATGTCGACGTTGTTCGGCAACTGATCCCCCCGGAGGGTCCCGCAGCGCGCGATTGACGCCGCTGGCCTCGCCTGTCACGCTGCCGCCGATGGCGACGCTCACCGAAATCCTGCGTGGAGTGATGACCGCCGACCCGACGGGTGGGTGGCTGCGGCGCGTGTACGAGCAGCTCGAGGAGGTGCACTGGGGCGCCCTGCGCACGCCGGGCACCATCACGTCCGGACCCGGCCCTCGCATCGTCGAGCTCATCGACGGCCCGATGACACTGCCCTGCGTGATCGAGACCGACACGCTGCTGGTGGCCTTCGAGGACGCGCGCGGCGGGCCGCTCGCGACCGGCACCGCCACCGATCCGCAGCGGCATCACGTGTCGCGCGCGATCGAGGCGCTGCGCACCCTGGCGCAGGCGCGCGCGGCGGCGGAGGGACTCGACACCGATCCCCTGTTCGGCGTGATCGTGGTCGGCGCCGACGACATCCCCGAGCCGCATCGCACGACGATCCTCGAGGGCCTCCCGCACATCGAGCGCGAGCAGGCCGAGGACCTCTACGCCAACTACTGGGGACGCGTCAGCGCTGGCGCGCTGACGAAGGACGGAAGAGTAGAAGAGTAGAAGAGCAGAAGGCAGAGCGGGAAGGGCGAAGGAAGAGCAAGGACGAAGAAGGAGAAAGTGCCAGGCGTGGGCGGCTTCCTGCGTCCGCCCTTCCGCCTTCCCGCTCTGCCTTCTTTCCTTCTGCTCTTCTGCTCTTCTGCTCTTCCTGATTTCTGCTGAGCACGTCAGCGTAGGCGCACTGACAAGGGTAGAAGAGTAGAAGGGTAGGAGAGCAGAAGGCAGAGCGGGAAGGTCGAAGGAAGAGCAAGGACGAAGGAGAGGAAGAAGGAGGAAGGTGGTGGCCTTCGTGCTTCCGCCCTTTCGCCTTCCCGCCCTGCCTTCTTTCCTTCTGCTCTTCTGCTCTTCCTTACCTTCTGCTGAGTACTACCCACCCTCGTGAGACGAGGTCATCGTCGCCGGCCAGCGTGTCGAGGGCCCACAGCGCGGGCGTGCGGACGACCGGCGGTGTCACCGATGCGGGCAGCGTGGCGTGGGCGAGGCGCGGTGCCGGGGTGTGCAGCGCCGGGCGGCGCGCGATCAGGCGGCGCGCGGTGCGGGTGAGACGGGGCGTGCGTTCGGGGCGGGGATCAAGGCACATGGCGGCTCCTCGTGATCGATGACCTGTCCGGAGGCGCCGTCATGCCGATGGGGCATGGAACACGGGCTTGCGACAGCTCCTGCTGTCGCCACATCGATGCCTGTCCTGCCGGCATCGGGGCACCCTGGCGTGTTGCCGGGGTTGCCGGGCGCGTTGCCGCGCCACTCCGGATGTACGAGGAGGATGGTGCCACCCGTCGCGGGTCGTGCCAAGCGATTCGGGTGTCATGCGGCGCGCTATGACGCGCGTCGGATCGGAAGGGCGGTGGGCCCGCGCGCCGCGAGCGGCGACGCGGACCCCACGCGGGTGCGACTAGCGGCGCTTGGTCGCCTTCGCCTTGGTCTTGCGCGCAGCCTTGCGGGCCACGGTCACCTTCTTGGACGCAGCCTTGCGAGCCACGGACTTCTTCGGGGCAGCCTTCGGGGCGGCCTTCGGCGCCTTCTTCTTCACGGCGGCGCGCTTGGCGGCAGCCTTCGGTGCGGCCTTCTTGGTCGAGCGGGCCTTCACGGCCTTGCGCGACGGCTTGGCGGCCTTCTTGGCGGGCGCCTTCTTCACGGCCTTCTTCGTGGCCTTCTT
>NZ_JBIINP010000183.1:0-7700 GCF_044337415.1 Luteitalea sp.
AGCGATTGCGTCGGCACTGCTGTTGGAGTATTCCGAGCTGTCGACCATGGAGCGCTGGTAAGCCTGTTCGGGCCCCAGCCATCGCGGCCGGCGGCTGGCGGCGTTGAGAGCGTCAGGACCCTCCTCTTCGAGGTCTATGGCCTCGCCGAAGGCAAAGTCGCCAAACGCCGACAGCAGAATGAGGCCTGACCATGCGCTCAACCCGACCTGCGACGGCAGGCAGCGCACGCCGAGGTGCAGCGCCGGCCCCCTCCCGGAGACGACCGTGAGAACACCGACCATCGCCAACCTCTCGCTCATCCCGGCCGTGGTATCCGCGCTGCTCCAGGCCGGCGCCCAACTCTTCGCCGTCGTCGTCATCGTCGGTACGGTGACCGCGGCGCCGCCACGGTCGCTGGCGATGTACGCTGGCGAGTACGGGTACAACAGTGGTCCGTTCTGGGACATGATGCCGGCGGTGACGTTCTGCCTGCTGCTCCTCGCGCTCGCGGGTAACTGGCGGACGGCAAGGCGTCGACTGCTCCTGGTCGCGGTGGCGCTGTTCATCGCCGCCGGCCTCTTCAGCGCGTTCGTGATGGGCCCGGCCCAGGCGGCGGTCGTCGGGGTCGGCTACAGGGACACGGTGGACGAGGCACTGCGCATGCAGGCCACGCGCTGGCACTTGCTTGATTGGGCGGCCTGGGCGCTGGCGCTCAGCACCGGCGTAGTCCTCGCGGTGTCGCTCGCAGTGCCCGCTGCCCGAGCCGTACACTAACCGTGGCGTCTTGCCGACCACCGCGCTGACCGGAGAACCATGTCCAAGACCCTCGACCGGATTGCTGACGGACGCACTGACCTGGTCTTCGACGTGCTCGCCGCAGGGAGCGCGGCCACGTCGGTCACCACCGACGGTACTCCGCTGATCACGTGGTGCGCCTACTACGGGGATGTCAGCGCGCTGCGGTTCCTGCTCGCCAACGGTGAGTCACTGGCATCGCTGGGCGACAATCTCGACCTCAATGGTGCGGCGTTCCACGGGCACTGGCGCCTGTGCGAGTTCCTGATCGAGCAGGGCGCCGACGTCAACACACCCCTGCCCGACACGGGAGAGACGCCCCTCCACGCGGCGCTGTGCACGCCCAACCGGCTTGCGCATGACGTCGTGGTGCGCGTGCTGCTCGGTCATGGCGCCGATCCGAATCGCGTGACCACGCCTGGAGTGGAGACCGGGGGCTTCATGCGGGACTGTCGAACCAGGGCGGAAACGCCCCTGCATCGGGCGGCCGCGTTCGGCACCGAGGAGACCATTCAGATGCTCCTCGATGCCGGAGCCGATCCCTCCGCCAAGGACATGCACGGCGACTCACCGCTTGGCTGGGGGAGCTGGTATGCCCGCCCCGATGCCGTCCTGCGTCTGCTCTGCTACGGGGAGTTCCGCATTCGTCCACACCGCCGAACGATGGCTGCGGCCCTCCTCGGCGAGCCGCACACCTAGCCGGTGGATATCCAGGAGTTCGCCATGCCTCGAATGCGTCAAGCACCGCGGGCAGTGGAGAGGCGGTGGGGCGCCAACGAGGGCGCGTGATGGCTGCCGCGATGCGCCGACGATCCCTACCCTCGCCGTCCGATGAGTTGCTCGAGGTTCGTGTAGCAGGTCGGGCAGATCCCGTGGCTGAACATCGCGTCGGAGTGCGACGAGATGTACGTCTCCAACTGCTGCCAGCTCTCGTCGTCATCCCTGATCTTCTTGCAGTAGCTGCAGATCGGAATGATGCCCCGCAACTGCCTGAGCTGGTCCTCGAGGCTGAGGCGCAGCTCTTCCTGTGCCTTCGCGAGTCGCTCGGCCGTCTGTCGTCGCTCCGTGATGTCGGTCACGAACACGGTCAGGCCGCTGATGTGTGCGGCGTCGTCGTACAGCGGTGAGTAACGGTTCTCCCAGAATGTGCGCTGCAGATCGACGTCGCCGTACTCCTCTTCCTTGAGGAGGTTCTCGCCCGACAGCGCGGCGTCGAAGTTCGCCTTCGCCTTCTGCCTGTCGGCGTCGTCACGGATGACGTCCAGGATGCAGGTGCCGATCTCGATGGTGGCGCCCCAGATGGCCTCCATCGTCCTGGCGTGCGCGTGGGCGAAGGACGTGTAGCGGTACGCACGGTCGAGCGAGAAGAAGATCACCCCGTGCGGGCTCTCGAGAATGTTCTGGAGGAGCAGCAGCCGCTGCTTGTTGCGCTCGAGTGCCTCGAGTGCTTCCTCGTACGAAAGCTGTTGCGGACTCATGCGACGCCTCACATCGGGCAACACCGGGCCCAGTCTGCCAACGGTGCGTGACGATCCGGATGGCCGCATCGTGGCACGGCGCCGTCGCCCAGGCAAGGTACGCCCGATGCCGTGCTTACGCCTCGCTGTGGGACCAGCGCGGCACACGAATGCTCGCGGTGGGGCATGATGTGGGGCGGGCACCGGTGTCGCCGGTGCGATCAAGACATGCCTAGTTCACCGTCCGGTGGTCCGCTCCTCTTCACGCCAGAGCAGCACACGCGCGCCCTCACGCTTGTTGGTGAGTTCAGCCAGCAGTATCTGGCCACCGTCGCGGACCGTCCCGTGTACCCACCGGTGGACCGCGCGGCACTGCGCGCGATCGCGCACGAGCCCCTGCCACGCTCGGGGATGCCGCTGGAGACGCTGTTCGCCGAGCTCGAGGCGGTGGTCGTGCCCAACTCCACCCACTCGGCGCACCCGCGTTTCCTGCCGTACGTGCAGCCGTCTCCCAACGCGCTGTCGCCGTACGCCGATCACGTGGCGGCCGTGCTCAACCAGAACTGCAACCTGTGGCACTTGTCGCCGGCGGCCAACGCCGTGGAGCAGGCGCTCCTGCGGTGGTTCGCCGACCTGTTCCGCCTTCCCGGGTCGGCCGGCGGCATCGTGACCAGCGGCGGCTCGATGGCCAATCTCGTGGCGTTGACGGCGGCGCGCGATCACGCCCTAGGCAGTGCGGCCCGGGCGGAGGGACTCCAGGGCGGCGGTGCGCCGCTGGTGCTGTACACCTCGGAGGAGGCGCACAGCAGCATCGACAAGGCCGTGTCCATCCTCGGCCTCGGGACCAACAACCTCCGGAAGCTGCCCACGGACGAACGATTCCGACTGAGACTGGATGCGCTTGCGGCGGCCGTGGTGGCGGACCGCGCGGCTGGGCGCCGTCCATTCTGCGTCGTGGCCAGCGCCGGCACGGTGACCACGGGCGCGATCGACCCGCTGGCGGAGTTGTCGGGATTCTGTCGCGAGCAGGGGCTGTGGCTGCACGTGGATGGCGCTTACGGCGCGCTGGCCGCGCTGAGCGAGCGATTCAGCGAGTCGATGGCTGGCGTCGGTCTTGCCGATTCCGTGTCACTCGACCCTCACAAGTTCCTCTTCTGCGCGTTCGAGGCCGGTTGCGTCCTGGTGCGCGACCGCCAGCATCTGGTCAACGCCTTCAGCGCGCAGCCGAGTTACCTGACGATGTCGGAGGACCCGGACTTCGTGGACTTCGCCAACCAGGGGCCGCAGTTGAGCCGTGCCTTCAAGGCGTTGAAGGTGTGGTGGAGCCTGAAGCACTTTGGCGCCGATGCCTTTGCGGCCACCATCGAACGGATGCACGATCTGGCCCTGCACATGGGCACCGAGATCGAGCGACGCCCTGCCTTCGAGTTGCTCGCGCCCGTCGTGTTCAACTGCGTCTGCTTCCGCGTCAGGGGACTGGACGACGCCGGAAATCGACGAGTGCTGACGTCACTGGTCGACGGGGGTGACGCATTCCTTGGCCCGGCTCTCGTGAAGGGTCGTAGCGGCCTGCGCGCCTGCTTCATGAACCTCCGCACGGAACGAGCGGATGTGGACTTCATCCTCGATCGCCTTCAGGAGTTGGCGGGGGAGTGACCGGTCGTGATGCGTGGCGTGTCCGCAGCAGTGGCACGCGTCAGGAATCCACTCGAGCGTTCGAGTGTCCGAGGAGGTACCGTGCCTGATTTCGCTGCAGTCTTCGCCGACCTTCGCAAGGTCATGGCTCCGTACGGCGCCAGGCTCGCCGTGACGCGTGACGACGAGACCGAGTTCTACGTCGACACACGGCACATCCAGAAGAACAAGAAGCCCTTGTTCTTCGGCGCGGTCCAACTGAAGAAGTCCTACGTCAGCTTCCACCTGATGCCGGTCTACCTGAAGCCCGAGCTGCTGTCGTCGGCCTCTCCGGAACTCAAGGCCCGCATGCAGGGCAAGTCGTGTTTCAACTTCGCCGTGTCGGACGCCCGGCTGTTCAAGGAGTTGGCGGCGCTCACCAAGGTCGGCTACGCGAGCTACGAGGAGCAAGGGTTCGTCTAGACGGCACGGCCGTCGCGGCCTCCGCCTCACCGGCGCAACACGGACAGCGTCCCCGACGCGCGCAGGGAGTTCGCTGAGCCATTGGGGCACGTTACTGGAAGGGGAGAGAGGCCGCACACGGAGAGTCGAGGATGCATCTGTTGTTGCTCGGCGCGTCTGGAGGGTGCGGACGCTGGGTTGCGCGCCTGGCGACGCAGCGGGGTCACCAACTCACGGTGATCGCCCGCGGTTCCAGCGGGCTCGAGCCCGGGATCGCGCAGACCACCATCGTCGGTGACGTCCGGGATCCTGCGGTGCTGGACCAGGCCATCGGCACCGGAGTCGAGGCCGTCGTGTCCTGTCTCGGCATTCGCCGGCGCAATCCCCGCAATCCGTGGTCCGCCATCGACGGCGACCACACGCTGGTGGGACCGGTGGCCGCCGCCCTGGCTGCGAGGGTGCCAGGCTCGGCGGTGCGCCGCGTGGTGGCCATCAGTTCGGCTGGCGTGGCCGACAGCGCGGCGCAGACCGCCCCGATCATGCGCTGGGTGTTCGCCCACAGCAGCATCCGCATCGCCTTCGAGGACCTGGCGACGATGGAACGCGTGTTCGCGGGGAGCACGCTGGATTGGCTGGCCGTGCGTCCCACGCGCCTTATCGACGGGCCGCCGACCGGCCGCGCGCGGACCTGCACACACTTTCGCGTCGGGTCGACGATTGCACGGGCCGACGTCGCCCAGTGGCTGCTGGACGCGGTCGAACGTGACGGACCGGTGGGCGCGCGGACACCGATGATCACGACGACCTAGTCTGTCGAGACGCGGCACGGATCTGCGAAGACTGCCGTCCTGGTGGCATAGTGACGCATCCGCCGATGTTCGTCTGCGATTGGTGCCATGGAAGGCGTTGACCCGCGCCCGTCGCGGTGAGAGGGCTGCATGAGGCAGCAGTACACGCTGGAGATCGCCTTTCTCGTGCTGGTGATCGTGTTGAGCCTGGTCGGATTCTCCAGCCTGTACACGGGCGGAGAGGCCGGCCCCGATGCGTACCAGTCCCTGCACATCGTCACCAGCCTGGCGTGGTTGTTCCTGTTGCTTGGGCAACTGATGCTGCTCAGGCAGCGCAGTGGCGCCCGCCATCGGGCCGTCGGGCAGTCGATCTTCGCCGTCGGACCGATCCTGATAGGCAGCGTGTCGTTGCTGACGGTGCACTCGGCCGCGAGTGACGCCGTGGTCGGCCGGGCGGACACGCTCGTGGTACAGAACGTCGCCTTCACGCTGGAAGTGGCGCTGCTCGTGTTCCTCGCCTTCCTCCTGCGGAAGCAGCGCAAGGTCCACGGGGCGCTGCTCATGAGCACGGCGCTGATGTTCATGGTGATCGCGTTGTTCTTCACCCTCGTCAGCTACGTTCCGGGGTACCGGGCGGACGGGGCAGGGGCGCCACCCCGATTCGCCGAAGCGGGGCAGATGAGCGCGCTGGTGGGCTCGGTGGTCGGCCTGCTGTTCTTCCTGAGGGACTGGCGCACGGGTTGGCCGTGGCTCCTGACCAGCGTGTTCTTCCTGCTGGACGGCTATGTCCAGATGCTGGTCGCGCAAGCGGACCGCACCACCGCCCTCACCGCACTCGTCGCCTCCATCGGTCGAGCGCCCGGCTTCGTGCTTGGGCTCACGATCTGTGCGGCGTCGTTGTGGGCGGCATGGCGACTCAGTCCAGCCCGGCGGTCGAGTCGCGACGTGAACGCCGGGACCACCACCGTCTGAGTGTGTGGGGACGACGATGAGCCACATGGGCGGTCTCGGTGCGTGCCTGTGCATCCTGCTGACTGCCGGCCTCGGCGCGTGCGCGCGCCAACAGGTGGACCGAGCGCGTGCGTCCGAATCGCTGCTCGCGTCACGTGTCGACGGCCTTGTCGCGCCGCTCGTCGCGGCCCATGAGTTCAGTGGGGCCATCGTCCTCATGCGAGGCGGGGAGACCGTGTATCGGCGTGGCTTCGGCATGGCCAATCACGAGGCCGGTGTCGCGTTCACACCCGACACGCCGTCCGACGGCGGATCCCTTGCCAAGACCTTCACGGCCGCCGGCGTCTGGTGGCTCGCTTCGGAAGGCCGACTGGACCTCGATGCGCCGGTCGTCCGCTATGTCCCTGAATACCCGCATGCGCGGACGACCGTCAGGCATCTCCTCGCCCACAGCAATGGCTTGCCGGCCTACTACGGCTTCTTCGATCCCCTTTTCGCCCGGGACGAGGTGCGCACGACGGTGGGCCTGCTGCGCGTGGTCGCCAGGCATGCGCCCGAGCCCGCCTTCGAGCCCGGAACCATGTTCGAGTACTCGAACCTCGGCTTCGACGCCGCAGCGCTGGTGATCGAGCGCGTGTCCGGACAGAGCTACGACGCGTTCGTGAAGGCCCGCTTCCTCGAGCGGCTCGGCATGCGTGCCACCTTCGGCAGGCCGGGGCGGTTCGCCGACTGGCCCGGTGTGCGCACGCGGGGGTACCGGTGGACTGCCGGCTCGTGGGCCGACAACGACGTCATCGACATGGAGGCCTTCCTCGGCGCGTCCAATCTCTACTTCTCTTCGGTGGACCTTGCCAGATGGGGCGACGCGAACGCGGCGGGAACGGCACTGCCAGCCGCCGTGGTCGAGGCCGGCCGCACGCACATCGACATCCGCGGTGGGCACTCCGGCATCACGGGGTTGAGCTGGTACTGCGATGCTGCAGGCGTGCGGTGCTACTACACCGGCGACAACAACGCGTTCTACAGCTTCGTGTACTGGGACCGAGTGAACCGGGTGTCGGTCGCATTCGTGAGCAACAGCAGCATCCCGTGGTGGAAGCGCATCGGGCTCCAGCGTGGGCTTGTGGCGGCGTTCGAGTCCAGCCCCGGCCCGATCGACGACTCGACCCGGTTCGCTCGGCTCGAGTCGAAGACTCACCCCGCGCTCGCCGGAACCTACGACGTGCCGACGCTCGGGGCGGTCACCATCACCGCCGACCCCGAGGGGCTGGGCTTTCGAGTCGGGGCGTCGCTGCGCTTCGCGCTGTTCCCCGTGAGCGAGGAGGTGTTCTACGTACCTGGCCTCGACTACTTCGTGGCGTTCAGCGGCGGCCACCCACCAGCGACGCTCCACGTCAGGTCCATGCAGCTTGACGTCGCCGGGCGACGACGGTGATCGTAGGCCCAGAAGACTGAGCTGTCCTTTGGGGACGTGGATTGAGCGAGGTCACCATCGAGGGGGCGATGAGTCTACAGGCACAAATCGGGGTCAGGCGGCTCGGTCCGGCCGATGTGGCTCTCGCACGCGAGACGTTCCGGCTGATGGCCGAGGTCTTTGCCGAAGGCGACGGCGAGCTCACCGCGGCGTATGTCGCGTCGCTGCTTGAACGCGCC
>NZ_JBIINP010000186.1:0-7607 GCF_044337415.1 Luteitalea sp.
TCCCGGCATCGCAGCATTGCAGACTCGCCGATCTGCGCCTGCGGCGCGCGGCGAGTTTTCTACAATGCCTGCGTGCGCATTGCCCTGCTGTCGCTGCTGGCCGTCCTCGTCCTCGTGGTGGTCGCCTGGGTCGCCCTGTCGCAAAGTCGATACGGTCGCGCGATGTCGCTGCTGGTGCGCATGGGCAAGGTCCCCGGCGTCGTGGGCGCCCATGTCGGCGGATGGCAGGTGACGACCGTCGAGACGCAGATGCTCTCGTTCACGGGACGCCACGGCGCCCGGGTGGCCCGCCTCTACCGGCCGGCCACGGTGCGCACGCGGCCCATCCTGCTGACCGGCGGCGTCCATGCGCTCGGCATCGACGAACCCCGGCTGATCGCGTTCGCCGAGACCCTGGCAAAGTCGGGCACGCCGGTCATCACGCCGCAGTTGCCCGACCTGAAGGAGTACCTCGTCACCACCCGCCTGACCGACGACATCGAGGACGCCGCGCTGGCGATGCTGGCGGCGCCGGAGGTACCGCAGGATGCCGACACACGCATCGGCCTGCTCGGCATCTCCTTCGCCGGCGGCCTGTCCATCATCGCCGCCGGCCGCCCGGCCCTGCGCGACCGCGTCGGCTTCGTGTTCTCCGTCGGCGGTCACGCACGGCTGCCTGGCGTGATGACCTACCTGTGCACGGGCAGGCAGCCGGATGGCCGCATGCACCCGCCCCACGAGTACGGCGCCGTGATCCTGCTCACGAACCTGGCCGAGGACGTCGTCCCGGCCGACCAGGTGGCGCCGCTACGTGCCGCCGTGCACCAGTTCCTGCACGCCTCGCACGTCGACATGTTCGACAAGCCGCAGGCCGCGATCGAGTTCCAGAAGGCCCGCGACATGGAAACGGGCCTCGCCCCTGAGGCCCGCGCGTTCATGCATCTCGTGAACGAGCGCGACGCCCTCGGCCTCGGCGCGCGATTGCTCCCCTTCCTCGATCGCTGGGGCCGAGAAGCCGAGCTCTCCCCCGCCTCGTCACCCGCGCCGACGGCGCCGGTGTTCGTGATGCACGCCCAGGGCGACGACGTGATCCCCGACAGCGAGGCGCCGGCACTCGCCGAGTACCTGCGGTCGAAGGGCACGCCGGTGCGGATGTTCGTGACGTCACTGATGAGCCACGCCGAGGTCGCACGTACGCCGACGGTCGCAGAACTCGTGACGATGGTGCGCGCCTGGGCGGAGCTCCCGTGGTGACACTGGAAATGCTGCGATGCCGCGATGCCGGGAATGCCGCAAGGCGAAGGCAGAAGGCAGAAGACGAAGGGTAGAAGCAAGAAGGGAGAAAGTCGCTCACCCGTGATGCTCACCCGTCGCGCGTGTGCGTTGGCGCTCGCGTCAGCGCTGTGCCTGTTGGCTGGTGCGCCGCCGTGCGCCAGAAGCGCACATCGGCGAGTCTGCAAGGCCGACGCCTCCCTGCGGAATGTCGCGTGCGGCGATGCCAGACGACGCCTGCCCACTGCGACATTCCCGGCATCGCAGCATCGCGGCATTCTTCGCTATGCCGTCTTCCCCTTGAGTCCCAGCAGGAGAAGTCCCCCGCCGAAGACCACGGCCCCGATGCCAGCCCAGACAGGGATGTTCACCGTCTTGCGCTCCTCGAGCGACAGCTCGAGCGGGCCGAGCTTCGCCTCGTGGGTGTCGCTGGTGTAGCTGAAGCTGCCGTAGGCCAGGGCCAGAGTGCCGGCCACGATCAGCGCGACCGCTGCGAGTTTGAACGCGTTCATGTCTGGCCTCCTCTCAGTGGAGATTGCCGGTGAGCAACAGCACCAGCAGGACGACCACGACGAGCCCGAACAGCCCGCCATAGTGCGCGCCACCCCAGCCGGCACGCGGACCGTAGAAGGCACCACCACCACCGAGGAGCAGGACGAGGAGCACGATGATCAGCAGCGTGGACATGACGACTCCGGTCGTCCTTCGACGTGGCGCGAGCAGCCTCCTGCACCAGGCCCGGAGGATGCCAGGAGTGGCACGGCTGCATGGCTCGCGTCCGACAGCAGAAGAGGCAAGGGCCGTGCCTGACTCGTTCAGCGCGATCACGGCAGGGTTCTTCACCATGGCACGTGTGGCGTGAACTATTCCGCTGCATTCAACGAAAATCACACACAAGGTTAGTGCGCGGGCGCGTGGCGTGGCCGGAACCCCGCCAATCGCCCCTCATCAGGGACCATGCCGAAGGCGCAGGGCTTGCAGTGATCGTGATCGTCGTCTCGATGGCGAGGTCACGGCTCGCGGCCCGGTCAGTCACTGCCGGGATGCGCGAGGGCCGGACGCCGACAGGGCGACCCGAGAGCGAGGGCTCCATGCGCGACCACGTGGGCATCTGGATCGATCACAAGAAGGCCGTCATCGTGCACGCCGTCGACGGGCGCGTGACCACCGACACGCTCGACTCCGACGTCGCCGCGCACCCGCACTTCGGGGGCCAGCAGGATGGGGGCGGCGAGAAGAAGTACGAGGAGCGCCGGAGCCACGACCTCGCGCGCTACTACGACGAGGTTCTGACCCAGGTGAAGGCGCCCGATGGCCTGCTGATCCTCGGCCCGGGCGAAGCGAAGCGGGAACTCCTCGAACGCTTCGTGCGCACCCGGTCCCACGACCGCTGCAGGGTCGAGCTGGAAGCGGCGGGCGTGCTCACCGACGGCCAGATCGCGGCGAAGGTGCGCGAGCACTTCTCAATCGCCCGGTGATGCCACGGGTGAGTCTCGCGGCGAGCCGATGCGTAGGGATGACGTCGCGTGCGGCGATGCCCGACCAAGGCTGCCCACTGCGACATTCCCGGCATCGCAGCATCGCGGCATTCCGCAGCTCTACTGCTTCGTGCGCTTGCGGGGCCCGCGCTTGGGGGCGATGGCGCGGGCGTACTCCTTGAGCGTCACCTTCTTGGTGACCCGCTTCTTCGCCGCCTTCTTCGTCACGCGCAGTTGCCCGCCCACGGTGCGCTTCACGTGGCTGGGCGTCGGCGCGTGGCCGAACTTCACGCCGGCCTGTGGCTCCGACGTGTGATGCGACGTCGGCTGCGCCGGCATCGCGTCGAGGCCGCACTCCACGCGCAGTTGCTGCACCTCGACCGGGCGGAGCTCCCGGTACATGCCGGGCTTGAGGCGACGATCGGTCAGCGAACCGATCTTCGTCCGCGCGAGCGTGATCACCGGGAGTCCCACGGCCTGGCACATGCGGCGCACCTGCCGGTTGCGGCCCTCGTGGATCACGATCTCGATCACCGACTGCTCGCCGGACTTCTTGGTGAACGACTCGATCACGCGCACGTGGGCACGCGCCGTGCGACGGCCGTCGAGCGGCACGCCCGACTCGAGGCGGCGCACGGTCTCCGACGTCGGCACGCCGAACACGCGCACCTCGTAGGTCCGTGGCACCTCATGGCGCGGGTGCGTGAGCCGGTCGGCGAGGTCGCCGTCGTTGGTGAGCAGGATGAGCCCCTCGGAGTCGAAGTCGAGGCGTCCCACCGGGTAGAGGCCCTGCCCCGCCTGCCCGAGCAGCGTGATCACCGTTGGCCGGCGCTGCGGGTCCGACCGCGTGGTCACGTAGTGCACCGGCTTGTACAGCAGGATGTACCGCCGCGGCACGGTCGTGTGTAGCCGACGGCCATCGACCGCGATGTGGTCGACGTCGGGATCGGCCTTGGCGCCGAGCTCGCTCGCAACCTGGCCGTTCACCTTGACGCGGCCGTCGCTGATCAACGACTCGGCGACGCGGCGCGATGCCACGCCCGCGGCCGAGAGGATCTTCTGCAGGCGTTCGAGTGGCATGGCGTCAGTGTTCCTCGTTGGGGCCGTCGTCGGTGGCCGGGGCGGCCGGGCTCGGAGAGCCGGCCCTACCCTCGGCACTGGCCTCGTCTGCAGGCTCGTCGGTCGACGTATCCGCGTCGAGTACCGCACCGTCGAGGTCGGCCTCGGGTCCCACGGCGACGAAGTCCGGCTCGGCGACGACGGGCGGCGCGGCGGTGTCGGGCGACGCGGCCGTCGCGATCGGCTGCAGTTCCGCTTCCTCGAACAGCAGCGGCTCGACGGGGCCCGATTCGTCGAACGGCAGCGTGACGCCGTCGTCCTCGTCCACCGGCGACGGCAGGTCGAAGCCGAGCGCCTCGGACATGTCCTCGACCTTCGGCAGGTCCGCCAGGTCGCGCAGGCCGAACTTGTCGAGGAACTCGCGCGTGGTGCCGTACATGAACGGCCGGCCGACCACCTGCTTGCGGCCGACGATCTTCACCAGCTTGCGGTCGAGCAGCGTGTTGAGCACGCCGGTCGTGGCGCTCACGCCGCGGATCTCGGCGATCTCGCCCGAGGTGACCGGCTGCTTGTAGGCGATGACGGCGAGCGTCTCGAGCGCTTGCACCGAGAGCTTCGACGTGGTGCGCTCCTTGAACAGGCGCCGCACCCACTCGTACAACTCGGGCCGCGTGACGATCTGGAACCCGCCGGCGACTTCCACCAGCTGCAGGCCGTCGGACTTGAGGTACGTCTCGCGGACCTCGGCGAGCGCCGCCTCGATCTCCTCCTTGGAGTGCTCCTCGAGGAGTCGCCCCATGGCCTTGAGCGTGAGCGGCTCCGGCGACGCGAAGATCAGCGCCTCGACCACCGGCTTGAGCGGGTGCGGCGCGCGCGGCGCGTTGGCCACCTCGGCCGGATCGAAGAGCTCGGGATCCCTGAGGTCGCCCGACAGGCCGTCGCTCGTCGAGGCATCGACGACGGCCGCGGCGGCGGCCCCGGACGTGGGCTCGACCTCGGCGGCGTCTGGCGTCGGCGCATCGGCGGCAGCCTCGTCGGCCGCGGCAGGGGCCTCGTCGTTCGCGGGTGTCGGCGCAGGCTTGCCGACACGGGTACGGCCGCGGCGGCCCTTCGCCGTACCGTCCGGCGCGGGCGCCTCCGCTGCAGGCGCGTCCGGCGCGGCTTCGGCGTTGGGGTCGACTTCGGCGTCGGCGGTGACGTCGGGTGTGTGCTCGTCGCTCATGACTGCGGTTCGGGCGTGCCTTGCGGCCGTCCGGGTTCGTGGTACTCGATGGGCCGCGGGGCCTCGGCAGGCCGGTCGCGCTTGTACACGCGGATGGGCCCGCCGGTGCCGCTCTGGAACACGCGGAGCACCTTGAGGCGAATCATCTCCAGCACGGCGAGGAAGGTGACGATCAGGTCGCCGCGCCTCGCCACGTCCTCGAACAGGTCCTCGAAGCCCATGGCCTCGACGCCCTCGAGCCGGCGCATCAACTGCTCGATGCGCTGCTCGATGGACATCTGCTCCATCGGCAGGTAGACCTGCGGCCGCTGCTTCGCGCGATCGACGACAGCCTTGAAGGCCGTCATCAGGCTGAAGAGATCGACCTCGAGCTCGGGTTCCTTGTCGAGCCCCTCGCCGGCCAGCGCGGCGATGCGCTCGTCGGGGCGCGCCCACTGCGCGCTGCGGACCGTCTCCTTGTCGTGCAGGAGTTCGGCGGCCGCCTTGAACTTCTGGTGCTCGACCAGGCGACGCACGAGCGCCTCGCGCGGATCCTCCTCGGGATCCTCCTGCTCGGGCGCGGGACGCGGCAGCAGGCTGCGCGACTTGATGTGGATCAGCGTCGCCGCCATCACGAGGAAGTCCCCCGCGACGTCGAGCTGCATCTCCTCCATCAGCCCGATGTAGTCCAGGTACTGCCTGGTGATGAGCGCGATCGGGATGTCGTAGATGTCGAGTTCGTGCTTCTTGATCAGGTGCAGCAGGAGGTCGAGGGGCCCCTGGAACACCTCGAGCGTGACGGGAAAGCGCTCGAGTCCCGACTCGAAGTCCCCCCTGCCCTCGGCCGCGGCAGTCCGCCATTGCGGCGCCTCGACGGCAGCGCCCTTCGCAGGGTCGACCGTGCCCTGACCGGAGTCGGGCGGCGTGGTCGTGGCCATCAGTACGCCAGGTGCAACGCCTCGCGCACGCGCTGCATCGTCTCCATCGCGATCGTCCGAGCCTTGCGGCTGCCTTCGTGGATGATCTCGCGCACGCGCTCGGGGTGCGCCTCGAGGGCGGCACGGCGTTCGCGGAGCGGCTCGAGCGTCGCGTTGACGGCCTTGGCGAGCTTCTTCTTCACCTCGACGTCGCCGACACGGCCCTCGCGGTAGCGCGTCTTCAGGTCCTCGACCTCGTCGCGATCAGGGTTGAAGGCGTCGTGGTAGATGAACACCGGGTTGCCCTCGACGGTGCCCGGGATGTCGGCGCGCACGCGCTTGGGGTCCGTGTACATCTGGCGGACCTTCTGCTCGACGGCCTCGGGGCTGTCCGAGAGGTCGATGGTGTTCTGGTAGCTCTTGCTCATCTTCCGGTTGTCGAGGCCCGGAAGGCGCGGGAAGTTCGTCAGGATCGCCTGCGGCTCCACGAAGATCTGCCCGTGCATGTGGTGCACGCGACGCACCACCTCGCGCGACAGCTCGAGGTGCGCGACCTGGTCCTCGCCGACGGGCACGAAATGCGCGTCGTAGATGATCACGTCGGCCGTCTGCAGCAGCGGATAGCCGAGGAACCCGTAGGTGGTCAGGTCCTTCTCGGTGAGCTGCTCCTGCTGCTCCTTGTACGTCGGCACCCGCTCCAGCCAGGGGATCGGGATCATCATCGACAGGAGCAGGTGCAGCTCGGCGTGCTCGGGGACGAGCGACTGCACGAAGATCGTCGCCTTCTCCGGGTCGACCCCCGCCGCGATCCAGTCGATCACGTTGTCGACGACGCTGGCCTGGATGCGGCGGGTGTCGGCGTAGTCGGTCGTCAGCGCGTGCCAGTCGGCCGCGAAGTAGAAGCAGTCGTACTGGGCCTGCAACTCGGCCCAGTTCCGCAGGGCGCCTACGAGGTGCCCGAGATGCAACTTGCCGGTCGGGCGCATGCCCGACACCACACGCTTGGTCACAACAGCAATCCGGCGATGAAGCGCGAAGGCGGCCCGATGAGGCGTCCGAGGACACCGGTGAGCATCAGGCCGTAGAGGATGAAGATGCCGTACTGGCGGATCTGATCCCACTGGTAGGCCAGCCGCGGCGGCAGCAAGGCGGCCACCACATTGCTGCCGTCGAGCGGCGGCACCGGGATCATGTTGAAGCAGGCCAGCAGGACGTTCACGAGGAAGAACCGCGACGCGAACTCGAACAGCGGCTCCACGAGCGCGATGCTGCCCACCGACATCGGGAGCAGCGGCAGGCCACGCAGGACGAAGCTCGCCAGCACCGCGAGCAGCAGGTTGCTGGCCGGCCCGGCCAGCGCAATCCACATGAAGTCGCGGCGGAAGTGCTTCAGATACCGGCCGTCGACCGGCACGGGCTTGGCCCAGCCGATGATCGGCGCCCCGGTCGCGAACGCAAGGAGCGGCAGCGCGACCGTCCCGATGGGGTCGATGTGCACCGCGGGGTTCAGCGACAGGCGCCCCTGCAGCTTCGCCGTGGGGTCGCCCAGCTGGAAGGCGGCCCAGGCGTGCGCGGCTTCGTGCACGGTGAGGGCCAGCAGCAGCCCGATGAACGCGAGGACTATTGAACCGATTTCCACGGCAGGCAAAGACAGATAGGGTAACAGAGGCTCAGGGGCGGGTACCGGGTACCGGGTACCGG
>NZ_JBIINP010000188.1:0-7595 GCF_044337415.1 Luteitalea sp.
TGTTCGGTGGCCCTGTGGCCGGGACCTGGCTGGCGCAGGCCGTGCAGGACTGCTTCGCGAACGGCGGCCGTCACCTCGTCGTCTGCCGTGTCGTGGGCGCTGGCGCGACGGTGGCCAGCGTCACCCTCGGGGGCCTGATCATCCGCGCGAGCGGGCCTGGGGCGTGGGGCAACCAGGTGGCCGTGCGGATCGCGCACGACCCGGACGGGCGCGTCGACATGACGACGGCGTACTGGCCCGATGCCGTGCCGCCCGGCGACCCCTTCGGGGAGGGGCAGCCGCCAGCGCAGATCCTCGAGGAATGGCCGGGCCTGCGGGCGACGTTCGACGGTGAACCGGTGGCGCCTGATCTCGCGCTCATCGGCGTCGAGTGGACGCCGGACGGCAGGGGAGTCGCTCCGCCGGCCGGTGTGCACCGGCTCGCGGGCGGCGCCGACGGCAATGCACCCGGCCTCGACGACTACCGTGGCCTGCCGACGCAGGAGCGCGCGGAGCCCCAGGGCCTCGCGGCCCTTGATGCGTCGACGTTCGACGATGTGGCGGTGGTGCACGCGCCAGCAGCGCCGACGGAGGTCGCGGCGGCTGTCGTCGCCGATTGCGCCCGTCGTCGCGACAGGTTCGCCGTCGTCGACGGGACCGCCGCGATCGTCGCCGATGCACGGCGCGCGGTGGGCGACAGTGCGTTCGGCGCGTGCTACTGGCCGTGGGTGACGGTGTCCGATGGTGTCGGCGGCGCACGCAGCCACCGGCCGCCCGGTGGCGCGGTGGTCGGGATCTACGGACGCGTCGACATCGAGCGCAGCGTGTTCACGGCACCCGCCAGCGAGGGGATCGCGGGTGCCCTGGACGTGGCCGAGCCGATCACGGCGGTCGAGTCGTCGGCGCTGCTCCAGCGTGGCGTGAACCCGATCCAGCGGTTCCCCGGGCGTGGCGTCCGGGTGTGGGGTGCACGGACGCTGAGCAGCGATCCGGAGTGGCGCTACGTGAACGTGCGCCGTTACGCGATCTACCTGGAGCAGTCGATGGCGCGGGGCACGGCGTGGGCCGTGTTCGAGCCGGGGACGCCGGAGACCTGGGCCCGCGTGCGGTCGAGCGTGGAGCAGTTCCTCACGCTCGAGTGGCGCAACGGCGGCCTGTGCGGCAACAGGCCGGAGCAGGCGTTCTTCGTGCGCTGCGACGCCTCGACGATGACCGCGGACGACATCGCGGCCGGGCGGCTTGTCTGCACCGTGGGCCTGGCGATGCTGCGGCCCGCGGAGTTCATCGTGCTGCGGGTGGGCCATCAGGGCCAACCCGCCTGAGCGAGGCCGCGGGGCGTCCTGGTCGGCTCGCCAGGGCCGCCTCGGAGAGGCGTCCACACCAAATCGGAGAGGCGTTCCTACCGAAGCGTCGAGCGTCGCTGGACCGAGCGCAGCAGGCTGGCGACCGTCGTCTGGGCCAGCCGCTCGGCCATCGCCCGCTCGGCGTCGGCGTAGACGCCTGACAAAGCGCCCTGGATGTGGCGCCCGACCGGGCAGGCCGGATTGGGGTCGCTCGCATGCATCGCGAACGGCGAGGGATCCTCCACCGCGTCGCGCACCTCGCGCGCGGTGATGCCGTCGGCGCGACGGGCCAGCATCCACCCGCCGCCGCTACCCGGTTGTGACGACACAACCCCGACCTTGCGCAGCAGGCCGAGCACCCGCCGGATCACGACGGGGTTGGTGTTGACGCTGGTCGCGATGTACTCCGACGTGAGGGACCGTTCCGGCTCGATGGCGAGCAGGGTCAGGACGTGGAGGGCGACGGTGAGGCGTGTGCTCGGGTGCATGATGCAGGACGCCTGCCGGGCTGGCCGTGGTTCGTAACGGTATCGGTGTCGAATTGCGCGTGTCAAGGCGACCGCACAGGCGCACCGTCGAGATGGCGCCTCTTTCCCCTGTGCCACGCCTCGACGCAACGTCGGGCCGGGGTTCCGGCGTACTGTGTGTGACGTTGTCGGCAACTCGCGCCCTGGGGCGCCCGGAGGAATCTCGGATGAGTCGTATCACCCGCGTCGGTCGCAGTGCGCTCGTGGCCCTCTGTCTGTTCACGCCCGGGCTGGCCTCGGGCCAGGCCGTGCAGGATCCGCCCAAGCCGTTCGAGCCCGTGAGCGGGCAGGCCGGCAAGGATGTGGTCTGGGTGCCCACGCCGCAGAGCACCGTCGATGCCATGCTCGACCTGGCCAAGCTGACCCCGAGCGATCACCTGATCGACCTCGGCGCCGGCAACGGGATCACCGTGATCACGGCAGCCAAGCGCGGCGCCACTGCCGTCGGCGTCGAGTTCAATCCCGACATGGTGGCCCTGGCGCGCGGCAAGGCCCAGGAGGCCGGCGTGTCGGGCCGCGCCACGTTCGTGCAGGGCGACCTGTTCGAGGCCGACCTGTCGAAGGCGACCGTGATCACGCTGTTCCTCCTGCCGGAGATCAACATGAAGCTGCGCCCGTCGCTGCTCGATCTGAAGCCGGGGACGCGCGTGGTGGCCAACTCGTTCGACATGGAGGACTGGGAGCCGGATGTGCGCGTGACGGTGCCCGAGTGCACGTCGTGGTGCACGGCGATGGCGTGGATCGTCCCGGCCAAGGTCACGGGCGCGTGGCAACTGGGCAAGGAGATGCTCACCCTCACGCAGCGGTTCCAGTTCGTGGGCGGCACGCTCGGCGCGGCGGGGATCACGGACGGCCGGCTGTCGGGCGCGGCGCTCACGTTCACCGCGGGCGGCCGCACGTACACCGGGCGCGTCGAGGGCGATCGCCTGGTCGGCGACGGCTGGTCGGCCACGCGGCTGCCGTAGGGCGCGCGCCGTCCACGATCACTGACCGCCGGACCAAGGTCCGGCGGCTACGAACTTCTGCGGTTCGTGGCGGTCGACCTTCGGGTCGACGGTCGGTGATCCTCCCGTGAGATCGCCCGCCGCGAGCCTCCCCGTATACTGCGGCGCATGACGCACGCTTCCGACCCCCTCGGCGTCGCGCTGCTCGGGTTCGGCTTCGCCGGCCGCATCTTCCACGCGCCGTTCATCACCACCACGCCCGGCCTCGCGCTGCGCGCCATCGCGTCAAGCCGTCGAGACGAGATTGCCGCGGCCTACCCGGGCGTGCGTGTGCTCGCCTCTGCGGAAGACGCCCTCGCCTCACCCGACGTCGACCTCGTCGTCGTCGCCACCACCAACGAGACGCACGCGCCGCTGGCCATCGCCGCCATGCGCGCGGGCAAGCACGTGGTCGTCGACAAGCCGTTCACCCTCACGCTCGACGAAGCGCGCCAGGTGATCGGCGTGGCGGAGGAGACGCGCCGCGTCATGGCCGTCTTCCAGAATCGCCGGTGGGACAGCGACTTCGCGGGCGTCCGCGCCGCCATCGCCGACGGCGAGATCGGCGAGGTGGTCGAGTACTGGTCGCAGATCGCGCGGTGGCGGCCCGAGGTGCGCGATCGCTGGCGCGAGCGTCCGGGGCCCGGCGCGGGACTGTGGTTCGATCTCGGCCCGCACCTGATCGATCAGGCCCTCGAACTCTTCGGCATGCCCGACGCGCTGCAGGCCACCATTCGCCCCCTCCGCCCGGGCGCGACGGTGGACGACTTCTTCCACGTGCGGTTGATCTACCCGACGCGCGAGGTGCTGCTCACGTCGAGCATGCTGGCGGGGGAGTCGTCGCCCCGCTTCGTGGTGCGCGGCACCACGGGCACGCTCGTGAAGCACGGGATGGACACGCAGGAGCGAGCGCTCATGGCAGGCCAGCGTCCTGGCACGCCCGAGTGGGGGCACGACGACGACCCGGTGGTCGTGCATCGCGAAGGCGTGGAGGTGGCCCGTCGGCAGGCGCCGGCAGGTCACTACGGGCACTTCTACGCAGGGGTGCGCGACGCCATCCGCGACGGCGTTCCGCCGCCCGTGACGACGCAGCGCGCGATCGAGGTGATGAGCATCACGATGGCCGGCTTCGAGTCGACGGCCTCGGGAGCGGTGCGCCGGCTGGACCTGTAGGTTCGGGCCTGCCGGACGCCGAGGGTGGGACGGCTGACCGTCGGCCAAGGCCGACGGCCAGCACGGTCAGCCGAGCGATCAGAAGAAGACGGAGCCGATCACACGGAACATCGAGCCGTCGGGGCCGCCGTCGTCGCGGGCGACGACCTGCCCATAGGTCGTCTTGATGCCGAAGTGACGGCTGAGCATCACGTTCACCGTGCCTCCGAGCGTGAGCGCCTTCTGCGTGTTGTCGTTGGCCACGCCGTCCGAGGTCGTCTCGCCGCCCAGGATGCCGCCGATGTCGGCCGACACCCACACGGCGCGATTCAGGTTGCGGATGATGTGCGTTTCCACGCGCAGCATCGGCGCCTGCTCGAGCGTCTGCGCCGAGCCGGCGGCGTCGGTGTTGTCGCCAGAGAACACCAACTGCGGCACGACCTCGATCGACGTCAGGTGCGGGTCGAGGTACGACTTGCCGATGTTCCAGCCGAAGGGCAGGCCGACCCACACCTGCGTGCGGTTGGCGCCGAGGTTCAGGAGGCGGTCGGAGTCGTACGAGCCGGTCGGCAGGGTCACCTTGGCGAGGGCCCCGAGCATGAAGCCCGGCTTCAGCTTGATGAACTCCTCGACCGGCACCGACTTCAGGCCCACCAGGTTCACCACGGCGCCGAGCTGCGTGTCGCCGAGCCCGTTGCTCGACCCGGTGCGCACGCCGTTCAGCAACTGCAAGGACCCCGACACCGCGCCCATGGGCTGCACGACGAACAGCCCGCCGGATCGCCCGAACGGCGAGATCGGATGCGCGTAGAACAGCACGGCGACGTCGATGTCGATGTCGCCGCCCCTGATGACCTGGCTCGTGTCGAGCAGCGTGTTGCCACGCAGGAACTGTCCGTAGACCGAGAACACGTTCGTGCCCTCGGGCACCGCGGCGTACGCGCGCGGACCGTCGCCCTGGGCGCGCGCCTCCGGAGTCGCCATCCCGAGCGCGCAGGCGCACATGATGGCCGCGGCGAGCCGCCCCGGGGAGAGTCGGAATGGATGCGTCATCTCTTCATCATAGGGAGGCCGCCATTGCCGCGCATCGTGGCGGCACCGGGTGCGATACGTGGATTTCCACGTGTGTGGCCGAATGGTGCGATCCAAGGGATGGGCCGCCCGCCGGTCCGCCGGGGAGTATGATCGGGCGGTTCTGGTCAATGGGCCGTAAGCGCGATCCCTCCTCCTGCCTGTTGGCATGTCTCCCTGTTCGCCTCGTGCTGGCGTGGATTTCCACGCTTGCCCTGACCGGCGACGCCTTCGCCGACGGGCCCCGGCAGGTGCTGATCCTGCACGGCGACTCGCGGCTGCTGCCCTCGGTGGTGCTGGCCGATCAGGGCGTGAAGGCGCGTCTGGCCGCCGTGGTCCCCCGCATCGACATCCAGACCGAGCACCTCGACGTGTCGCGTGCGCCCGACGCGTCGTACCTCGGGCACCTGCGCGACTTCCTGCAGCACAAGTACACCGGCCGCCACTTCGACGCGGTGATCGCCGTCGGCCTCGACGCCTTCCGCTTTGCCGTCGAGCAGCGCGCCACGCTGTTCCCGGACGTCCCGCTCGTCTTCTGTGGCGTCAGCGCGGGGATGCTGCAGAGCGTCGCCACGCCGGGGGATGTCGCCGGCATCCTCACGCAGCCGGATGTGTCCCAGACCTTCGACGCGATGCGGGCGCTGCATCCCGGGCTCCGGCGCGTGCTCGTGCTCGGGGGAAAGGCCGAGGCCGATCTGGCCTTCCTCGCGGCCGCACGCCGGAGCATCGGGGCCTCGCCGGGCATCGTCGTCGACTATGCGAACGAGCCGACCCTCGCGGCGGCCCGGGCGCGCATCGCCAGCCTGCCGGCCGATGCCGCCGTCCTGTTCGTGTCGATGCTGCGGGACGGCACCAACAAGGAAATCTCCACGCAGGAAGTGGTGTCCTCGCTCCGCGAAGCGTCGCCCGTGCCGATCTACGGCCTCGGTGCGGCCCTGATCGGGCATGGCATCGTCGGCGGCCGTGTCGTGCGGTTCGACAAGGATGCCGAGGCGGCGGCCGACCTCGCGCTGCGCTTGATGGCCGGCGACACCAGCGTCACCGGCCTGCGCGTGCCCGGTCCGGCGGCCTTCATGTTCGACGCGCGGGAACTGCGCCGCTGGAACGCGCGCACCTCGGCATTGCCGCCTGGCAGCGTCGTGCTGTTCCGCACGCCCAGCCTGTGGGAGGCGTATCGGAGCCAGGTGATCGGCGCCTCGGCGCTGATTGCGCTGCAGGCCTTCCTCATCGGCGGCCTGCTGGTGCAGCGCCAGCGGCGACGACGGGCCGAGCAGGATCGGCGGGATCTCGCCGGGCGCCTGATCGTGGCGCAGGAGGATGAGCGGCGCCGCATCGCGCACGAACTGCACGACGATGTGCAGCAGCGGCTGGCGTCGATTTCGCTGCGCGTGAGCGCGGCCAAGCGCGCGGCGCCGGAGGCCGCTCCCGCCCTGAGCTCCCTGCTCGAGGACACGCTGCGCCTCACCAGCGACCTCCGCCACCTCTCGCACGACCTGCACCCGCCGGTCCTCGAGCACGGCGGTCTCGCGGTGGCGATTCGCGGTCGCCTCGCCGAACTCCACGATCACGAGGGGATTGCCGTGGACCTGCGGGTGGGCGACGGCTGGATCGAGCCTCCACCGGCGGTCGCGCTGGGCCTCTATCGCGTGGCGCAGGAAGCGTTGCAGAACGTGTCGAGGCACGCCAAGGCCTCCACCGCGCACGTCACGCTCGCCACCGCGGGCACCTCCATCACCATGCGCATCGTCGATGACGGGCAGGGCTTCGAGGCGCAGGCCGTCGGGCGCCATCGCGGCATCGGCCTCGCGAGCATGCAGGAACGCATCAGAATGCTCGGCGGCAAAGTCGTCGTGCAGAGTGCGCCGGGGCAGGGGACGGAACTGCGCGTGTCGTTACCGATTGGTGGCGTCGCATGAAGCCGCGCGTCGTGCTGGCCGACGACCACGTCGTCGTGGTCCAGGGTCTCGCCTCGCTGCTGGGCCCCGAGACCGACCTGCTGGCCGTGGCCCACGACGGCAACGAACTGCTCGCGGCCATCCTGCGCTGGCAGCCGGACGTCGTGGTGACCGACCTCGCGATGCCCGGACTCAGCGGCCTCGACGTGCTGCGCCAGGCGCGGGCGCGCGACCTGCCGGCGCGGTTCCTGTTCCTCACGGCGCATGCCGAGCCGCACCTTGGCGCCGAGATCCTGCGTGCCGGCGCCGCGGGCTACCTGCTGAAGCACTCGGCAGGGGAGGAGCTGCTGCAGGCCATCCACGTGGTGGCGTCTGGGGGCACGTACGTCTCGCCGCGTCAGGCGCGGCAGGTGCTCGACGCGATGGCAGCGGTCGACGCCCCGGCCCGCCCGGTCCTTCCGCCCCGCCAGCTCGAGGTCCTGCGCCTGCTGGCCGACGGGCGGCGCATGAAGGAGATCGCCGCGGAGCTCGGTCTCTCCGTGCGCACCGTCGAGGATCACAAGGCGCAGCTGATGCGCACGCTCGACGTCGAGTCGACGGCCGAACTCGTGCGCTCAGCCATCAGGCGCGGGCTGCTCGAGGCCT
>NZ_JBIINP010000052.1:0-26186 GCF_044337415.1 Luteitalea sp.
GGTCACGAGCATGGGCCGCATGGCCGCCCACACGGGCCGCGTCATCACCTACGACGAGATGCTGAACTGCCCGCACGAGTTCGCGCCGAACGTCGACAAGCTCACCGAGAACGGCCCCGCGCCGGTCCAGGCCGGGCCCGACGGGCGCTACCACGTGCCGATGCCGGGCCTCATCACCGACCGCGAGTACGGCGCGCTGCCGACCGCGCCAACGGCCACCGCCTCGGCGCAGCCGTAGCAGGGCAACGGTTACGGCCGGCTCGGAGAGCCGGCCTTACCCCTGACGTCACGGGCGCGTTCCTCACGGGGCGCGCCCGTTCTCGTGTCGCGGCCCCGGCGTTCGGCGTGCCCGCCTTCGCCAAGGCTACGGCGGACAAGCGGCGTTACCCGTGAGCGGGATATGCTTCCGGGCACACTCCCCACACGCGCGAGGTGACCGTGATGCAGCCATCCGCCCTGACCACGTTGAATGCGCCTGCCGTCCACGGGGCGCAGGGCAACACGATCCGGATTGCCCTCGTCGGCTGCGGCGGACGCGGTTCAGGGGCGGTCGTCGACGCCCTCTCGTCTCCCGAGAACGGGCCGTTGACGCTCGTGGCGATGGCCGACATCTTCCCGAACCGGCTGGCGTCGAGCCATGCGGCCCTGTCGGCCAAGTACCCCGCCGCCATCGACGTCCCCGCGGATCGACGCTTCCTCGGGTTCGAGGGCTACAAGCAGGCGATGGACAGCCTGCGTCCCGGCGACGTCGTGATCCTGGCCACGCCCCCGGCCTTCCGCTGGGTGCACTTCTCCTACGCCATCAGCAAGGGCCTGCACGTCTTCATGGAGAAGCCGGTCACCGTGGACGGCCCGACCACGCGGAAGATGTTCGAGCTGGCCGACGCCTCGGTCAGGAAGAACCTCAAGGTGGGTGTGGGCCTGATGTGCCGGCACTGCGACGCCAGGCGCGATCTGCAGCAGCGCGTGCGCGACGGGCAGATCGGCGACATCGTCTCGATGCGCGCCTACCGCATGCAGCGGCCCGGCAACAACGTGTTCGTGAAGCCGGATCCGTCGATGCCGGAGGTGATGTTCCAGTTGCGTCGCTTCCATGCCTTCCTCTGGGCGTCGGGCGGCGTGTTCTCGGACTACAACATCCACAACATCGACGAGTGCTGCATGATCAAGGAGGCCTGGCCGGTGAAGGCGCAGGCCCTCGGCGCGCGTCACTACCGCGGCGACCACGTCGACCAGAACCTCGACGTCTACTCGGTCGAGTACACCTTCCCCGACGGCACGACGCTGCACTTCGACGGCCGCAACCTCGAAGGCGCCTACGGCGAGTTCGCCTCGTACGCGCACGGTTCCAGGGGCGTTGCCGTGATCTCGACCAACCGCCACACGCCGGCGCGCTGCCGGATCTACAAGGGACAGGTCATCGACGAGACGAAGCTGGCGTGGGCGTATCCGCCCGAGGAGCGGAGTCCCTACCGCATCGAGTGGATCTACCTGATCGACGCCATCCGCAACGATCGTCCGTGGAACGAGGTGCGTCGAGGCGCACAGGTGAGCCTCATCACGAGCATGGGCCGCATGGCGGCGCACACGGGTCGCGTGATCACGTACGACGAGATGCTCAACTGCCCGCACGAGTTCGCGCCGACTGTCGACCGCCTCACCGAGACCGGTCCCGCGCCACTCCGGGCCGGCGCCGACGGCCGCTACCCGGTGCCGATGCCGGGCATCGTGACCGACCGGGAGTACGGCACGCCGCCCGCGCCGACGGCCACCGCCTCGGCCCAGCCGTAACGCGGCCAGGCCGCTGAGACCCGACGGGCGCGTCCGCAAGGACGCGCCCGTTGTCGTTCGCCGCCTTCGGAGAGCCCTTCCTACCTTCCGTCCTTCCCCCTTCGCCCTTCCCGCCCTGCCTTCTTTCCTTCTACCCTTCTACTCTTCTACTCTTCCCCACATGCTTTCCCTGCGCGGCCATCGCGCCCTCATCACCGGCGCCACTCAAGGGGTTGGACGCGCGATTGCCGTGGCCATCGCCCGGGCTGGCGCCGACGTCGTGATCCACGGACTGCGCATCGACGCGCAGGCGGAGCAGACCCGCGCGCTGTGTCGTGCGGCCGGCGTGCAGGCCGAACTCGTCGAGGGCGACCTGTCGTCGCGCCCCGTCGAGGCGGCCGAACGCCTCGCGCGCGACGCGCACGCGGCGATGCCCGGGTTCGACCTGCTGGTGAACAACGCCGGCACGTGCCTCGACACGACGCACTTCCTCGAGGTGACGCCCGAGGTCTTCGAGCGCACGATGCGGCTCAACGTGGAGGCGCCGTTCTTCCTGACGCAGCAGGTGGCGCGGCGCTGGGTGGAGGCAGGCACGCAGGGGCGCGTGCTCTTCACCGGCTCGATCAACGGCCGGCTGGCCGAGCAGAACCACGCCGCGTACGACTCGTCGAAGGGTGCCGTCGAGATGATGGTGAAGACGCTGTGCGTAGCGCTGGCGCCGCGCGGCATCCGCGTCAACGGCATGGCGCCCGGGCTCGTGCGCACGCCGCTGACCGACGCATTCCTCGCCGATCCGAAGGCGATGGCCTGGATGCAGATGCACACGCCCAACGGCGCCGTGCCCGGCCCCGAGGTGTGCGGCGAGGCGGCCGTGTTCCTGCTGAGCGACGCGGCGTGGCACGTCCACGGCCAGATGCTGCTGGTCGATGGCGGGATGAGCGCCTGGCAGCAGCCCGACGTGCCGGCCTGAAGGTGTGAAGCCGGGCTCGGAGAGCCGGCCCTACCGATGCGGCCACGCCCGAACCCGGGACCCCGTCCCCGGTACCCGGTCCCCGCTACTGCTCCCTGACGATGCCCTTGGGCACGCCGGTCGTGCAGTCGATCCGCAGCAGTTCGTTACCGCCGACGCCGTACTTGCCGGCCGGCACGCGGTAGTCGCCCTGCCCGTTGCGCGAACGCACCAACTCCACCGTGGTGTTGTCGCGCTGGTCGAGCATCGGTGTGAGGCAGGCGGTGTTCACGTTGGGGAGGCCGTCTCCGCGCACGAAGGTCGCCGGCGCCCCGGTGGCCGGGCGCTCGATCGTGTCGGGCGTGGTCTTCAAGGTCTCCTTGACCGTCGCACAGCCTCCGGACGCCGCAAGGATCATCGCGGCGGCAAGCACGCGTACACGCATCATCGTCTCTCCCCTGGTGGTCGGGCGGTCGCCCGACCGGGCGGCCGTCACTGGTCCGCGCAAGGAAGAATCGGCCAGCAGGCCGCCCGTCTGCAATCCCCCGATAGGATTCGGACCGCCGTCAGGCCTCGGCTCGGCCATGTCCGGTGCGATTGCCCAACACCAGGTGCAGGCGCGATGCCGGGCGGCCGGTGCCGGTGACACGGCACCGGGAGGGCCTGTCGGCCGGGGCGCAGGCGGACAATCCGAGGCGGCCTGTAACGCGGGTGTGGGGGTCTGTCGTTACACTAGCCGACCATGCCCGAACGACAGGGAGTCCTCTCGCGCCTGATCGACGTGCGCCCCGGCGAAGTGGCAGCGCTCCTCTGGGCGTCGCTCTTCTGCTTCTGCGCGCTGTTCGCCTACTCGATTCTCCGGCCCATCCGCGACGCGATGGGCGCCGAGAGCGGCGTCGAGAACCTACCCTGGCTGTTCACGGCGACGCTGCTGGCCATGCTGGCCGTCAACCCTCCATACGCGGCGCTGGTGGCCAGGCTGCCGCGGGTCCGCTTCATCAGCTACACCTATCGGTTCTTCGGAGCCAACCTGATCGCGTTCTTCCTGCTGTTCCTGTACGGCGGCGCCACCATCCAGAAGTGGGCCGGTGGCGTGTTCTTCGTCTGGACGTCGGTCTTCAACCTGTTTGTCGTCTCCGTGTTCTGGGCGTTCATGGTCGACGTCTTCTCCCGCGAACAGGGCAAGCGGCTGTTCGGGTTCATCGCCGCCGGCGCGACGGTCGGCGCCATTCTCGGCTCGTCACTGCCCGCGTTCCTGGCCGAACGGGTCGGCACGACGTGGCTGCTGCTCGTCTCGGTGGTCCTCCTGGAAGTCGGGGTCTTCGCGATGCGGCGCCTGTCACACTTCGCCACCGCATTGAAGACGACCACCGGGATGGCGCGCGAGGATGCGCCCATCGGCGGAGGCGTCCTCGCCGGGTTCCATCGCACCCTCGCGAGTCCCTACCTGTTGAACGTCAGCCTGTACATGCTGCTCTACACCTTCACCTCGACCGTGCTGTACTTCCAGCAGGTGGACATCGCCGCCACCTCGTTCGCCGATCGGGCCGCCCGCGCGGCCTTCTTCGGCAAGGTCGATCTCGCGGTCAACACGCTGACCCTCATCACGCAGCTGTTCCTCACCAGCCGCATTCTCGGCGCGCTCGGCGTGGCGCTGACGCTGACGATCCTGCCGCTGTTCAGCCTGCTGGGTTTTGCCTGGCTCGGCGTCATGCCGACCATCGCCGCCATCGTGGCGCTGCAGGTCACGCGACGCGCCAGCAACTTCGCCATCGCGCGGCCGACCCGCGAGGTGCTCTATACGGTGCTGTCGCGCGAGGACAAGTACAAGGCGAAGAGCTTCATCGACACGGCCGTCTACCGCCTCGGCGATCAGATCGGCGCCTGGTCCTACGCCGGGCTCGGCGCCCTCGGCCTGGCCTTGCCCGCGATTGCGCTCTATGTCGCGGTGCCGATCTCGGCCGTGTGGGTGGCGAACGCCTTCTGGCTCGGACGCCGTCAGGAACAACTCGCGCGCGACGCGGAGCCGGGATCCCGGGACTAGCCGACCTGCCTGCTGCCATGCTGATTCGATCCGCCACCCGCGACGACGTGCCGGCCCTCGGCCGGCTCGGCGCGCAGCTGATGCGCCAGCACCATGCGTTCGACGCGCGCCGCTTCCTGGCGCCCGGCGACGCACCCGAGGCCGGCTACGGCCGCTTCCTGGGCAGCCAGATCGACGACCCGGACGTGTTCCTGCACGTGGCCGACGTCGACGGCTGTGTGGTGGGGTACGTGTATGCCGGCATCGAACCGCTGTCGTGGAAGGAACTCCGCGACGAGTGCGGCTTCGTGCACGACCTGCTGGTCGAGGAATCCGCACGCGGCAAGGGCGCGGGCCTCGCGCTGCTGGAGGCCGCCGCCGCCTGGTTCTCGTCGCGCGCCATGCCGCGCGTGATGCTCTGGACCGCCTCGCAGAACGCCACCGCACAGCGCCTCTTCGCCCGCGCCGGGTTCCGGCCGACGATGATCGAGATGACGCGGGAGTTGTAGGCGCCGACATGTCGCGCCTACACGTCATGGGTCGGCTGGGCATCGCGGCCCTGGTCGCGGCTGTGGTGGCCGGCTGCGCCGCCCCCGTGCGCATGACGACGACCACCACGCCCACGCACGGATGCCGGGTGGCGAGCGACGCCGCCGTGACCTGGGTCCACCCCGTCGATCCCGGCGAGCGCGCGGCGCTCGATCATCGCTGCGCGCAGGTGGCGCCGCCGCTCGTCCGCCTCGGGTCGGTGCCCCTGCGGCCGGCCGCGCGCGTCGTCATCGCGACGTGGAACATGCACGATGGGCGCGGCGATGTGCTGGCGCTGGCGCGGGACCTCGCGTCGGGGGCCGGCGAGCCGCCGCCCGATGCCGTGATCCTGCTGCTGCAGGAGGTCGTGCGGGCCACGGCGCCGGCCCGGGCGGGCGACGACCGTGAAGACACGGGCGTCCGCGACGTGCCGGCCGTTATCGCCGACCTCGGCTGGCACCTTGCGTACGTGCCTGGCAAGCGCAACCGCCTCGAGCCGGCAGGGGCGGCCGCCGCCGATCGGGGCACCGCCCTCCTGTCGACGCTGCCCCTGAACGATCTCGCCGCCATCGAACTGCCCGTCGAGCGCCAGCGGCGCGTGGCGCTCTCAGGGCACGTGCAGGGCGTCACACCCGATGGGCACCCCTGGCGCCTGCGCCTCGTGAGCGTGCACCTCGAGAACCGGTCGGGCGCGCGACGGGCCTGGGTGCGCGCGGGCGCCAGCCGCACGCGCCAAGCCGAAGCGCTCGTCGAAGCGCTCGGCTTCGATGCCCATGCCCCCGGCGCCGACGACAACGGCGTCGTGCTCGGCGGCGACCTGAACACCTGGCTGGGCGACGACGAGCAGGCGCTGCGCCTGCTCCGCGAGACCTTTCCGCAAGGCCCGCCGCCGGATCCCCGGCCGACGATGCGCAACGGCTGGCGACTCGATCACGTCTTCGTGCGGTTGCCGCCCGACGTCACCGCCACGCATCGCCGGCTCGACTCGATGTATGGCTCCGACCACTACCCGGTCGTGACGACACTCGCCTTCGGCGCCCGCTGATCGAGGCCGCGCGAACCGTGCTCCGCCGTTCGCCAGCCGACGCCGCGCCCCTCGGGGTTCGCGCCCACACCATGTCCCTGAGGCGAACCCACGGCCAGTGGTATGGTGCGAAGGCTCGACCGTGACTGCCTTCGTCGTCTTCGTGCTCCTCCTGCTGATCGCCGTCCTGCTCGGCTGCCTCGCCACCGGATGGTGCCTCGACGTCCATCGCCCTCCCACGACGCCTGCCGACGTCGCGCTCGTCTTCGGCTGCGGCGAGCCCTGGAAGGCCGATGCCAGGCTGCGTCAGGGCCTCGCGGTCTTCGAGGCCGGACTGGCGCCCCACCTCATCGTCAGCGGCGGCGTGAAGATGCCCGGCCGTGAGCAGACCGAAGCGGAGTGGTTCGCTGAGTGGCTCGTGGCGCACGGAGTCCCGTCAGAGCGCGTCCATCTCGAGAACCGCGCGACCAACACGGCCGAGAACGCCGCGTTCAGCTGGCCCATCCTCGAGACGCATGGCTGGCGCCGGGTCGTGCTGGTGATGTCGGACTTCGAGGGGCTGCGCGCCCACCTCACCGCTCGACGAGCGTGGGAAGGCAAGTCGGTCACCCTGTACGACATGCATGCGTCGTCGTGGCCCCGATGGTCGCGCTGGGGGTGGTGGACGTCGGCCGAAGGATGGCGCCTGACGAACCACACCGTGCCGCGGCTGTTCCGCTATCGCCTGCTGCCCTATCTCTGGCGCCGCTGATGCGCGGCCATGGCGGGAGGAGCCAGCGACACCCGAGGGCGCCGCTGGCCGTACTGCGGTATGAACTGCGTATGAGGAAGGGCTCCCCCTCGAGGTGTCACGCGAGCCCGTGAAGGCGCTCGTGTTCGCCGCAGGAAGGAGCACACGCGTCAGGACGAGGGCAGGATGCCCACGTCCCGACCGTGGGGCGGGGAGGGTTCGGTCAGAGCTGCTGTCCCCGCGACGGCAGGCTCACGTTGAGCGGCGTCACCTCGCCGGGCGTCACGGTGACGTCGGTCGAGAATGGCGCGAATCCGGGCTTGCGAATCTCGATGCGCACGCGACCGGCGGGCACGCGCACCTCGAGGGGCCGCCCATTGCCGGGCAGGTCCCACGGCTGGCCGTCGATCACTACTTCGGCATCGGCTGGCTGCACACGAATCACGAGCAGCCCGGCATCGCCGGTCACGCGGCGCGGCTCCTGCGGCCGCGGTTCGCGCACCGTCGGCGGCGCCTGGGGCAGCCCCTGCGCCGGCCACTGCCCGGTGTCGGGCGGCACGTTCGCGGCCGGCTGCGGACGCACCGACGGCGTCGGCCGCTCGTCTTCCGGTGCGCCAGCGGGCAGCTGCTCCATCGTGTGCCGCACCTTGAGCGTGGAGCCCGGCGCGACGTAGGCGTTCATCACCTGCTTCTTGTGCCCCTCGAGGTAGAACGCGATCTCGTGCGTGCCCGGCGAGAGCGTGAGGCTCTGGAACACGCCGTCGTACTGATCCACGATGCCGGCCAGCGCGCCGTCGACGTACACCTCCGTGTTGCGCGGCTGCACCATCAGGCGCGCGTCGCTGGTGATGCCCCACATCCCGAACGGCGGTGCGTACAGGGCCGGCGCGCCCCACCAGCCGAAGCCGGGCCACCACATGCTGCTCGCGTAGCCCGGCCCCCACCAGCCCGGTCCCCACGCGCCCCAGCCGCCGTAGCCGCCCCAGTAGCCACCCCAACCCCACCCGAGGCCCCAGCCACCCCAGTACGCAGGGCGAGCCGCGTATACGTTGCGATAGCCGCCGCGATAGCCGCCCCCGCCATAGACAGGACCACCATGACCACCGCGCGGCACCGCCATGCGGCCCGTGCTGCCCCCGCCGCCTCCGCCCATCACGGCGCCACCACCACCGCCACCACGGGGAGTCCCTCCGCCCCCACCACCTCCACGACCTCCACGCTGCGCGTATGCGGCGTCGGGGATGAGCGCGATCGCGGCCGCGACGGCAGCGGTCACCAGCAGACCTCGGATGTGCTTGTTCACGGGCGTGCTCCAGGGAAAGACCATCGACTCACCGTGCAGCAAGACGGATACCAGCTGATGTGTCCCCGCGTGCAGACACCACGACGGGTATCGATCGGTGATTCGACCCGCTCACTCCCGTCCCGGTGTCCCTTGTGGGCGACGCCCAGCCGCACCAGGCGGTCGCGAGGGGACACACGACCAGGTCAGTCGTTGGTGAAGACGAGGACGTGCTCGGATACGCCGGCCATGAAGAACCTGACGACAGCGCCCGCGTCCTTGTCCGACCCGGTGCCGGGCTCCAGGCCCACGACCTGCGGGTACCACTCGCCTCCGGACAGGATCCGCGCCGGGGACGTCCACTTGCCAGGGGCGGTCAGCGTCGGGGAGAAGGACACATAGATGCCATCCTGCCCGAACCCGGGCGTGCCGGCCCGGCTGAGCAGCATCACGTACTGCTGGAGATGGTCGTTCCAGTGAACGGAGGGGCCCCAGTACACGTCCGATGTGCCCCCGTCGTGCAGGGAGTCGTGGGCCGTGAACAGTGAAGCCCCCACCGGATAGGTGTAGCCCGCCAACACGCCATCGTCGGTCCACTGGGCCTCGACTGGCCGCCACACGTGGCCGTCCCACACCGCCAGACGTCCTTCGGGCGCGTCCCGGTCCGCCCAGGACATGCGAGCGACGGCCACGCCCTGACCGGCAAGGTCCGGCGTGTACTGCGAGTACATCAGGTAGAGCTCGCTGCGATCCGTCGACAGTTGCACGCTGAAGTCGCCCACGCCGCCCGTGAAGTACTGATTGCGCGTCTCGCAGTCCTGCGACGGCGACGCCAGGACGATGCCGAGGTTGGTCCACGTGCGGCCCTGATCGGTCGATCGCGCAGCGCCGATCTGCGGCTGCACACGGCTGTCGCCGGGGCACGCGGTGCTGACCTCGTTGTGGTAGTAGCCGTACCAGGTGCCATCGTCGGCCTTCACGACCGCTTCCATCCACGCGCCGCCGACCGGCCAGGCGTCCCACTGCACGGGGTCGCCCGCCTCGATCTCGCCGAGCCTTGTTCCCGACGACACACGCGCCGCGCCCGCGAAGGACGTCATCACGAACAACCGCGGCGTGCCCTCGACCTCATCCCACAGGACGGGACTGTTGCTGTCGACCAGCGGCTCCCCGGCAATCACCAGCGACTGCCGCGGCGCCGCCTCGAGCGTGGCTTTCGGGGGGTGCCGCAGGACCTGGGCGATGGCCACCGGAGCGCCCACAGTCAGACAGAGGCCGGCCACGAGGACACGGATGGCGAGACCGCGCACGGCGCGTGTTCCCGTCGTCTGTGCATGGATGCGCGGCTGTGGGTCAGAGGCAGGCATGGACGTCTCTACGACCCGAACGTGGCAACGGTGTGACGCCCTCGTGAAACACCTCGCATCACCCTGATGAGCCCAAGGATTCCGTGACACACCGGCCCACCGCTGCCATCAGGCGCTTGCCTCTTGCGATAGGGGACGGTTCGCTGTAGGGTGCTGTCTCCGCTCACAGCTGGTCCGCCGCGGACCCGGGGAGTTCGCGTCGCCAGCGCGTCCACGCGTTTTCGGGATGGTGTGTGATGGGTACACGCGTTTCGGCGTCGATGCTGCGGCCGCTGGCAGTCGTTGGTTGGTTGTGCGTGATGGCTTCCCCGGCGCTCGCCCAGGCGCCGGTGCCGCCTGCCGAGGCCCCTTTGGCCGAGGACACGCCCCACTCCAAGCTGATCCAGTCGGTCACGTTCTCTCCCGTGGTGGCCTTTGCCGGCGCCGACATGCGCATCGTGGTGCGCGTCCAACCGGAAGCCGGCAACCGGCGCCTGCAACTGTCGGTGGATGCGGCCACCTTCTACGCGAGTACCGAGCGCCAGCTCGACGGCGTCGACGGCGCGCGGGCCCACTCGTTCAACCTGCATGAACTGCCGGCGGGCGACTACCAGATCGTCGCCACGCTCGAGGGGTCGGACGGCATCCGCTCCCGCGTCACGCGGTCGTTCAAGGTGATGGGCGAGGACGACACCCAGCTGCAGGCCGATCCGCGCCCCACGCAGCCGCGCCGGCGCGGCCGCAGCAACTGAGCGGCCGGCCTCACCCGGACCCGGAGGGGCGTGTCAGGAGTCTGAATGGGCGGTGACCCCGGATGGACGGCCATCCGCCGGTCGCCGCCTGTCCGTGATGCCGAGCCCTGCCTTGCCCCTGTCGTCGAATGCCTCGTCGCCATCCGTGACCCGCACGGGACGCGCCATCGATCGTGGCCACGCCCTCGAGTGGTACACGCGCAACCGTGCACGCACGACGGCCTTGTTCGACGTGCTCGCGCCCGGGACGCTCTACGCGCAGCCCATCAGCCAGCGGCACCCGATCGTCTTCTACGTCGGCCACCTGCCGGGCTTCAGCCTGAACACGCTCGTCAAGCGCGGCCTCGGACGCCCCGGCATCGACGAGCGCCTCGAGCGGCTCTTCGCCCGTGGCATCGATCCGGACGATGGCGGGCACGATGCGTCGGCCTTCGCCTGGCCGGACGAAGCCACGGTGTCGGCGTTCGTGCGTGAGGCCGATGCCCGCGTGTTGGACGCACTCGCGACGGCCGACCTGGACCAGCCGGGCCATCCCCTCATGGACCGGAGCGAAGCGGTGTACGCCATCCTCGAGCACGAGGCGATGCACCAGGAGACGCTCCTGTACATGTGGCATCGCCTCCCCCACGACGCCAAGCGCGCGCCCGCCGGGTATGGTGTGCGCACGACGCCAGGCACGACGCCCCAGGGCGATGTGCAGGTGCCGGGGGGCGTGGCGCGCCTCGGTGAGTCACGCGACGCCATGGCCTTTGGCTGGGACAACGAGCGTCCGGCGTTCGACGTCGACGTGCCGGCGTTCCGCATCCAGCGGCTGAACGTCACCAACGGCGACTTCCTCGCCTTCGTCGAGGCCGGCGGCTACGAGGATGCGCGGTGGTGGACGGCGGAAGACCGCGCCTGGCTGCAGGCCGAGGGCCAGGCGCATCCCATCTTCTGGGAGCGCCGTGGGAGTGCCTGGTACTGGCGCGGCATGTTCGAGTGCCTGCCGCTGCCGCTCGCGTGGCCTGTGTACGTGAGCCAGGCCGAAGCGATGGCGTACGCACGCTGGACGGGCCGGCGCCTGCCGACCGAAGGCGAGTTCCAGCGGGCGGCCTACGGCAGCCCGGACGAGTCGCGTCGGTCTTACCCCTGGGGTGATGCGGCGCCGACCGCGTCGCACGGGGTGTTCGACTTCTCGAGTTGGGAGCCCGAGCCGGTTGGCACCCACCCCGAGGGACAATCGGCGTGGGGCGTGCACGACCTGGTCGGCAACGGCTGGGAGTGGACGTCCAGCGTGTTCGCGGGCTTCCCCGGATTCCGGGCCATCCCGTCATATCCCGAGTACTCCGCCGACTTCTTCGACGAGGCTCACCGCGTGCTGAAGGGCGCCTCGCCGGCGACCGCGCGCGACCTGCTGCGTCCGAGCTTCAGGAACTGGTTCAGGCCGCGATACCCGTACGTGTACGCGACCTTCCGCACCGTGGAGTCACAAGCATGAGCCCCGCGCCGATGCGCCTCGTCCCTCAGTCACCCTTCCGCGCGCGCCCCAGCGTCGCCGCCGAGCCGACGACCTTCGCCGGCGAGATCGCGGCCCTGCTCGGCACGCGTCCGCGTCGCCTGCCGGCGCACGCCCTGTACGACGCCCTCGGGTCGGCGCTGTTCGAGTCCATCTGCCACCTGCCGTGGTACCCCATCACGCGGGCGGAGACGGCCCTCCTGCGTGCACACCGGCGCTCCATCCTCGAGGCCGCCGGGCGCCGCGCGCGCATCGTCGAACTCGGCCCCGGCAATGGCGACAAGATCGCGACGCTGCTGCAGGGGGCGGCCCCGGCCCGGCTGCAGCCCATCGACGTGCACCTGGTGGACGTGTCGGAGAGCGCGCTCGACGCCGCGACGGCGCGCCTGCGTCGCCTGCCGGGCATCGCCGTGCAGACGCACGTGGCGCTCTACCAGGCCGGCTTGCACGAGGTCGCCGCGCGCCGGCACGCCGGCGAGACGATGCTCGTGGCGTTTCTCGGCTCGAACATCGGCAACTTCGACCCGCCCCAGGCCGAGGCGCTGCTGCGCGACGTGCGCGGCGCCATGCGCCCGGGCGACACGCTGCTGATCGGGACCGATCTGGTCAAGCCGGTGGAGCGACTGCAGGCCGCGTACGACGACCCGCTGGGCGTGACGGCCGCCTTCAACGCCAACCTGCTGGTGCGGCTCAACCGGGACCTCGGCGCCGACTTCCGCCTCGACCGCTTTGCCCACGACGCGCGCTGGCACGCACAGGCGCGGCGCATGGAGATGCACCTGGTGAGCCTGGCCGCGCAGCGCGTGAACATCCCGGGCGCAGGGCTGACGGTGGACTTCGAGGCCGGCGAGACGATCTGGACCGAGAGTTCCTACAAGTACGAGCCGGCCGACGTGGATGCCCTGCTGACGACCGTCGGGTTCACGCCGGCCGCCGCCTGGCACGACGAGGACGCGGGCTTCCTGCTCACGCTGGCCGTGGCGCGATGAACAAGGGACGAGGGACGAGTACGCAAGTCACAAGGGCTACAAGGGACGAGGGATAGGGACCGAAGGGACTAGGGACTAGAGGGACCAGGGGGACCAGGGGGACTAGAGCGCGAGGGACAGTCGACACGGCTCGCCTCTGGGCACTGCTCCCTTGCCGACCTCGCCTCTTGTCCCTGGCATCCCTCGTGACTTGCGTACGTGTCCCTTGTCCCCTGGTCTGCTACACGGACGAGGACGCGGGCTTCCTGCTCGCGCTCGCCGTCGCCCGCTGAGTCGTCGCGAGGGTACAGCCGCGGCGGAAGCATTCCCGCCGCGGTCGTCGTATCGCAGGCATGTCCCCCATGCCTGCGCCCTCCCCGACCGCCACCCACGATGACGGCGGTCGCCGTGCCTTCCTGAAGGGCGCTGCGCTTGCTGCAGGCGCCAGCCTCGTCCTGCCCTCGGCCACGGTCTCTGCCGACCCGCGCCCGCTGACCGACGCCGAGAAGGCCACGCGCCTCGCGTCCAACACCTATCCGATCAAGGACCTGTTCAAGCGTCGGCCCGACCCGACCGCCACCCCCGAACAGGTGCAGGCCGCGATCGCGATGAAGAAGAAGTATCGCGAACTCACGATGCTGGACTTCCCACAGTTCACCATCGACACGTTCCCGGGCGTTCGCAAGATGGATCTGTGGTCGGCGCTCTTCGGCGACATCACCGACGACGCGATGTTCCGCAAGACCACCCGCGAGTACGGACCTGGCGACTGGTACGAATTCGATCCGTCGACGACGGCCGCGAAGCGCTGGCTCGACACCTTCGCGTCTCGCCTGGTCACCACGGGCGTCGCGTGCCACCACGTCTCCAACAACGCCCCGCGCAACATCTCGCACCTCGACCCGGCCCTGCGCCGCGAGGGCATCGGCATCGCCAAGGTCTGGCTGGATGCCTGCAAAGTGCTCGGCGCGAAATCGATGCGCGTCAACGTCGGCGGCCCCGACATCGCGCCCAGCGCGACAAACGCCACGGGCTTCCCTCGCAACGATGAGGTGGTCAAGTACCTCCGCAACGCCATCGAGTCCTTCAAGGAGATGGCCGACTACGGGGGGAAGGTGGGCGTGAAGGTCACGATCGAGAACCACTGGGGCATCAGCGCCGACCCGATGAACCTGCGGATCATCTTCGACGAGGTGAACCACCCCTACTGCGAGGCGTCACCGGACTTCGGCAACTGGGAGCACGAGTACATGCTCCACCATGGCCTGCATGCGCTGATGCCGTACACGCACACGACCGTGCACGCCAAGTACTGGAGTCGCTGGGAGAGCCTCGACGTCCAGCGCTGTGTGCGGATCCTGAACAACGGCGGGTTCAAGGGCGCCATTGCGCTGGAATACGAAGCCGGCCCCTGGGATGGCGTCGAGGGCGCCACCCGACTCATGAAGGAAGTGCTTGCGGCACTCTGAACAAGGGACAAGGGACAGGTACGCAAGTCACAAGGGCTACAAGGGACGAGGGATAGGGACTAGAGGGACTAGGGGGACTAGGGGGACCAAGGCGACTGGAGCGCGAGGGACAGTCGACACGGCTCGCCTCTGGGCACTGCTCCCTTGCCGACCTCGTCCCTTGTCCCTGGCATCCCTCGTGACTTGCGTACGTGTCCCTTGTCCCTTGGTCTGCTACACGCTCTTCGGTTCCGGATGGACCCACGGCGCGCGGTACGGACGCGCGAGCAGGCGGTTTGCCTCCTCGTCGTTGGCCACGCGCCCGGCCGCGGCGTCCCACGTGAGCGACCGGTGCAGCTGCATCGAGTGGTTGGCGAGGATGCACGCCGTCGTCGACATGTGGCCCTGCTCGATGTCGGCCACGGGGCGCGCGCCACTCTCGATGCACGCCAGCAGGTCCTTCATGTGCCCGCGGATGGCCGGCGCGACGTGCCGCTCGAGGTCCTTCTCGGTGCGGTCCTCGGGGAACTGCTCGAACTCGTAGGTCACGTCCTCGTGCAGTGGCGTGCCGCCCTCGCCCCGCGGAATGAAGTCCCAGCTCATCACGCTGGCCTTGAGCGTGCCCTTGTCGCCGTAGATCGTCGCGCCCCACGGGTACTTCGGGTCAGGCGCGTCGCCGTAGGTGCGGTGCGTCCACACCACCGGCAGGTCGCCGAAGTCGAACGTCGCGGTCTGCGTGTCGCTGGTGTTGGCCTTGCTGTCCTTCTGCACGAGGATGCCGCCCGTGGAGTTGACGCGGGTCGGCATGCCGAGATCGAGCAGCCACCGCACCATGTCGAGCATGTGGATGCACATGTCGCCGACGATGCCGTTGCCGTACTCCATGAAGGCGCGCCAGCTGCGCGGGTGCACCAGCTTGTTGTACGGGCGCATCGGCGCGGGTCCGGTCCACATGTCGTAATCGAGTGAGGCGGGCGGCGTGGTGTCTGGCGGGTTCTCGCGCGTCCGCATGTGGTAGTAGCAGTAGATCTCCACGTAGCCGATCTTGCCGAGCAGGCCCTCCTTGATCACGCGATTGCGCGCGTTGATCAGGTGCGGCGTGCTGCGCCGCTGCGTGCCGACCTGCACCACGCGGTTGTACTTGCGCGCGGCGGCGAGGATGGCCTGCCCTTCGACGACGTCGACGCCGATCGGCTTCTGCAGGTACAGGTGCGCGCCCGCCTTCATCGCCTCGATGGCCGGCAGGGCGTGCCAGTGGTCGGGCGTGCCGATGAGCGCGATGTCGAGGTCGCGCTCCTTCAGCATCACGCGGTAGTCGCGATAGGTGCGCGGTGTCTTCTTCGAGGCCTGGCGGCCAGCGACGATCTCGGCGGCCCCGGCAAGCATCTGGGTGTCGACGTCGCAGAGCGACACCACCTCCACCGGCGCCACCTGGATCAGGCGCAGCAGGTCGGCCTTGCCGAACCAGCCCGTGCCGATGAGGCCCACCCGCAGCGGCCTGGGCTGCGCGCGCGCGGCGATGGAGACCGGGATCGGCAGGGCGGCGAGCGCGAGCGCGCCCCCGCCCTGCTTCAGGAAGTCGCGGCGATGCATACGCGCGTTGTATTGCGATTCGGGCCCGAATGCAAGCAGCCGGGCCCGAATCGCGGGTCAACGCGCGAATTCACGGTTCAGAGTTCAGGAATGAAGCGCCGCTCGCGGCAGGGTCGTGGAGAACGCGCGGAGCGTTCCCGCGGAGCGGTGCCCGCCCAGACCTGAACCTGACGCGGAGCACGGCGGTGCCTGCCCCGCGCTGCATTCTGAACTCTGAATTCCGAATTCACCTACGCGTGCACGCCCGGCGCTTCATGTCCGGTCCGCGCCACGTACTCCGGGTACGAGCCGAGGAACAGGTGCGGCTCCTTCTCCCGGCCCGTCTCGCCGCCCAGCTCGAGGACGCGCGTGCTCAGGCCGCGCAGGAACATGCGGTCGTGCGACACGAAGATCATCGTGCCCTCGAAGTCCTGCAGCGCCTCCACCAGCATCTCCTTCGTGGCGAGGTCGAGATGGTTGGTCGGCTCGTCGAGCACCAGGAAGTTGGGCGGATACAGCAGCATGCGGGCGATCACCAGGCGCGTCCGCTCGCCGCCTGACAGCGCCCGGATCGGCTTGTCCACATCGTCGCCCGAGAACTGGAAGGCGCCGAGCAGGTTGCGCAGCACGCCGATCGACTCCTGCGGGAAGTCCTTCTGGAACTGCTCCTCGATCGTCAGCTCGGGGTCGAGCAACTGCAGGGACTGCTGCGCGAAGTAGCCCATCTGGAGGCTGGCGCCGAGCGTCACCTGCCCGGCATCCGGCGGCAGCACGCCGGCAATCATCTTCAGCAAGGTCGACTTGCCCGCGCCGTTCTTGCCCATCACGCACCAGCGCTCGCCGCGCTGGATGTTCATCGACAGGCCGTCGTGGACGACGCGCGTGGCGTAGGCCTTGGTGAGCCCGTCGAGCACCGCCACCTTGTCGCCCGAGCGCGGCGGCTGGCGGAACTTGAACTGCACGACCTTGCGCTTCTTCGGCAGCTCGATTTTCTCGATCTTGTCGAGCGCCTTGACGCGGCTCTGCACCTGGGCGGCCTTGGCGGCGTGCGCCGAGAAGCGCTCGATGAAGCGCTGCTCCTTGGCCAGCATCGCCTGCTGACGCGCGTAGGCGGCCTCGCGATTGGCCTCGCGCTGGGCCCGCTCGCGCTCGTAGAACTCGTAGTTGCCCGAGTAGACGGTGATCTCGCCGCCGTCGATCTCGGCGATCTTCGACACGATGCGGTTCATGAACTCGCGGTCGTGCGAGGTCATCAGCAGCGCCGAGTCGATCGACTTCAGGAAGGACTCGAGCCAGAGGATCGACTCGATGTCGAGGTGGTTGGTCGGCTCGTCGAGCAGCAGGACGTCGGGCTTGCCGAGCAGCGCGCGCGCCATCTGCACGCGCATCTTCCAGCCGCCCGACAGCGCGCCGACGTCGCCGTCGATCTGGTCGGCCTCGAAGCCGAGCCCCTCGAGCACGTCGCGCGCTTGCGCCTCGAGCGCGTAGCCGCCGAGGTGGTCGTACTCCTCCTGCACCTCGCCGAACCGCTCGAGGATGCGGTCCATGTCGTCGGCCCGGTCGGGGTCGCCCATCGCGTGCTGCAGGGCCTCGAGCTCGTGGTGGAGCGTCCCGACGCGCCCGCTGCCCGCGATGGCCTCGTCGAGCACCGAGCGTCCGCTCATCTCCTCGACGTCCTGCTTGAAGTGCCCGACCGTCAGCCGTTTCGGCACGGAGATCTCGCCGTCGTCGGCCGTCTCCTCGCCCACGATCATCCGGAAGAGCGTGGACTTGCCGGCGCCGTTGGGCCCGACCAGGCCGACGCGCTCGCCGGGATTGAGCTGGAACGACGCGTCGACGAACAGGACCTGCCGACCGTACTGCTTGGAAATCTTCGAGAAGGTAATCACGACCGGAACGATTGTCCCATGGGCTGGGAATGCCGAGATGCCGCGATGCCGGAAATGGCGGAGACCACCACTCCGGCGGCATGGTCGGCTGACGAGGCGGCGCACGCCTCCCGGGGGAGCCCTGGCGAACACGCGAGGCCTGACGCCCAGGCCCGTCGTTCGTGGCGGCCGATGTTCACACCGGCCGGCGGGCATGTACCCGCATTCCAGGCATTCTGTTAGAGTTCCGGCAAATTCCTTCCGGAGGTCTCATGCGCATTCGCCTGTCCCTGTTCGCCGCCGCAGCCGGCGCCTTCCTGCTCCTCGCCCCGCAATCCGTGACGCGCCTCGAGGCGCAGGACGGCTGGGTGTCGCTGTTCGATGGCAAGACACTCGACGGCTGGAAGGTCGGCGAGAACGCCGCCACCTTCAAGGTCGAGGACGGCGCCCTGGTCGTGTTCGGCCCGCGCGCGCACCTGTACTACCAGGGCCCGGTCCAGAACCACGTGTTCACGAACTTCGAGTACAAGGCCGACGTGATGACGTTCCCGGGCGCGAACTCGGGCATGTACTTCCACACCGAGTACCAGGAAGGCGGCTGGCCGTCCAAGGGGTACGAGGTGCAGGTCAACAACTCGCACACCGACCCGATCCGCACCGGCAGCCTCTACAACATCGTCAACGTGATGAACACGGCGCCCGCCAAGGACAACGAGTGGTTCACCCAGCACATCATCGTGCAGGGCAAGAAGGTGACCATCAAGGTCAACGGCAAGACCACCGTCGAGTACACCGAACCGGAGGGCGTGCAGCGGCCTGCCGACATGGCGGGACGCCTGATCTCGAAGGGCACCTTCGCGATCCAGGGCCACGACCCGAAGAGCCGCGTGCACTACAAGAACATCATGGTGAAGCCGCTGAAGTAGCCGCAGCAACGAGGTAGGGCGGGGTGTCCCACCCCGCCGGCATCTCACAGCGGCGCGGTCGGAGACCGCGCCCTACCGTGCGCTCAGTACACCAGCCGTGGCGTGCCGATGAGGCCGCTCGGCAGCGGCACCACCTTGTCGATGTCCTGCGGGTCGAAGCGCTTGCCGTACCGCAGGTGCAGCAGCCGGTAGTCGGGCTGCGGGCGTTCGGCCCAGCGGTTGAGCGCGGTATTCCCGACACGCACCTCCAGCGTGTTGCGGCCGGGACGCAGGGCGCGGCGCACGTCGACGCGGAAGGGCGCCGACCACACCGCGCCCACCTCCTGGCCGTTCACCAACACCACCCCGCCATCACGAACCGGTGCGTCGAGCCACGCGCGCATCCCGTTGGTGAGCTTCTCCTCGGGGTGGATGCGGCCCTCACCGAAGTCCAGCCACACCGGGCACGCGCCTGCGACCACGGCCGGCGCCGCGTCGATGTCCCGGCGGTAGCTGAGCACGCCGGAATGGAATGTCAGGTCCGGCTGCTCATGCCAGGACGTGAGTGACGGCAGCGCGCGTACGCGACCGTCGGGCAACGTCAGCTGCCAGCCGGCGCCGAGATCGTCGGTACCACGCGAGGGACACGCCGTGCTGTCGGGGGCAGCCAGACCAAGCCCGGGCGCGAACACCACGAACATCGACGCATACGGCGCCAGCGCGATGGGCACGCGCACCGCGGCGCCCTCTCGCGTCACGGTGAGGCGCTGTCGGTCGCCCGTACGCGGATCCCATCGCTCGGCCGTTGTCGCCGACACGCGAAAGGCCGCCGTCGTCGTCACGGGGCGATTGCTGGTGTTGGCCACGAAGTAGACGTCGGCGTCGCCGACCCGTCGGTGCACGAACCCGAGTGCCGATGCGTCCGTTCCCCATGCCACGTCTGGCGTCACGCGCGCGGCCAGGCGAGGGCCCGCGTCGGCATCGTTCACCACCAGGAGTCCCAGCGGAGACGCACCGGTGAACAACGTGTCGGACGCGCGCGCCACATGCGCATGGGCGTCCGCGCCCGCGCGGAAGCCGGGAGCCCTTGACGGGGCCTGCGTCGTCGCGATCACCGTGCCCCCCGTACGCGCGAACGAGACGAGCAGGTCCATCGTCTGCGGCGGCACGATGGCGGCGTCTGGCACGACGACGGCCCTGAAGCGAGCCTTGCCGATCACGAGTTCGCGGCCGTCGACGCGCGCGTCCACCTGCAACCGCGCGTCGTCCACGACGTCGAAGCCGAACCCGGCGTCGAGCAAGCTGCCGACCAGCGCGCTCCCGACGTGATCGCGCAGCATCTCGAACAGGTGCACCTTGCCAGGCCGCATGCGCGACCAGGCGTCCGCGGTCGGCAGGTAGAGCGCCACGTCGTTGGCCGACGTGCCCGCGCGGAGCATCGCGCTCGTGCGCTGCAGGTAGCGCGAGAGGTCGGGCATCACGATCCACCAGGGGTTGGCGTCGCTGAGGACCGCCGCCGCGTAGAAGCGTGCGCCCGGCCAGTCGACCCCAGCGGGGGTGTTGGGCCAGCCGTGCCCGATCAGCTGTGTGACTCCCTGCAGGAAATGGCGATCGGCCTCGGCCTTGACGTCGAGCGGCGTTGCCGCGAACGACGGCGAGTGCAGCCACGTCCACGTCTCCGACGACGCCACAGGGCGGCCGAAGACATGCGCGGCCGACGAGGCCCAGCGCACCGACGTGACGGTCCGCCACTGCGCGCCCTCACCCTCGGGCAGGTCCACAAGCCCCGCACTCGACGGACGTGCCGGCGGGATGCCGTACGTCTGCACCCGCAGGCGCGTGTCGTGCTCGTGCGCCCACTGCGCGAGCGGGCCGAGGAACTCGGTCTCGAGGCGTTCGGTGAGCAGTTGCCCCCAGTCGTGACGCACGCCGCGGCTGCGATCGTCGTCGCCCGCCACGAGCGCCGGCAGGTGCTCGCGCAGGTCGTAGCCGTAGCGCGACCGGAAGGCGTCGAGCAGCCCCGGCGTCCAGTCCGAGCCGAACACCTCCAGGCTGTCGCAGAAGGTCGCGTAGGGGCGCGCTGACGCGAGCGCGCCGAGCAGCGGCGTACCGACATGGCCGAGGTACCGGCCGAGCGCGCCGCGATCGTAATGGTCGAGCACGAAGCCCTCGCCGCCGATGGCGGGCCGCTTGACCATCATGCCCGTACGGCTCGCGATGAACACCCAGGCCTGGTGCGGACCGTCGACCGGGGCCTGCAGCACCACGCGTCCGTCGGACGGCGTGGCCTCCACGCGGCGAAACGCGGCGGTTGCGGTCGGTGCCGCCGAGCCAGCCGTGAGGTAGACCGCGAGCAGCGACTCACCGGCGCCAATGGCAGGCAGCCCGACGACGCGGGCGCCTGCCACGAGGGGGACTGTCTCGATGCGCAACGCCCCAGCGGCATCCGCGACGCTCACGCCAGGGCCGCCGAAGGGCCAGCCGCTGCCGAGCGTGAGATCGAACCGCAGTCCGAGGCGTGCGGCGGTGCCCCGGGCATGCGTCACCGCCTCGAGGAACGAGGGCGACAGGAACGGCCGCACCTGCGTCTCGGGCGTCGCGCCGTCCAGCGCGAGCGGATAGACCGGCTGCACCTCGACGCCACCGAGGCCGCCGTCGCGCATGGCCTGCAGGTCGCGATCGAGGCCGGCCGGGGTGACGGCCGGACCGAACCACCACCAGCGCATCATCACGCGCGCCTCGTCGGGCGGCCGCTCGAAGGTGCGCCAGAGCGCTGCCGGCTCGTCGGACACCGACGGACGGTCCTGCGCCGCCACGGCCCCTGCGGCAGCCACCGCCGCGAGGAGTCCCCACATCAGTCGGGCATGCACGGTCATCAGGGCTACAGGCTACTGCAGGGCGCGCCAGGCGTTGGCAGACCGGTCAGGTCGGCGAACAGGGCCGCCACGGCAGCACCTCGTCCGCGAGGACCGCTGAGCGCGGCGGGCTCGTGAACTTCCGGCTCGCGTCCCTCGTCTGAGACTCCGAGGTTGACGACAACTGTAGTCAGTGGCAGGATGGCCCTGCTGCCTACAACTGTAGTCACCCTGGAGTCCCCGATGCACGCCCTGTCCCCGAAGCGCCCCGGCGAGCAGGAACTCGCCCTCCTCACCTGGCTGGCCGAACACCCGGCGATCACCGTCGGCGAAGTGGCGGAGCAGTATGGCGCCGCCCGCGGCCTCGCGCGCCAGACGGTGCTCACGATGATGGAGCGGCTCAGGAAGAAGGGACACCTGACCCGCCGGCGGGTCCAGGGCCTGTTCCGCTACACGGCGGACGCCGGCCCGGAGGACGTGCTGAAGGATGCCGTGGGCACCTTCGTGTCACGGACTCTCGGCGGCTCCGTCTCGCCGTTCGTGGCGTACCTCAGCGAGGACGCCGAGGTCACGCCGGACGAGCTCGCCGAGCTCGAGGCACTGGTGGCCCGCCTGCAGACGAAGGCGCGGAGGTCGTGATGGCGTTGGTCACCATGATCGACGGCGCGCGTGCAGGCGCGCTGCACCTCGTCACCACCCTGGGCCAGGCCTCACTGGAAGCGGCGGTCGTCGGGCTGGCCGTATGGGGCGTGTGCCGACTCCTGCCAGGGCTCCCGGCGCATGTGCGGGCCTGGCTGTGGTGGCTCGTGTCGCTGAAGCTGCTGCTCGGCCTGCTGCCCGTGCCCGGCATCGGTGTACCACTGCTCCCCGCGCCAGCCGCGCTGACCCAGGTTTCTCCTGCCGTCCATCGATCCCCACGGGTACCCGCGAGTGGCACCGTGCGCGACCGCGCGACGACGGGCAGCAGTCCGTCCGATGAGGCCCAGTCCGCGTCGACTCCCGTGCCCGTGGCGACCGTGACGTACATGTCGCTCTGGCCCGTGGCGCTCGCCGCCGCGTGGCTCGCACTGCTCACTCTTCAGCTGCGTGGGCTCGCCCGCGCCCTGGCCCACGCCCGACGCCTGCGCGCCGAGGCCACGCCCGTCGCCGCCAGCATCGCCAGGCGCGCGACGGTGCTCGTGGAGCGGTTCGCGCTGCGCGTGATGCCGCGCGTGCTCGCGTCGCGGCTCGCCGCGGTGCCGCTGCTGACCGGCGTCCTGCGACCGGCGATTCTCCTGCCGGCCGACGGTGCCGACCGGCTGTCGCGCGAGCAGCTCGACCTCGTGCTCGGACACGAGCTCGCGCACGTGCGCCGCGGCGATCTCGCCTGGGGCTGGGTGCCCGCGATCGCGGTGCGGGTGTTCGCCTTCGACCCGTTCGCGCGCCTCGCCGTCCGCGAATACCTCGCCGCACGCGAAGAAGCCTGCGACGCGCACGTACTGCAGACCCTCGACGTGGCGCCGGCCGACTACGGCCGGATGCTCGTCAAGCTCGGAGTGGCCACCACAGACGACGTGCTTGCGGCCGCGGGCGCGTCTCCCTCGTTCGTCCAGTTGAAGAGGAGACTCATCATGCTCGATCGTTCCCGCACCCCCGCCTCGCGCTGGTGGTGGATGGTTGCCGCGGCCACGGCCGTGTGCGTCCCGCTCACGTTGGTCGCCCAGCGGCCTGCCCCGCCCGCCCCCCCGGTGCCGCCCGTGGCGCCAGTGGCGGCCGTGACCCCGCCGGACCGCAGTGCGCTCGTCGATCTGCCCGAGCCGCCGCTGCCGCCGGACCCGCCCGAGCCCCCGCCCGCCGAGGCCACGCAGCCAGGCGACGTGCCTCCGGCGCCGCCCGCGCCGCCCGCGCCGCCCGCGCCACTAGCGCCACCAGCGCCGCCCGCGCGCAACGACCAGCAGCAGGCGGGGCACCGCGACTCGCGGCTACGGACGCCGTGGGTCCTCGTCTCGCCCGACGCCTCCGAGATGCAGATGGGCAACGACCGGCAGCGCGCCGCCGCCGAACGGCAGCGACAGTCGCCGACCGATCGCCTGCTCTGGTTCGAGGCTGACGGACGCGCCTTCGTGACACGCGATCCCGTGACCATCCAGGCCGTGCGCGACGCGTTCGTGCCGCTGAAGGCGATCGGCGACGAGATGGGCCGTGTGGGAGAGCGGATGGGCGCGCAGGGCGAGCGTCAGGGGGAGGTCGCCGCTCGTCAGGGCGAACTCGCCGCGAAACAGGCCGAGCTCGGTGCCGAGATGGCCCGCCTCGCGGCCGTGCACGCACGACGTGTCGCTGACGAGATGCGCCAGTCGCAGCGCTCGGAGAGCACGTCGGACAAGGCGCTCACCGAGGCCGACCTCGCCCGCCTTGACGCGGTACGGCGTGAGGCCAGGGAGGCCGCCGCTCAGGCCCGACTGGAATCGAAGCGCTTGACCGAGGACCTGCGTGCCCAGATACAGGGCCTGGCCGAGCACCAGCGAGCGTTGGGCGAGCAGATGAGAGCAGCCGCCCAGCCCATGGAACGGCATGGCGCCGAGATGCGGGCGCTCGGGCGGGAACTGGAAGCGGCACTCGATGCGGCCGACGCGAAGGCGACGGCGCTCCTCGGCGCAGCAATCGCCAACGGCAAGGCCACGCCGGCAAAGTGATGCCGCGATGCTGCGATGCCGGGAATGCCGAACATCACTCAGGGCATCCCGGCACGCGGCACGTCACACATCGAACGTTACTTGAAGCTACCGACCGTCGCCGTGATGGTGAACGGCACGGGCGTCGTCTGCAGGTTCTGCCAGAGCTCGACGTCGATCGTCGCGGTCGTGGCCTTGGCCTTGAGCGTGTAGCTGTACTCGGCCTCCCCCGGCGAGGTCATCGATCCGTTGGCGTCGGACTCGATCTCGGTGCCGGCTGCGTCGAGGAAGCGAAGGCGCTTCATGGCCCCCACGCCGGCACCCGTCATCTTCACCGTGATGGCGCCGCCGGTGTCGGAGGGCTCGAAATCGCCGATGCTGGCAGCGATCGTCCCGAGTTGGAACGACGTGCCCTTCGCGAGCGCGACCTTCTTGGCCTGGACCGTGCGCGTGCCGGCGGCGGTGGTCACCGACAGCGTACCCGTCAGCGTCATCGACGAGGCCCCCGCGGCCGGCAGCATCGGCGTCCGCACGGAGATCAGGCCGGCACTCTGGTCCTCGGTGAAGGTCGGGAACGACCCCCAGTCGGGCTCGATGTTCATGTCGGTCTGCTTGTCATCCGTCCAGGCGGTGACCTCGCAGTCGTCATCCTCGATCTCGAGGATCGCGGTGCCCGGGGCAACCTTGACCGCCAGGCCGATCGACACGCCTGGCTGACCATCGAAGGCCACGGCATCCCGGAACCGGCCCTTGCCGAGGCTGCGGGCGACCACCTGTAGTCCTGCAAGACTCACTGTCGGGTTCGGCTTCGGGGCCGCAGCCGCCTTCGGTGGCGCCTTGGGGGCAGCGGCCTTCGCGCGCCCCTGCGCGTAGGCCGGGGGCAGGATGGCGAGCGAGGCCCCGAGGGCGGCGCCCGTACCGATCAGGGCGAACAACGACATGCGCATGAGGTGCGGTTCCTTCCGGAAGAGGTGACTTTCCTTCAGAACGCCGCAGCGACGCCGGGCGAACAAGTCCCGGGCCGGCAGTCCGGCCTCGCCCGACGCCTGCGGCCTGACGGAACGGCCTGGCCACCTTGGCACGATCACTGCTCTGTGGAGGCCAGGCAGGGCCGTCCGGCGCGCGTCGCGTCGTCGCCTCCTCGGGAGAGTCCACCCATGTTGCAGACGCTCATCGTCGTCCTCGTCGTCCTCTGGCTGCTCGGCATGGTGAGTTCGTACACCCTCGGGGGTTTCCTGCACGTGTTGCTGGTGGTCGCGCTGGTCCTGCTGGTCGTGCGACTGGCGACCGGCCGCTCGGTGGTCTGACGTACGCGCGCCCACTGCCGGGCTGGCCGCCTGTCCTTGCCGTGCGGTCGGGCTTGTGACTATCGTTCTCTTCTCCGGAACGCGCGCGTGAGGCGCGCGTTCGCGTCAACCCTTTCCGAGGAGTACGAACGTGCGCACGACCATGACGATGGCGGCCGTTGTGCTGATGGCGAGCCTGGCGGCGGGCTGCGGTCAGTCAGAGGCCGAGCGACAGGCCGAAGAGGCTCGCAAGGCGGCAGAGGCCGCCGCCAAGCAGGTGGAGGCCGCCACGGCCGAAGCCACGCGCCAGGTGGAAGCGGCCACCAAGGAGATGGGCGCCAAGATGGAGCAGGCGGGCGCCGAGATGGAGAAGGCGGCCGGGCAGATGGCCGAGGCGGCGCGACAGCAGGGCGCCGACGCGGCCACCAACATGATGCAGGCGGGCGCGAACGCGGCGGCTGCAGCGGCCAAGGCCACGCAGGCGGCGGCGACCGCGATGTCGAGCGCGGCGACCACCGCCGCAGTGAAGGCGGCGCTGGCGGCGACGGCCGGCCTCGATGCCTCGGCGATCAACGTCGACACGTCGGCGGACGGCAAGGTCGTGACGCTCAAGGGCACGGTCGCGTCGGCGGCGGCCAAGGCGGCGGCCGAGAAGACGGCGCACGGGGCCGCGACGGCGGCGACCATCAAGAACGAACTGGTGGTGAAGTAGGACACCTCGGGGCGCCGGCCTG
>NZ_JBIINP010000189.1:0-7587 GCF_044337415.1 Luteitalea sp.
CTCACGACACGTAGTTCATTTCACTGAGCCAGGGCACCTTGCCCACCCCCCGCCGCGCCGACCGCCATCGGCGCGCGGGGACCATCCTCAGTGCGTCTGCAGGTCTGCCGCCAGTCGATCCAGCCCCACGAGCGCGGGATTGCGCCGCTGCGCCTCACGGCAGGCCCGCAACGCCAGGGCCCGACGGCCGCGCCGCGCGTGCGCGGTCGCCTCGGCCATGTGCCACAGGTCCTCGCGGAGCAGGGTCCGCTCCGCCCGCAGCACCCCGAGGAAACGCAGCGCCTTGTCCGGATCGGCCTCGAGGAAGCTGTCCCAGAACGCCCACGCGCGCGACTCGCTCACCAATGCCTTCAACTGCGGCGTGATTGTCGACAGGCGCTCCACGTACGTGTGGGACTCACGCACGCAGGCCGCGCCGCGGGCACCGATCGCGGCCCGCGTCGCCTCGTTGCCGAGCACGCGCGCGACGACGGCCGCGGGTGATTCGTCGCGGTCGATCACCACCAGGTGCTCGCCGGGCGTGAAGATCGTGCTTGCCTCCTCGGCCTGATCGGTCACCACGACGCAGCCGCAGGCCATCGCCTCGAAGACACGCATGTTCAGGCTCGCGCGGCCATGCGCCCGCGTCACGTTCAGCGTGACCCGTGCACGCTGGTAGATCTCGCGCAGCCGGTCGCGTTCGGGCACGAAGCCGCGATAGCAGCCGGCCAGGGCGGGGTCCGCCGTCCAGATGGCCTCGTCGTAGCCGTAGATGGCGAGCCCCTGCGGCGCGACCTCGCGGAGGGCGGCCTGGCGCTCGGGCGTGGGCCCGCCGGAGAACACCACGGACACGTCGCGGCCGCCGTCCTCGGCGGGGGGAAAGAACATCGCCTCGTTGACCGCCATCGGCAGGTACTCGGCGGCCACCCCGAACCGATGGAGATCGGCCACCGCCTGCCGGTCCCAGCAGAACACGCGCACGTCGGCGCGCTGGGCCCGCGCGATCCAGGGAGCGGTCGCCGCGTCCACGGGCCGGTCGAACGGCGCCCCGAAGTCGTAGAAGAAGCAGGCGACGGGGGCGCGGGCGGCATCGGCCAGGGTCCAGGCGTCGCCGGGCAGTTCCGTCGTGTAGGGCGGGACGATCGCCTCGATCCCGTAGCTCAGGACGAGATCGGGAGCGAACGCGCGCACGTCCTCTGCGACGCGCGCCAGGATGTCCCGATGTGCCTCCGCGCTGTCGGGCGCGATGGCCTGGTGCAGCGCGTCGAAGTCGACCCAGTGGACCACGTGGCCCAGGCGGCGAGCCGCCTCGGCCAGGTCGAAGGCGACGAACCGGGCGAAGCTCCGCTGCCGGATGGAGACGAGCACCTTCATGGGCTGGACCTTGGCGCGGTGCGGCGAGCGGGCAAAGTGGTGTACAACACGGAGGGCGAGCGGGGCGATCCCGGGCGGATTATTCGCGCTCGACCGTTCGCGTGCAAGTCCGGACCCCGGACCTTTTCGAACCGAGCCGATGACTCCGACCCTTCTCGTCCTCGCTGCCGGCATGGGCAGCCGTTACGGTGGCCTCAAGCAACTCGACCCGATGGGGCCGCACGGCGAGACCGTGATGGACTACGCCATCTTCGACGCGCTCCGCGCCGGCTTCGGCAAGGTCGTGTTCGTCATCCGCCGCGATTTCGAGGAGGACTTCAAGCAGCAGGTCCTGTCGCGGTATGCGGGGCGCATCGACGCCACGTACTGCTTCCAGGACATGGACACCCTCCCCGGCGGGTTCACGCGGCCGGCCGAGCGCACCAAGCCCTGGGGCACCACGCACGCGATTCTCGCGGCCCGCGACGTCATCACGACGCCCTTCGCGGCCATCAACGCCGACGACTTCTACGGGCAGCACTCCTACCAGGTGCTGCACGACTTCCTGGCCGACCCGGCGCGCCAGCAGCAGCCCACGCACTACGCGATGGTCGGCTTCACGCTGCGCACCACCCTGTCGCCGCACGGCACCGTGGCGCGTGGTGTGTGCGTGACCGACGCGCAGGGACACCTGGCGTCCATCCGCGAACTGACCAAGGTGCTGCCGGTCGGCGATCACGTCGAGAACCAGGACGGCACGGTCCCGCCCGAAGTGCTCACCGGCCTCGAGCCCGTGTCCATGAACATGTGGGGCTTCACGCCGGCGCTGTTCCCGCAGATCGAGACGGCCTTCGAGGCCTTCCTCGCGCGCGACGGGCAGGACCTCAAGTCCGAGTGCTACATCCCGGCGACGGTCGACGTGCTCATCGATGCCGGCCAGTGCGTCGTCGACGTGCTGCCGACGACGAGCCGCTGGTTCGGCGTGACGTACCGCGAGGACAAGCCGGGCGTCGTCGCGGCGATGGCCGACCTGGCCGCCAGTGGCGCCTACCCCGCGCCCCTGTTCGGCTGACGCGCATGGCGCAGGGTCCGCCACGCGACCTGCGCGCCATCGGCGCGCGCTTCGTGATCCCCGGCACGCCGCGCACGGCCGTGGCGTACGGCAGCGGCCACATCAACGAGACGTACGCCGCCACGTACGATCAGGCCGGCACGCCGGTGCGCTACGTCCACCAGCGCATCAACCACCACGTGTTCCGTGAGCCCGAGCGGCTGATGGACAACGTGGCGCGCGTGCTCGCGCACGCCGCGACCCGCGTCGCCGACCTGCCCGACGCATCGCGCCGCGCGCTGACGCTGGTGCCCGCGCGCGACGGCCGCCCGTTCGTCGTCGACGACGAGGGGGCCATCTGGCGCACGTACCTGTTCATCGAGCGCACGCGCACCTACGACATCGTCGAGACCCCGGCGCAGGCGGAGGCGGCCGCGCGGGCGTTCGGCACGTTCCAGGCCCAGGTGGCCGACCTGCCGGGGGAACGACTGCACGACACGATTCCCGACTTCCATCACACGCGACGCCGCTTCGACGCGTTCGTGCGGGCGGTCGACGCCGATGCGTGCAACCGGGCCATCGAGTGCCGCGACCTGATCGACGTCGCACTCGCGCACGAGGCCGATGCCGATCGCCTGCAGACGGCGGCGGAGACCGGCGCGGTGCCCGAGCGGGTCACGCACAACGACACGAAGATCAACAACGTGATGATGGACGAGGCCTCGGGCGAGGCCCTGTGCGTGGTCGATCTCGACACCACGATGCCCGGGCTCGCGCCCATCGACTTCGGGGACATGGTGCGCACGGCGACCAACGCCGCCGCCGAGGACGAACCCGACCCGTCGCGGGTCGCCTCACGACCGGAGATGTTCGAGGCGCTGGTGCGCGGCTACCTGTCGTCGGCGGGCGACTTCCTCCTCCCCACCGAAGTCGAGTGGCTGGCCTTCGCCGGCCAGTTGCTGGCGTACGAGCAGGCGATCCGGTTCCTCGGCGATCACCTGCAGGGCGACACCTACTACCGGATCCATCGGCCGGGCCACAACCTCGAGCGGGCCCGCGCGCAGCTCGCGCTCATGACCTCGATCGCGAAGCAACGCGACGCCTACGAGGCCATCGTCGGCCGGTACGCACGCGGGTAGCGGTCCGGACGCCGGGCACCGGGTCTCGGCGTGCTCCAGTGATGCCCGTCGGCCATGGCCGACGGCTACGAACAGGCGTGCGCGGGAGAACCCCTCGGCCTGCGGCCGTATTGGAACGGCACCGCCGACGGTTCGTAGCCGCCGGACTTGTCCGGCGGTCCCTACTCCACCCGCGCCCGTACCGGCGTCGCCCAGGCCTGCCAGATCGCATCGAGGCGCGTGGCGTCAGGCGCACCATCGAACACCACGAAGCGGTACCGCTGCCTGAACGGCTCGCCGGGACGCAGGCGGAACGCGCCGGCCTGCTGCGGCGCGAAGTTCAGGAACGGCTCGGTCGGGTGGATGCGCACCGGCTGTGGCGAGTGGACGTTGTCGGGATGCGACAGCATCGCGATGCCGGCGCGCTGGCCATCGATGAGTCCCGTCATCGCCATCCAGGTGGCCCGCGTGCCATGCCCCGTGGTCCTGGTCCGCCCCGTCGAGGTGAGCACGGCCACACCGTCGGCGCCGTCCCACAGGTGCCTGCCGCGCATGCCGACGCCGCCGTACCGATACGGCGGCAGGTCGAGCGGCGAGTTGCCCGTCAAGGCCTGGGTCGTCTCGAGGTCGAAGACGTGCCATGGCCGATCCCCGGCGGGCCAGGCATAGGCCACCACCCTCCAGTCCTCGAGCAGGACCGTGGTCGGCGTCGGGGCCGAGAGGTCCATGTAGCGGTGGCGGGTGTCGAAGCCGGCGGTGAGGGGCCCCGACCAGGTGCGGCTGAGTCGCTCGAACTCCACGGTGCCCGTGCGGTCGCCCATGTTCCAGAAGTCGGGAGCGCGGCCATCGACGCTCGTGCGGGTCCATGCCGCCCAGATGCCGTGATGATGGCGATGGTTGGGCGGGTAGTCCTCGGTGACCCGTCGCCCGCCGGGCGTCATGACGGGATGGAGGTAGCCGCCACGTGTGAACACCTGGTCCACGCCGGGCGGGAGGGGACGAGGCTCACCGATGTACGTGAAGGCGGGGCGCCCCTCGATGGTCACCCGCACCTGCGAGACGTCGCGGGTGGCGCTGACGCGGTCGGTGAGGGCCGGGCGCAGGGCCGGTTCGATGCGGAACACCGTGGTGGTGCCCGCCCGGAGCCGGGGCAACACGGCCCAGGCTTCCCGATAGGGCCCGATCTGGAGCGGCACGACCTCGTCGGCGTCCTCGCGGCGCAACTGCAGGTCGGCCCCGCGTACCTGCGACGGCAGTTGGACCTGCACCCACGCGTCAACGCGATCGACTTCGCCGGCCTCGACGACCAGCCGCGGCAAGGCAGACGTCGGAGTGACGGGCTGGGATGCGCCGACGACGAGGCCTCCCAGGCCGAGGCCAAGCACGAGCCACAGAAGTCGCATGGCGGGAGCGTAGCCCAGACAATCTCCAAAAACCCGGAGAATCGGCGTCCAAGACTCCGGAGAACGAGGGCCGTCGGATGGAACCGCGAGCGGGCGTCCTCACGGCAGTCCTTCCAAGTGCCACTGGAGATGCCACTTACGGCTCTACTACGCCAGCTCACCCATTTGTACTAGCTGTGGCCTGAACGTTGCAGTCCAGTACGTCGCTGTCGGTCCCCACACCCCGTGCACCTTCGGAGGTGTGTTTGAAGTCTGCTCGAACCCTTCTGGCCAGCGTCCTCGCCCTCGTGGTGGCCGCCTTGGTCGTCCTGCCCCCGGCTCCGGCCGCGGCGCAAGCACTGTACGGCACCGTTGCCGGCACGGTCGTCGATGACTCTGGCGCAGCCATTCCCGGCGCCACGGTCACGGTCGTGAATCAGGGTACCGGTCTCGAGGTCAGCGGTGTGACCGACGAGACGGGCGCCTATGCGATCCGCAACCTGCAGCCCGGCACCTACACGGTGAAGGCCTCCCTGCAGGGGTTCAAGGAATACATCCAGACCGGCGTCCCGGTGGCGCAGAACGACACCTCGCGCGTCAACGCGAAGCTCGAGGTCGGCGCCCTCACCGAGTCGGTGACGGTCACGACCGAGGCCGCCCTCCTGAAGACGGACAAGGCGGACGTGTCGGTGAACCTGAAGCCGGCCGACGTGGTCAACCTCCCGCTGAACCAGTACCGGAACTACCAGGGCCTGATGAACCTGGTGCCCGGGGCGACGCCGGTGGGCTTCCAGAACGCGCAGACCGACACCCCGGGCCGCGCGCTGACGACCAACGTCAACGGCACCAACCGCAACAACAACGTGACCCGTATCGACGGCGCGGCCTCCATCAACGTGTGGCTGCCGCACCACGTCGGCTACGTGGCCCCGGTGGAGACGATCGAGACGGTCAACATCTCGACCAACTCGTTCGACGCCAGCCAGGGCATGACGGGCGGCGCGGCGGTCTCGGTGGCGACCAAGTCGGGCACCAACGAGTTCCGTGGGTCGGCCTTCTACTTCCGCAACCAGGACGAGTGGAACGCGCGGCAGGCCTACTTCTCGGCGGCCGACAATCCGAACTCGAGCGTCGACATCCTCGGCGGCACGGTGGGTGGCCCGATCAAGAAGAACCGCCTGTTCTTCTTCGGCGGCTGGGAGCGCAACCTCGAGAAGAACTCGCGCATCTCGATCCTGACGGTGCCGACCGCGAAGATGCGCAACGGCGACTACTCCGAGGTGCTGGCGTTCAACCCGAACTTCCGCATCTACGACCCGGCGACCGGTGACCCGGCCACGGGCGCGGGCCGCACGGAGTTCCCTGGCGCGCAGGTGCCGGCCAACCGCTTCAGCTCGATTGGCCAGTCGTTGATGAACCTCTACCCGCTCCCGAATGCGTCCGGCACCAACAACGGCACGCAGAACAACTACGAGCGGCAGGAGTTCCCCGAGGCGACGCGTGACAACTTCGACGTCAAGGTCAACTGGAACCGCACGGCGGCCAACCAGATCTGGGCCAAGTACTCGACGATGGACGCCTCGGTGATGGACCTGTACTACCTGCCCTACACCACGCCGGGCGGCGGCGACACGACCGTGAAGGTCGCGTCGGTGGGCTCGACCTACACGATCACCCCGACCCTCATCTGGGACGCCACGTTCGGCTACAACAACATGGTGCACGCCTCCGAGGGGCCGGACCTGGTGGACGGCAACGTCGGCCTGGCGCTGGGCATCCCGGGCACCAACAACGCCGGTGTGACCGGCCCCGGCTCCACGGGCGAGTACGTCGGCTTCTACGCCGGCATGCCCGCGTTCAACCCGGGCATGTCGACGCTCGGCAACAACGCCACCTGGACGCCGGTGACGCGTGACGAGGTCAACTACACGTTCTCGACCAACGTCACCAAGGTCGCGGGCAAGCACGAGATCCGTTCGGGCTTCGACTACGTGAAGCTCGGCCTCGATCACTGGCAGCCCGAGATCAACAACCCGCGTGGCAACTTCAACTTCGGCGGCGGCATCACCGGCACGCCGGGGTACGCAGCGCTGGCGTGGAACAACCTCGCGGCGATGCAGCTCGGCCTGATGAGCGACTTCGGCAAGTCGGTGCAGTTCGAGAAGATGACGGGCCGTGAGAACCAGTTCGGCGTGTACATCAACGACCGCTGGCAGGTGAACGACAAGCTCACGGTCAACGCGGGCGTGCGCTATGAGTACTACCCGCTGATGAGCCGCGAGAGCCGTGGCATCGAGCAGCTCAACCTCCAGACGTTCAACGTCGCCCTCGGCGGCGTCGGCGGCAACCCGGAAGAGCTCAACGGCCTCAAGCCGTCCAAGGGCCTGTTCGCGCCCCGCCTCGGCGCGGCCTACCGCCTCAACGACGACACGGTCATCCGCGCCGGCTACGGCCGCACGTTCAACCCGATGCCCTGGTCGCGCCCGATGCGCGGCTTCTACCCGCTGACCATCGCCTACTCGGGCGCGGGTCCGAACGGGTTCATCCCGTACGGGTCGCTCTCGGCCGGTATCCCCGGCGCGCCGAACCCCGACGTGGCCAGCGGCAACGTGCCGCTCCCGCGCGGCGTCGACATGCGCTCCCCCGAGGCCGGCAACATCGAGCGCGGCACCATCGACTCGTGGAACGTCTTCGTCGAGCGTCG
>NZ_JBIINP010000106.1:0-15065 GCF_044337415.1 Luteitalea sp.
GGACAAGGGACAAGGGACAAGGGAAACGTCAGAAGGACACGCAGTGGCGCAGCGCGCGCCTTGGGCGGCCTGGCGCGTTCGGCGGTATCGTGAACGCCGATGACCGGCCACACTCCTGCGACCCGCTCCGACGACCGTGAACTGCACGCGCTCCTGCTCGCGCTGGTGCTGGCGCTGTTCGTGGTGCCGCCCTTCACGCTGGCCGGCGTGGTGGGGCCGTGGCTGGTCGACCTGCTCTTCGCGGCCGTGGTCGGCGCCGGGGCGCTCGCGGTGATCCACCGCAGCCACACCGGGCTGCGCGTGACGGTGACCGCCCTGGTGTTCGCCGCCGTGGTCGCCAAGGTCGGGCGTACCGCCGTCGGGTCGACGGGCTGGCTGCTGGCCGATGCCATCGTCTCGGCCATGACGATCGCGCTGTTCGCGCTCGTCATCCTGCGGCGCGTGTTCGCCGCCGGTCCGATCACCGTCGCGCGCATCGAGGGCGCGGTGGCGGTCTACCTCCTGGTCGGCGTCCTGTGGGCGATGCTCTTCGAAGCACTCGTGCTGCAGTTCCCTGGCGCCATCACGACGGCGACTGGCGTGACTCCCAGCGCCACGGACCTGAGCTACCTCAGCTTCGTCACGCTGACGACGGTCGGGTACGGCGACGTGACGCCGGTCGCACCGGCGGCGCGGTCGCTCGCGGTGGTCGAGGCCCTGATCGGGCAGTTGTATCCCGCCGTCCTGATCGCGCGCCTCGTGTCGCTCGAAATCGCACACCGCGATTCCGGCGATCCGACGCGACTCTAGACCTAGGTCGAGTTGTCGGCGACTCAGGCGCCCGCCACCATCGACGGATGATGATTTCCTTTCGCTCGTCGATGATGGCCCTCGCCCTGACGGCGGGCCTCGCATTCACCGCCTCCGCGCAGGACCAGTCGGCCTGGACCGCCGTGCAGCAGCTGCAGGCTGACCTCCGCGCCGATCGCCAGGCCCTGGTGGCCGAGAACCTCCCGCTGTCGGAGGGTGAGGCGCGCATGTTCTGGCCGGTGTACAAGGCCTACGCGGCCGACCTCTCCAAGGCGGGCGACCGCAAGGCCAGCATCATCGCGGCCTATGCGCAGAACTTCGACTCGATGACCGACAGCAAGGCCGACGCCTTCATGAAGGACTACCTGTCCATGGAGTCGGACCGGCTGAAGGTGCGCCAGAAGTACGCCAAGGAGGCCACCAAGGTCATCGGTGCGCAGAAGGCTGCCCGCTGGATGCAGATCGAGACCAAGCTGGACTCGATCGTCAACGTCGGCCTGGCCAACGAGATCCCGCTGGTGCCGATCAAGAAGTAAGCTGGTGCGCGTGAACGCCCGCCACCTCCTCCTGTCGTGCGGCGCCAGCGTCCTGCTGGCGCCGTCCCTCGTCCTGGCCCAGCCTGCCGCCGACGAAGCCGCTCCGACCGTCGGCGCCTCGTCGGTCCTCTCGGCCGGCGAACTCCGCGGCGCGCATCACAGCGTCGAGGAGAAGGTCGCCACGCCCGGGTTCTTTCACGAGTTCACGATCACGTCCGAGTTCGGCACGTTCACCGCCCTCGGCAAGCGCGAACTCACCCGCTACCTCCGCGAGATCAACGGCCTGTACGAGCTGTCGAAGGTGTCCAAGTCCGACATCTTCATCGAGGCGGCCGGCCAGTCGCTGATCAACGTCGCCAAGGGCGCGACCAACGCCGTCACCAAGCCCACAGAGACCGCCAAGGGCATCGGCACCGGATTGAAGCGGATGGGCACCAACCTCGGGCGCCGCAGCAAGCGGGCGATCGACGAGATGGGCGACGAAGACCCGGAGCTGTCCGAGGAAGAGAAGAAGGCCCAGGGCAGCGGCACGACCAACGTCGCCTACGGCGTGCTGGGCGTCAACAGCGCCGTCCGCAAGTGGGCCGCCAAGGTGCAGGTCGATCCGTACACCACGAACCTCACGCTCAAGGAAGCACTCGAGGGCGTGGCCAAAGTGGATGCCGCCGGGTCACTCACCACCAAGTTCGTCGTGCCGATCCCCCCGCTGGTCGGGCCGGCGGCGACCGTGGGCAACCTCGTGTGGACCACGGACCCCGAGGAACTGCGGAAGATGAACGAGGCGCGCGTGAAGGAGCTCGGCGTCGGCGCCGACGCGGCGAAGAAGTTCTTCCTGAACAACCGCCTGTCGCTGACGATGCAGACCCGCGTGCTCTCGGCGCTGCACGCGGTCAAGCCCGGCAATGCGGCCGACTTCATCACGACGATCACCGGGGCCCGCACGGAACGCGAGGCGCTCTTCTTCATCCACAGCGCCGAGATGCTCCAGGAACTCCACGCGAAGTCCCCGGTGAAGGCGATCCTCACCGACTCGCGGACGCTCGTGGCCGTCACGCGCGACGGCCACGGCGTGGCCCTGCTGCCGCTCGACTGGCTGCGGGAAACCAGGTCCGCCGTCGCCACCATGACCGAGTTGGCAGAGCGCACCCGCAAGGAGCTCGGCGCCACATCGCTGCGCCTCGAGACCGACGCGCACATCACCGATCGCGCGAAGGCAGCATTCTCGGCCGCCGGCTGGACGATGTAGCAGGACCGGGTACCGGGTATCGGGTACCGGGTACGGGGTCATGGAAGGGCCGGACGAGCATCTGCTCGCCTGGCCCTTTTCGTTTGGGTGGCATCGGGTGCTTCGGCTACCCTCAGCGCCGGAGCTCCCCATGCGCCTTCTTGCCCTGCTGTCGCTCGGCCTCGTCCTGCAGGCTGCACCGCCACCTCCAGAGCCGGCCTGGCGGAGCGTGCCCGCCAGCGAGTGGCGTGCGCTGTTCAACGGCCGTGACCTCACCGGCTGGACCGTCAAGTTCGCGCACCACGAGGTCGGCGACAACTACGCCGACACGTTCCGCGTCGAGGACGGCGCCATCGCCGTGCGCTACGACAAGTACGGCGAGGACTTCGGCGCCCGCTTCGGGCACCTGTTCTTCGACGAGCCGTTCTCGTACTACGTGCTCGCGCTCGAGTACCGCATCCGCGGTCCGCAACAGAAGGGCGGCCCCTCCTACGCGCGGCTCAACAGCGGCGTGATGGTGCACAGCCAGGCCCCCCGCACGATCCTGAAGGACCAGGACTGGCCGGTGTCGGTGGAGGCACAGTTCCTTGCGGGCAACCAGACCACGATGAACGTCTGTACGCCCGGTACCGAGATCTTCATGAACGGCACGATGGTGAAGGCGCACTGCACCAACTCCTCGTCGCGCAAGTACGTCGAGGACGGCGCGTGGGTCTCCGTGCAGGTGGAGGTGCTCGGCAACGAGCACGTGCGCCACTACATCGACGGCCAGTTGGTGCTCGCCTACGACACGCCGATGATCGGCGGCGGCGTGGCCAACGGGTTCAACCCGGCCGTGAAGGTGGACGGCACGAAGCTCGCCTCCGGCTTCATCGGCCTGCAGGCCGAGAGCCAGCCGGTCGAGTTCCGCAACATCCGCCTGCTGAACCTGTCGGGCTGCACCGATCGTCGGTCTCCGGCCTTCCGGGCGCACTTCGTCCACGCCGACCCGGCGACCTGCCGCTAGGACCGCGGCAAGCGGCATCCTGCCGTACCATCGGGGCGTGACCACCCTCATCGTCGGTCGTCGTGTGCGCGCGGCGGCCGCGGTCTGTCTGCTGGCCTGCCTGTCGGTGCCGTCGGGGCTCCTGGCGCAGGCACCGACGCCGCCGCCAGGACAGGGCCCCACTCCCCAGGCGGCCTCAGCCCTCGACGACCGCATCGTGCACCGCGCGCCCGAGGCGGACCATGCCGAGCTGAGCCTCGCCAACCGGCCCGTCTTCGTCTTCCGGGCCGCCATCGTGCCGCGGAGTCCACGCGAGCGCGCGGACGGCGCGCTGAAGCGTCTCACGGCGCTCGTCGACGAGAACGTGACCGGCCCGGTGTCGGCGCGCGAACTGCTCGGCGCCGCCGTCATCACCGTCGCGGGACGGGATGCCTTCGCGATCGTGCCCGACGATGTGGACGAGGGCGCCGAGGACCTGCGTGCGCTGACGGCCGTCACCATCGCTCGGCTGGAGACCGCCCTGGCCGAGGCCCACGAGTCGCGTACCCCGCAGCGCCTGGTCACCGCGGCACTGCACGCCCTGGCCGCCACCGTGCTGCTCGCGCTCGCGCTGCTCGCCGTGCACCGGTTGCACCGTCTGCTGACGCACCGGGCGTTCCGCGTGGCGGAGGCGCAGCTGGCGCGGACGCGCGTCGGCGCCGACGGCCAGATCGTACGCAGTCCGTGGCTGCTCGACGTGGTACGCCGCGTGGCCCGCTTCCTCGCGCTGCTGACCGCGGGCTTCCTGATCTACGCCTGGCTGGCGTACACGCTCCAGCAGTTCCCCGTCACGCGTCCGTGGGGCGAGGCGCTGGGCGGCTACCTGGTCGCCACCGCCAAGCGGCTGGCGTGGGGCGCGGTGCTCTCGCTGCCGGGGCTGTTCACGGCATCGATCATCTTCCTGTGCGCCCGCTTCGTCGTCCGCCTGGCGACGCTGCTCTTCGATGCCATCGCCCAGGGTCGCCTGCAGGTGGCGGCCCTGAGTGGACCGCGCGCGCTCCCCACGCGGCGCCTCGTCACGACGCTCGTGTGGCTGTTTGCCGTCGTTGTCGCCTACCCCTACCTGCCCGGCAGCAACACGGAGGCCTTCAAGGGCGTGAGCGTGTTCGTCGGCCTCGTGGTCTCGCTGGGGTCGAGCGGCATCGTCAACCAGTTGATGAGCGGCTTCATGCTCACCTACAGCGATGCGCTGGCGCCCGGTGAGTACGTGCGCGCGGGCGACATCGAGGGTACCGTGCGTTCGCTCGGCGTGCTCTCCACCAAGATCGTGACGCCGAGGAACGAGGAGGTCACGATCCCCAATGCCGTGATGATCGGCGGCACCACGACCAACTACTCACGCCGTGCCGCCGAGGGTGTGATGGCGCCCGCGATGGTGACGATCGGCTACGACACGCCGTGGCGCCAGGTCGAGGCGCTGCTCCTGCTGGCGGCGACCCGCACGGCCGGGCTCCGGCCCGATCCCCCGCCCCGCGTGATGCAGACGGCGCTCTCGGACTTCTATGCCGAGTACACGCTGCTGGTCTGCGTGGACGATCCCACGCGCCGCGTCGCCGTGCTGTCGCACCTGCACGCGGCGATCCAGGATGCGTTCAACGAGCACGGCGTGCAGATCATGTCGCCGCACTACGAGAGCGACACGGCGGCAGCCAAGCTGGTGCCGCCGGCGCAGTGGTTCGCGTCGCCGGCACGTCGCCCGGATGCGGGCGACGCCGGGTCCGGCGGGTAGGCCTCAGCCCCCCGCCGGCGACGTGAACCGACCCGCGACGACCGCGATGTCGTCCGACTGCGGCGCCCCGTTGGCGAAGGCGTGCACTGCGGCCATCACGGTGTCGACGATGGTCTTCGTGGGGGCGTCCGTGAGCGGGGCCAGCGTCGCGAGCAGCCGGTCGTCGCCGAAGAAGTCGTCATTCGCGTCCATGGCCTCGCTCACGCCGTCGGAGAAGAGGACGAACGTGTCGCCCGGAGCCAGCGTGATCGACTCCGACTGAATGACGTTCCCCGGGATGAGTCCGGCCGGCAGCCCCGTGGAGGGATGCGCGAGCCGCGGCGCCTGCCCCGGCGACAGAATCGCGAGCTCATGGTGGCCGGCGCCCGCGATCGACACGCGTCCGGACGCGAAGTCGAAGATCAGGCACTGCATGGTGACGAACATGCCGCGCGGATTCCGGTCGGCCAGTTCGTCGCTCAAGCGACGCAGGATCTCGGCTGGATCGCGCACGTCGCGGGCCAGCGTGCGCAGGACCGTGATGGCCACGGCCATGAACAGGGAGGCGGGAATGCCCTTGCCGGACACGTCGCCCAGCGCGACCACCACGCGGTCGTCGGACGTCCGTATCACTTCGTAGAGGTCGCCCCCCACCTGCCGCGCCGGCTCGATCGCCGCCGCCACCTCGAGCGGCAGCCCGCGCGTGCTCGCCGCGAGGTCGGCCGGCAGGATGCCCATCTGGATCTCGCGCGCGATGCGCAGGTCGCGCGCGGCCGCCTCGCGGACGGCATCGGCGTACAGCTTGGCCTCGAGCAGCGAGCGCACGCGCGCCTTCACCTCGAGGATCTCGAACGGCTTGGTGAGGTAGTCGTTGCCGCCGACCTCGAAACCCCGCGTCTTGTTGGCGACCTCCTCGAGTGCGCTGAGGAACATCACCGGAACGCCGCGCGTGGCCTCGGAGGCCCGCAGCCGGCGACACACCTCGTAGCCGTCGATGCCCGGCATCATGATGTCGAGCAGCACGAGGTCCGGCACGGCCTTCTCGGCGTTGCGCAGGGCGCTCTCGCCGTCGAGGGCCACGGCCAGCTTGTATTCGTCGCGCAGGGCGTGCACCAGCACGTCCACGTTGGCCTTCACGTCGTCGACGATGAGGATGCGGCTGTCGCCGAGTGCCTTCATGCAGGTCTCCCGAGACGCTCCGCCAGCTGCCGGGCGAGCTCGGCGGCGTCCTCGAATTCGTAACGGTCAGCAAGATCACGGAGGCGCGCGAGATCGCCGCGCCAGGCCGCGGGGGCGCCGGCCTCGGCCAGCGCCGTGATGGCGTGCTCGGTGGCGACGGGGTCGCCCTCCGACAAGGCCGCCTGCACCTGCGCCAGCCCGGCCGCGAGCGCGGTGGCGTCGACGGCGACCGACGCCGTGTCGGCCACCGGCGGCTCGACCGCCGGAGGCGCCAGCGCAGCGATGGCCGCGAACACGCGCGCGGCCTCCGCCTCGACATCGGCCAGGTGTGTCTCGGCCTCCGGCGCGCCGGCCCCGGCGCTGTGCTCCAGCGCCTTGGCGAGCGCGCGCAGGCGGTCGGCGCCAAGGTTGCCGGAGGCACCAGCCAACGCGTGGGCGTGCCGCGCGGCCACCGCCGTGTCCCCCTGCGCGAGCGCAGTCCGCGCCTCGGCCGTGGTCCTGGCGCCGTCGTCGGCGAAACGCAGCAGCATGCGCCGCAAGGTCTCGAACGACACGCCCAGGCGCGTCAGGGTCCCTTCCACGTCGACCCCGTCGAGGGCGACCGGCCGCCCCCCTGGCGTCGTCGAGGCCAGCGGAGTCGCCACGTGCTCGCCGGAGGCGTCGACGGAGTTCACCGACGCCGAGTCGGCCGATGTCGGGCTCGGCCTGATGAACCTTCGCAGGGTGTCAGCCAGGGCCACCCGGTCGATCGGCTTGGTGACATAGGCATTCATCCCGGCCGCGAGGCACGCATCGAGGTCGCGCTTCATCGCGTTGGCCGTCATCGCGATGATCGGCAGGTCGTCGAAGGCGTGGTCGGCGCGCAGCGCACGAGTCGCCTCGAGGCCGTCCATCACCGGCATCTGCATGTCCATCAGCACGACGGCGTAGCGTCCGGGATTGGTCCTCGCGAGCGTCACCGCCTGCAGGCCGTCGCCGGCGATGTCGAGTTCGATGCCGAGCCGCTCGAGCAACTCGGTGGCCACCATCTGGTTGATCTCGTTGTCCTCGGCCAGCAGCGCGCGCGTGCCGAGGAACTCCCGCGCCCCGGTCGCCGCGGCCGAGCGCGACAGGGCGCCGCCCAGCCCCGAGGCCTCGACCACCGCATCGAACAGCGCCGAGGCCGTGATCGGCTTGGGGAGGAACACATTGACGCCGATCTCGCGGCTGCGCGCCTCCTCTTCCTTGCCCGCATAGGCACTGACCAGGATGATGGGCAGCGCGCGCAGGGCGTCGGAGTGCCTGACGTGAGCGGCCACCGCGAGCCCGTCGATGCCCGGGAGCAGCCAGTCCAGCACGACCAGCTCGAACGGGGCCTCGGCCCCTGGGCCGTTGCGCGCCTCGAGCAGCGCGAGTGCCTCCTCCCCGCTCACGCAGGCGACGCAGGGAATCTGCCACGCGCCGAAGAGCGTTTCGAGCAGTTCGCGGCTCGTGGCGTTGTCTTCCACCACGAGCACCGGCCGATCGCGCAGGGTCGCGGGCGGCTCGTGCGCCGGCGCCGTCTCGGCCGACGCCACGCCGAGCGTTGCCGTGAAGGTGAAGGTGGTCCCCACGCCGGGCGCACTCTCGAACGTGAGATCGCCACCCATCAGGCGCGCCAGGCGGCGGCTGATGGCGAGCCCGAGCCCCGTGCCTCCGTACTTGCGCGACGTGGAGCTGTCGGCCTGCGTGAAGGCGCCGAACAGGCGCCCCTGCTGCTCGGGCGGAATGCCCACGCCCGTGTCGCGCACCGTGACCACGAGATGCAGCTCGGACGCGTCCGGGCGGCTCGCAGCGGCGTCGCCACCGACCCGCACGACGACTTCCCCGTGCTCGGTGAACTTGAAGGCGTTGCCCACCAGGTTTGTGAGCACCTGACGCACGCGCAGCGCGTCGCCGATCACCCGATCGGGCACCTCGGGGGGCACGTAGGTCACCAGTTCGACGTGCTTCTCGACGACCTTGGCGCGGAACGTCTCGGTGACCTCGTCGAGCACGGCCCTCAGGCTGAAGGGCGCGGCCTCGACGTCGAGCTTCTCGGCTTCGATCTTCGAGAAGTCGAGGACGTCGTTCAGGATGCCGAGCAGGTTGCGGGCCGACTGGTGCGCCACACTCACGTATTGCCGCTGCCGCGGCGACAGCTCGGACTCGAGCGCCAACCCCGTCATGTTGAGGATGGCGTTCATCGGCGTGCGAATCTCGTGACTCATCACGGCCAGGAACGTGCTCTTGGCCTGGTTGGCCGACTGGGCGGCCTCGCGCGCCTCCACGAGTTCGACCTGCGCCTGCTGCAGGGCGTCGATGCCGGAGTCCAGCGCCTCTGCCACTTCGCGCAGTTCGCCGCTGCCGCCGGACAGGCCGGTGCGCACGGCGAGGTCCCCGTGGTGCAGTGCGCGGGCTGTCCGCAGCAACGCCCGCGTCTCGCGCAGGAAGAAGCGGTCGGCCACCGCCGCGGCCACGCCGAGCGACAGCAGTGCGCCGAGGGCGAAGATGGCCAGCTTGCGCATCAGCGCCTGGCGCACGAGCGCCTCGGCGGTGCTCACGGGGATACCGACCGAGGCATAGGCGTGGGTCGACGCGGCCCTGCCCTGCACGACGCCCACGCCATAGAGGCGGCGCACGCCATCGACGCCGCTGGACTCCATCGTGCCCGACCGCACGCCGCGCATCGCCGCGAAGACCGGCGTGTTGGCCACCGACCGTCCCACCCACGTGTCGGATGCCTCCGACCTGGCCAGGACGATGCCGTGCTCGTCCACGACCATGGTGACGGCGTCGGGTGGCAGTTGCTGACCCTCGGTGAACTCCCGGATCCAGTCGAGCCCGAGGCCAATCCAGAGGATGCCGCGCAGCGTCCCGGCGTCGTCGGTGATCGGGGCGCCGAGGTTGAGTCCCACCCGGGTCGAGATCGGGTTGCGCATGAACACGCCCACGCTGAACTCGCCGGTGTCCCGCGTGCGCGTGAAGAACGGCGCGGTCGACACGTTCAAGCCTGCGGGAGCCGGAACGGCGCTGCTCACGACCCGTCCCTGCAGGTCCACGACCGCAAGCGAGGTGTAGAACGGCTCGTCCTTCAGGGCCTCGGCCAGCAGCGCGTCGGCCGATCCGTCGACGGCACGCACCTCGGGGTAGCGTGCGAGCAGGCGCGCATAGGCCCGCGCATCCGCGATGCGGTCATCGAGTTGCGCGGATGCCTGCGAGACCACGCGCAGGGCGTCGCCCTGCAGCTTCCGGATCGCCTGGTTCCGGAAGACGTATTCGTCGTACGCAAGGATGGCGATGGCGGGCGCCAACGACAGGACGACGAGCCAGAGCAGTCGGGAGCGGATGGTCGCGAACATGAGGAGCGGTGAACCGTCCGCCGAGGGTATCGCACAATGCGTGCGCCGGGCACCGGCCACACCGCCCCGTCCTGCCTGTCGCCGCGAACGACGGCACGTCGCTACCGAGCGCCGATGGTCTCCGCCGCCGGCGCCCCCTGCCACGCCCGCAACTGCGCGAACAACCGGGCCTGCTGTGCGAACAGGTCGTGGGTGACCGGGTCGCTGCCCACGCCCTGCGGCGCCTTCAGGTAGAACGACAGCCAGTCCTGCACGCCCGAAGCCCCGGCGCGGTGCGCCAGGTCCAGGAACAGCGCCAGGTCGAGGACGATCGGCGCCGCGAGGATGGAGTCGCGGCAGAGGAAGTCGACCTTGATCTGCATCGGGTAACCGAGCCACCCGAAGATGTCGAGGTTGTCCCAGCCTTCCTTGTCGTCGCCGCGCGGCGGGTAGTAGTTGATGCGCACGACGTGGTCGAGGCGCCCGTACAGGTCGGGATACGTCTCGGGTTCGAGGATGCTGTCCAGCACGCCCAGCTTGGACACCTCCTTGGACTTGAAGTTCTCCGGCGCGTCGAGCACCTCGCCGTCGCGGTTGCCGAGGATGTTGGTGGAGTACCAGCCGCGCAGCCCGAGCATCCGCGCCTTGATGCCCGGCGCGAGGAGCGTCTTCATCCAGGTCTGCCCGGTCTTGAAGTCCTTGCCCGCGACGGGCACGCCGCGCACCTGCGCCAGTTCGGTCATGCACGGCAGGTCGACCGTGAGATTCGGCGCGCCGTTGGCGAACGGCACTCCCGCCATCAGCGCCGCGTAGGCGTAGATCTGGCTCGGCGCGATGGCCGGATCGTTCGTCTTGAGCCCCTGCTCGAAGGCCGCCACCGATGCGTGCACGCGCGCCGGCGCGGACCACGCCTCGGTCGACCCGCACCACACCATGACGAGGCGATCGCAGCCATGCCGGACCTTGAACTCCGCCATGTCGTCCATCAGTGCATGGGCCTGATCCCACTTCGAGGCCAGCGGCTTGACGCGTGTGCCCTCGAGCCGCGACACCCATCGCCGATCGAACACCGCAGGCATCGTCACGATGCGCGCGAGGTCGTCGGCGAGGGGATCGATGTCGGCGGCGGTGAGGACGCGGGCCGTCCGCGCGGCGTCGAGCGCACTCGTCGAGATGGGATCCCAACCGCCGAACGCGAGGTCGTCGAGCGAGGCGAGGGGCACCGCGTCGCGCACGAGGCGGCGCGGCTCGTCGTCGGCCGTCGGCAGGTGCGCCAACTGGCTCAGCGATCCGATGGGGACGGCACGCCCCTGGCGCGCGGCGATCACGCCAGCCATGAACGTCGACGCCACGGCGCCGAGACCAGGGGTGAGCACGCCGAGGCGGCCGGAGGGCACAGCAGGACGAGTGGGGGTCATGCCGTCGACCATAAGCGTCGATTCACCACAAGGCACGTTGCTGAAGAGAGCCTGAACTATCATCAAGCGATGCTTCCGGACCTCTCCATCCGCCAGCTCGAGTACCTGGTGGCCGTCGACGACGCCCCGACCTGGGCACGAGCGGCGGCAGCCGTGGGCGTGAGTGCCTCGGCGCTGTCGCAGGGGCTGGCGGAACTCGAGCGGCGGCTCGGCGTGCCGCTGTTCGACCGCGAATCCCGCCGACGCCAGTTGCGCCCGGCGGCCGCCCCGGTGCTCGCGCACGCGCGCCACGTGCTCGGCCTCACCGGGGACCTCGCGAGGTGGGCCGACCGCGTCCGGCGAGGCGTGGCCGGCCGTGTGCGCGTGGGCATGATCGACGCCGCGGCCGTCGTCCATTTCCCCGATCACCTGCAGGCCTTCCGCGCGGCACATCCCGACATCGAGCTGTTGCTGCGCGTGGCGCCGTCGGCGACGCTGTTCAAGCTGCTCGTGGCCGGGCACGTCGACCTCGTGGTGGGGGTCGCGCCGCCCCGCCCCGACCCGCAGGCCTCGGTGGTGGCGGTGCGCACCGAGACGCTCGCGGTCTACGGCCCGCCCGGCCGGGCCGTGGGCAGGCCCGCCTCCTGGGGCCCCTGGGTGCTCTTCCCCGCCGGCTCCCACACCCGCGCCCTGGTCGTCGCCGAACTGCGGCGCCTCGGCGCGCCACTGGACGTCGTGGCCGAGAGCCACCAACCCGAGGTGCTGCGGGAGATGGTGCGACTCGGCACGGGGTGGACCGTGCTGCCGACGGCGCAGGCCGAGGATGGCCACCGCCCGCTCCACGGCGGCAGGCCGCTCCTCACGCGCCAACTGGTGCTGGCCACGCGCACCAGTGCCACCCACGATCCGGCCGTGGACCTGCTTGCCCGCCAGTTGCGGCACGAGCGCCCCACGCGTCCGCGGCCGCCGCGGCGCCGCGCGGCGCGCGCGGGAGTGTAGACTCGCGGGTCGGGATGAGCACCTCGTACAAGGACATCGTCGGCCAGCTCCGATCCGCCTTCCCCGCGCCCGTCTCCGACCGGCTGCACGACGCGTACTTCGTCTTCTCGTGCCTGCGGGCGCTCGATCAGGTCGACGCGCTGAAGTCGGCGGCGCCGATGCTCGGCACGCCCGTCACGCTCGACTACGAGGCGGCGCGGGCACGGCGGGTGGACGAGTCGCCGATGACGCTCGAAGCCGTGACCAGCGAGCTCGTGCAGTACCTGTCGGGCATGTTCATCTGGGGCCACCCGCGCGCCCAGATCAACGTCGTGCCGCCACCGACGATCCCGAGCATCATCGGCGGGCTGCTGCCGTCGATCTACAACCCGAACCTGGTGAGCGACGAGTCGTCGCGGCAGGTCTCGATCGCCGAAGTCGAGGCGATCGCGATGACGGCCGGCCTGGTCGGGTACGACCCGTCGATCGCCGACGGCGTGTTCACGTTCGGCGGCACCGGCACGCTGATGTACGCGGGCAAGATCGGGCTGGAGAAGGCCGTGCCCGGCGTACGGCAGCAGGGATTGCGCGAGCCCGCCGTCCTCGTGTGCTCCGATCGCGCGCACTACGCCAACCTCACGGTGGCCAACTGGCTGGGGCTGGGCGAGGCGCAGGTCGTGAAGGTGCCGTCCACGGACGACAACCAGATCCGCATCGACGCCTACACCCGCGAGCTCACGGCGCTGGTCGACGCCGGCGCACGCATCGCCTGCATCGTCGCGACCATGGGCACCACGGACGCCTTCGGCCTCGACGACCTCGCGGCGATGGTCCGGGTACGCGACGAACTGGTGCAGTCGCGTGGCCTCGACTACGTCCCGCACGTGCACGCCGACGCGGTGATCGGGTGGGCGTGGAGCGTGTTCAACGACTACGACTTCGACGGTAACCCGCTCGGGTTCCGGCACCGGACGGTGCGCGCGCTCGCCGGCACGGCGCGCCGCATCCGCCATCTCGGGCTGGCCGACTCGCTCGGCATCGACTACCACAAGACGGGTTTCACGCCGTACGTGTCGAGTGCCGTCATCGTGAAGGACGGGCGCGACCTCGCGCGCCTCGCGCGGCGCGAGGAGGACACGCCGTACATCTTCCAGTCCGGGGAGCGGCATCCGGGCAAGTTCACGATCGAGACGTCGCGCGCCGGCAGCGGCCCGCTCGCCGCGCTGGCCAACCTGCGGCTGTTCGGACGCCAGGGCCTCCAGTCGCTGCTCGGCCACCTGGTGGCCATCGCCGAGGAACTGCGCGAGCAGCTCGAGGGACACCCCTCGACCACCGTGCTCAACGGCGACAACTTCGGCCCTGTGACGCTGTTTCGCGTGTATCCCGAAGGCGTGGACACCTTCGCGATGCCCGAGCAGGAACGGCGTGACCCGGCGTTCCGGGACCAGTTGCTGGCCCACAACGCCTACAACCGCCGCGTGTTCGAGTTGATCCAGGCCGACGCGCTCCAGGGCGTGGGCGTGGTGATCTCGCTGACCGACTGCTATCGCGAGACCGACTACGGCGAACCCATCGTGGCGCTCAAGTCCTACATCCTGAGCCCGTTCTCCGACGAGGCGCAGGTGCACGCCGTGCTCGACTCGATCGCGAAGGCGCGGCGGGCCATCGCCGCCGGCGCCTAGGAGGCCGTCCGCGGCCTGATGGTCGCTACTCGAAGTCGAGCCCTTCGTGGACCAGGACGATCGTCTCCATGGCGACATCGGAACCGCCGGTGGCCAGGTGCGGTCCCTCCCAGCGGCTGATCCACGCCTCGCGGAGGATCCACCGGCCGACCGGGGTGCGGTCCTCGTCGAGCAGGATGATGCGCACCGTACGGCGCTGGACAGCGCCGTCAAGGCCGCTCTTGAACCAGTCCCAGAGGTCGCGGTTGGCCGTGAACCCGCGCTTGAGCGTCACGTCGTCGAACTTCCGCAGGCCGGGGAGCTTGCGCGCGGCGCCCCGGTCGCTGCCCTCGCGGTAATCGACCGGCTCGATGCCGGCCGACAGGCCGGATACCTCGGTGAATCCGGCGCTGGCGACGCCGTCAATCTCGACGAGGAACCTGAAGCCGGCGTAGGGGTCGGGGCGGGTCATGCCTGCGATAACGCCGGGCAGGCGTCGGAGCGCACGGATGGGCGCACGTCGACTGGGGTGGCGTACCACCCAGGGGACCGCTCTCGTGCTGATGTTGGAGGCGCCGCCCGGATTCGAACCGGGGATGGAGGTTTTGCAGACCTCTGCCTTACCACTTGGCTACGGCGCCAGCCTGAGGTGGGAGCGCTCGTTCAGGTGAGGCGGAGATTGGAGCGGGAAACGGGATTCGAACCCGCGACTTCGACCTTGGCAAGGTCGCACTCTACCACTGAGTTATTCCCGCTCGTGCCGAGCGACTGCGACCACGAAGTGTAGCACAGGGAACGGCCCGCGGCGCAACCCCCGCGCCACACATTTTTCGCGCGCCCTCACCCACCGAGAGGCCCATCGCAGGCGTGCGTCACCGCGCGAGCTTGAGGCCGGCCACACCGAGCAGGATCAGCCCGAGGCTCGCGATCCGCACGGCGGTCCGCGGCTCGCCGAGCAGGACCATGCCCAGGATCGCCGTGCCCGCGGCGCCGATGCCGGTCCACACGGCGTAGGCCGTGCCGATGGGCAGCGCCCTGGCGGCCACCGCCAGACAGTACATGCTGGCCGCGAGCAGGACGAGCGTGGCCAGCGACGGGACTGGCCGCGTCCAGCCCTCGGTGTACTTGAGCCCGATCGCCCACCCCACCTCGAACAACCCGGCAATCAACAGCCAGCCCCAGGGAGACATCCCCGCATTGTCACATCACGGGGTACCGGGTACCGGGTAC
>NZ_JBIINP010000140.1:0-10852 GCF_044337415.1 Luteitalea sp.
TCAGCGCGCGGCGTCGAAGGCATTGCGGAACACCTCGGTCGTCGGGTCGCCGGTCGCGGGCCAGTGGACGACGACGACGTCGAAGCGGCAGGGGACGGGGCCGAGGCGTGTGCGTGCGAGGAAGGCTTCGGCGACGCGCGTCAGCGTGCGCTGCTTGCGCCAGGTGACGGCAGCCGCGCCGCCGCCGAACGCGTCGTCGCGCCGCGTCTTCACTTCGACGAAGACCAGCGTGTCTTCGTCGCGCGCGATCAGGTCGATCTCCCCGACGGGGGTGCGGAAGCGCGACTCGAGGATGGCGTAGCCGCGCGCCCGCAGCGCCGCGCTCGCCACCGCCTCGCCGTCGATGCCGAGGCCCTGCCTGGGATCGCTGGGGCCACTCTGGACGCATGCCTGCGCTCGATGCATGCGTGCGGACGTAGCAAAAGCCTTACCAGACGACAACGCCCCGCGGAGGGAGGCACTCCCGCGAGGCGTTGGGTGCAGATGGCAGTTCGTGCAAGGGTCAGCCGACTCGGCCGCTGCCAAAACCGCCACCTGTGACATCTGGCCGACACCACGACGCGCGTGGGCCCCGCCAGCTCTTCATTCCGAACTCTGAATTCTCAATTCGGGTGTGCTGGCCTTCTCGACGACCTGCTACGCGTTCGGCGTGACCAGCGGCGGGGCGATGACGCCCTCCATCTGCCGGAACATGCCGCGGAAGTACTTGAGCACGCGCAGCCCGTCGGTGGTCGTCTCGCCGAGTTCGGCGAAGCAGTACCCCTCGAACTTCATCTCCTGGAGGTTGTTGATGAGCCGCTGCCAGGGGTAGTCCTCGACGTACAGGTCGCGCATGTGGACCTGGCCGATGCGCGACTTGAGCAGCGCGAAGTTCTTGTCGAAGCCGCCGTCCATCAGATCGGTCGGGTTCGAGTTCCAGCAGATCCAGAAGCCCGGGTGTCGGTCGGCGTAGGTGAGCATCTTCACGATGCGGGGGATGCGCTGGGTCTCGGCGCCGTGCACCTCGAGCTGGATCTTCACGCCGGCCTCGGTGGCCGCCTGGGCGCACTCACGGATGGACCGGCCGATCTGCTCGAGCGTCTTCTCCTCGGGCACGTCCTTCGGCAATCCGTTGGGACGCACCTTCACGCCGGGGCACCCGAGGTCCTTCGCCAGTTGCACCCACTGCTTGGTCTCCTCGATGTTCTTGCGGACCACCGCGGGATCGGGCGAGTGGTACTCGCACGTGGTGCCGAGCCCGGCGATCTTGAGCCCCGCGCCCTCGAACTGCTTGCGGACCTCGGCGCGCTGCGCGGCCGACAGCGTGATCTCCACGCCGTGCGCGTGCGTCGTGCGCAGTTCGACGCCGTCGAGCTTGGCGGCCGTGAAGTTCTTGATGATCGTCGGCACGTCCCAGTCCTTGGCAACGTTGTAGGTGACGGCGCCGACCTTGAGCACATGCCGTCCACCGCCGGACGAGGCGGCCTGCGCCTCGGCGCGGGCAGGGACGAGGGCCGCCGCCGCGGGCGCGACGAGGCCAGCGGCGAGGAAGGCGCGGCGCGACGCGGCGCCGCCGGTACGTGAGTCGGTCATGCGGCGGATCGTACCGGATCGTGCAGTACACTGCGACCTCATCACGATGCCGCGTCGATTGCCCGCCCTGGTCACGTCCCTGCTCGTCGTCCTTGCCTGTGGCCACGTGTGGACGCAGCCCCGTGTGTCGCGCATCGACTGGGCCGCGCACGGGGGCTCGGCGGCGCACACGCAGCACTCCCCGGCCGACCTGATCACGCCGGCCAACGTGTCGCGCCTGAAGGTGGCCTGGACCTACCGCACCGGCGACGCGCGCGCCGACAACCGCTCGCAGATCCAGTGCAACCCGATCGTCATCGACGGCGTGCTGTACGCGACGTCGGCGCAGCTGAAGGTGTTCGCCCTCGACGCCGCGACGGGCACGCAGAAATGGGTGTTCGACCCCGTCGCCTCGGCCGGCGCGGGCGCCTCGAGCGGACTCGGCGTCAGCCGCGGCGTCACCTACTGGACCGACGGCGCCGAGCGCCGCATCTTCTCGGCGGCCGGCCCGTACCTCTATGCGCTGGACGCGACGACGGGACGCCCCATCCCGACGTTCGGGCAGGACGGACGCATCGACCTTCGCCAGGGCCTCGATACCGACGCCGCTGGGTTGTCGGTGCTCTCCAACACGCCGGGATCGATCTACAAGGACGTGATCGTGGTCCCGACGCGCCTCTCGGAAGGGCCGGGGCCCGCGGCCCCCGGCCACATCCGCGCCTTCGACGTGCGCAGCGGCGCGCGCCGCTGGATCTTCCACACCATTCCACGCCCCGGCACGCCAGGGCACGAGACCTGGCCGGCCGACGCCTGGCAGCGCATCGGCGCGGCCAACAACTGGGCAGGCATGGCGGTCGACGAGGCGCGCGGACTCGTCTTCGTCCCGACCGGTTCGGCGGCCTTCGATTTCTGGGGCGGCAACCGCGTCGGCGCCAACCTGTACGCCAATTCGCTCCTGGCGCTGAAGGCCGACACCGGCGAGCGGGTCTGGCACTTCCAGTTCGTGCACCACGACCTCTGGGATCGCGACCTCCCCACCGCTCCCGTGCTGGGGACCGTCACCAAGGACGGTCGCCCGGTAGACGTCGTGATGCAGGCCACCAAGACCGGCGAGCTGTTCGTGTTCGAGCGCGAGAACGGCACGCCGCTGTGGCCGATCGAGGAAGTGGCCGTGCCGCCGAGCACGCTCAAGGGCGAACAGGCGTGGCCGACGCAGCCGCGCTCGACGCTGCCGCCCATCTCGCGGCAGGAGTTCTCCGAGGCGACCATCACCAACCGGACGCCGGAGGCACGCGCCTTCGTGGAGCGGCAACTGGTCGGCGTGAAGCCGTTCCACAAGTGGCAGCCGCCCAGCGAGGAAGGCACGGTCATCTTCCCGGGCTTCGACGGCGGCGCCGAGTGGGGCGGCCAGGCCTTCGATCCGGCGACCGGCACCTTCTTCGTCAACGGCAACAACATGGCGTGGATCACGCACATGCTGCCGATCGATCGGAGCAAGGAGACCACCCACGTGGCGCGCGGCCGGCGCGCCTACCAGGTCAACTGCCAGCAGTGTCACGGCGCCGAGCGCAAGGGCGACACGACGCGCGCCATTCCCTCCATCGTCGACCTCGACAAGCGCCTGACGCGCGAGCAGGTGGCCGACGTCGTCGCGTACGGCCGCGGCCAGATGCCGATCTTCTCGTGGCTGCCCGAGGACGTGCGCGCCGACATCGTCGCCTTCCTGTTCAACGACACGCCGAAGCCCGGTGAGGTGACGAAGGAAGACGGGCTGCCGGAGATCCCGTACATCTTCAGCGGCTACACCCGACTGCTCGACGACAAGGGCTTCCCCGGCATCACGCCCCCGTGGGGCACGCTCACGGCGGTCGACGTCGGCAAGGGCACCATCACGTGGCAGGTGACGCTCGGCGATCGGCCTGACGCCCGGGGGCCGAAGGATCCGCCCACCGGCACGGAGAACTACGGAGGCCCGGCCGTCACGGCCGGCGGCGTGTTGTTCATCGGTGCGACCAACGACGAGAAGTTCCGCGCCTTCGACACGAAGACGGGCCGCAAGCTCTGGGAGGTCTCGCTGCCCGCCGGAGGCTATGCCACGCCCGCGACCTACGTCGTCAACGGGCGGCAGTACGTCGTCATCGCGGCTGGGGGCGGCAAGATGGGCACGAAGTCCGGCGACACGTACGTTGCGTACGCGCTGCCCTCGCCGGCGGCACGGCCGCGCGCGGCGCGCCCGGCGCCGGGGGCCGTCCGATGACCTCCGCGGCCTCGACGACGTCGAGCCCACCGGTCCGCCTGCGGAGCCTCGACGTGTTCCGCGGCGTGACCATCTTCGCGATGATGCTGGTCAACAAGCAGGGCGCGCACGACGGCGGGTATGCCCCGCTGCAGCACGTCCCCTGGCACGGGGCCACGCCCACCGACTGGATCTTCCCGTTCTTCCTCTTCATGGTCGGCGTGGCGCTGCCCTTCTCGATCGCGCGACGCCGGCAGCAGGGCGCCACCAACGCCGAACTCCTGCGGCACGCGGCCAGCCGCGCGGCGATCCTGTTCGCCCTGGGCGTGTTCGAGAAGAACTTCCCGTTCCTGACCACCACGCTCGATACGTTCAGGATTCCTGGCGTGCTGCAGCGCATCGCGTTCTGCTACCTCGCTGGCACGGCCCTCGTGCTCTACACCAGTCGACGCACGCAGGTGATCGTCGCGTCGGCGCTGCTCGTGGGGTACTGGATCCTGCTGGCGTTCGTGCCGGTGCCGGGGCTCGGCGTGGTGCCGATGACGGCCGAGTTCGCCTCGAAGAACTGGGCAGCGTGGATCGATCAGCTCACGATGGGGCGTCACCTCGGGTACGGTGGCCGCACGTGGGACGCCAATGGCCTGCTGTCGTCGCTGCCGTCGATCGTGACACTGCAGGCGGGCATCGTGGCGGCGTGGACGCTCGAGCGCGGCCTGACCGCTGCGGCGATGCGTCGACTGGCGTGGCTGGGCGTCGCGGGTGTGGTCGCCGGGTGGGTGTGGGGTGGCTTCCAGCCGCTGATCGGCCTCGGCATCATCGGCGAGCCGGCAGTCCAGGCCGCGTGGGTCTTCCCCATCAACAAGATGCTGTGGACCAGCAGCTACGTGCTGTACACCGCCGGCCTTGCGTGGCTGGCGCTGGCGGCCTGCCTGTGGCTGCTCGACCGTCGCCCGACGGCCGAGGCGCCGGCGTGGGCGCGTCCGTTCGTCTACCTCGGCACCAACGCCATCACGGCCTACCTGGTCTCGGGGCTCGTGTCCAAGATCCTGCACTCGCTGTGGAAGGTCACGGCCGCCGACGGCTCGTCCGTGTCGGTGTGGGACTGGGCCCAGCAGCAGATCTTCGCGCCGCTCATCCCGAGCGTGCCGCTGGCGTCACTGGTCCACTCGATCGCCTTCGCGCTGGTCTGGGTGGCGATGTGCGCCTGGATGTACCGCCGGCGCATCTTCGTCAAGCTGTAGGCGCGTGCCCCACGTCACGTGGGGCACGCCCTGCCCTCAGCCCTTGACCAGGGCGAACTTGCGCGGGTAGCTGCGGTTGGAGTTCCACTGCGCGACGTAGAGCGCGCCCGCCTTGTCGACGTACACGTCGTGCGGGTGGTTGAACGTGGCGTTGAACGGCACCATCCGGTTCAGCGCGCCGTTCTCATAGACGGGCGCCTCGCCGCCGACCACCGACACGACCTTGTCGTCGCGGTCGAGGATCAGGATCATCGCGTTGAGGCTGGCGATCGCGATGTGGCCGTCGGCCATCGCCGCGACGTTGCTCGGCTGCGATCCGGGCACCGGCACCGTCCGCAGCAGCTGGCCCTTCGGCGAGAACCACTTCAGCAGCGCGTTGGCGCGGTCGCACACGAGCAGTTCCGGCGTGCCGCGGCGCGTGTCGAGCCAGATGGCGTGCGGCTGCTTGAGGTTCTCGGGCGCGGTCCCTGCCCCGCCGAACGTCTCGATGTACTTCCACTCGGGGTCGAAGTGGTGGATGTAGTGCGATCCGTAGCCGTCGCTGATGTAGAAGTCGCCGTCGGGCATCACGGCGACGTTGGTCGCGTGGTACTTGGTGAGATCCGGGTACTTCGAGGCGAGTGCGTCCGGGTTCAGCCGCTTCACCTCGCGACCATCGGGCGTGAGCAGCGCGATGGCCGACATCTGGTGATCGGTCACCCAGAGCAGCTCGTCGCCGCGCTTGTCGACCTGGAACTCGAGCGCATGCGCCGCCGGGAAGCGATCCTCGCGCTTGGCGACGAACGTCCCGTCCTTGCGGTACGTGACGATGTTGTTCCGCTTGTCGTTGGTGAGCAGGACGATCTCGCCTGCACGGTTCTCGGTGATCGCGTGGCAGTCCTCGACGGGCACCTTGGTGCGGTCGAGGCGTCCCCATCCGACGACCTCCCGGTAGCGGAAGCGGCCCTGCCCGAGGATCTCGGGGCCGGGGATGGCGGCGGAGGCCGAGGGGGACGTGCCGAGGGCGGCGACGCCCGCGGTGATGGCGCCCGCGGCGCCCTTCATCATCATGCGGCGGTTCATGCGCAAGGTTCTCCAGGTTCGGGACGGCGCCATCATAGATCACCGCCACGAGCCGGGTGCGATGTGCCAGAACCTGCCGCGTCACCGGGTCCCCGATCAGGCGGCCTGTGTACCGCCGATCCTTTGGCCTAGACTAGTAGTACCAAAGGACAATGGACGTCGTGCCCCGACCGACCTAGGCTCGACGCGTTCCCGTCTCGGGTGACACCGGCGCATCTCGCGCTTGTCATCCCGATCATGCCCGGCGCTCGGGTCAGGCACTGACACCGGAAGGACTGAATCATGCGTTCACGTGACATGAGTCGCTGGCTGCTGATGGGTATGCTGGCGGCGAGCACCGTTGCCGGCTGCAGCCGCGAACCGGCGACACCAGAGGCCAAGCGCGCCAAGGCCGAGGCTCTGCTCAAGACCATGAGTGGATCCCTGGCCGCCGCCAAGGCGATCGAAGTCGACACCGTCGAAGTCAGTGACCGTCTCCGCACCGGGGGCGCCAAGGCCGAGACGCAGAGCGCGCGCCACATCGCCGTCAGGCGTCCCGACGGGGCGTACTTCAAGCAGACGGGCGAGGCGGTCGACAGCGAGGTCTGGTACGACGGCAAGCAGATCACCCTCGCGATGCACAAGGACAAGGCCTGGGCGCGCGGTCCGATGCCGGCGACGCTCGACGAGGCGCTGGACGCCATGGCCACCGAGTACGCGATCTTCGTCGTCGCCGCCGACCTCTTCTACAGCAATCCCTATGACTCGTTCGAGGCGAGTGCGTCGACTGGCGGATGGACGGGGACCGAGGTGATCGACGGCACGACCTGCGAGCACCTGGCCTTCGAAGCCAAGCTCGTGAATTGGGACATCTGGGTCGCCGACACACCTCAGGCGCTCCCCTGCCGGATGAAGGTCACCTACAAGCAGGAGGCCGGCAGCCCGACGTCGATGCTCACGTTCCGGAACTGGAACCTGGCGCCGGCACTCGCGGCTGACGCCTTCACCGCGAAGGTCGATCCGACCTACGAACGGCTGTACCTCATGCGCGCGCCGACCGCCGAACCCGTCGAGACGACCGCCGATGCCGGTGCAGCGGCGCCGACGCCCACGACATCCCCCAAGTAGCGAGGACCGCGAGATGACCTACTCCCACTCAGCCTTGAAGGCCCTCACGGCCCTGACCGCCTCGCTGGCGATGTTCGTTGCCGCGCCGGCCGAAGCAGGCCGCGATCGTGGCGGCTCGGTGCGACAGACCCAGAAGACGTCGAGCCGCAGCGCCAACGTCAGCCGCAACACGAACGTCAACAATCGCACGACCGTCAATCGCAACACGAACGTCAACGTCAACCGCAACGTCAACGTGAACACCCGCGGCTATGCGGCCCCGCGCGGCGGGGTCGTCGCCGGCGAGGAGGGCGCAGTGGCGGTGGGACGGCGAGGGGCCGTGGCCGTCGGCGAAGAAGGCGCTGTCGCGGTCGGGAGGCGCGGGGGCGCCGTGGCCGTCGGCGAGGAAGGGGCCGTCGGCGTGGGCCGGTACGGCCGCGTCTATGCCACGGGCGAGATCTACGAGGATCACGACGGCTGGAAGGTCGCCGCGGGCGTCGCCACCGGCATTGCCATCGGCACGATGCTGGCGCGGCCCCCGGCTGCGGCAACCACGATCGTGGTCGGCGGGTCGAACTACTACTACGACAATGGCGTGTACTACTCGCGCGTCGTGTACGGCGGAGGCGTCCAGTACCAGGTCGTGGCGGCGCCCCCGGGCGCAATGATCAGCGTGCTGCCCGCCGGATGCACCACGTACATGCGTGGAGGCATCGCGTACCGACAGTGTGGCGGCACGTACTACCAGCCCATGGGAAACAGCTACCAGGTCGTCGTCTTCTGAGACGAGCAGGCTCGCCCCACCTTTGGCCTGCGCGAGGCACCTCGCGCAGGCCCACCGCGCGAGTTCAGCGGCGTGAGCGTCGGAGGACCGCGAGCGCACTCCCCCCTGGGTCCGCAGGCTCGCCCGCGGATCGGCTCCACGGGCCGAAGGTGCTCGTCGACTGACGCCAGGCGAGGACGGGCGCCGGGGCCCTACGTGCCGGCGACCACCGCAATCGACTGATCGAGGATGTCGAGCGCCACCTGGGCCTGGGCACGCGTGAGCACGAGCGGCGGCGACAGGCGCAGCGTGTTGCGTCCCGCCCCGAGGATCAGCAGGCCGCGCGAGAAGGCCTCGTCGACGATGCGGTCACGCTCGGCCGCCGCGCGCGCCTTGGTCACGCGATCGGTCACCAGTTCCACGCCGATCATCAGGCCCTTGCCGCGCACGTCGCCGATGAGGGCGTGCTTCTGCTGCAGGTCGCGCAAGCCGTCGAGCAGGAAGGCGCCGACGTCGGCCGCGTTCGCCGTCAGCTGCTCCTGCAGGAGGCGAATCGTCGCGAGCGCCGCCGCGCACGACACGGGGTTGCCCCCGAACGTGCTGGCGTGGGCGCCAGGCGTCCACTCCATCACCCCGGCCCGCGCGGTGGCGACGCCGAGCGGCAGGCCGGAGGCGATGCCCTTGGCCATCGTCACGATGTCGGGCTGCACGCCGAAGTGCTCGATGGCGAACATCTTCCCGGTGCGGCCCATGCCGGCCTGCACCTCGTCGACGATCATCAGGATGCCGTGCCGCTCGGTGAGCGCCCGCAGTCGTTGGTGGAACTGCGGCGGCGGGACGATGTAGCCGCCCTCGCCCTGGATGGGCTCGACCACCAGGCCTGCCACTTCGTCTGGCGACACCAGGTGCACGAGCACCTTGTCCTCGAGGTACTCGAGGCACTCGGCCTGGCAGGAGTCGGGCGTGAGCCGCACGGGACAGCGGTAGCAGTCGGCGTACGGGGCATGGAACACGCCCGGCGCCGTCGTCGCCCCGAAGCCCTTGCGTTGCACGCTGCGACTCGCGGTGAGCGACAGGGCGCCCATCGTGCGACCGTGGAACGAGCCGATGAACGCGATCAGGAACGGCCGCTTCGTCGCGTAGCGTGCCAGCTTGATGGCCGCCTCGTTGGCCTCCGCACCCGAGTTGCCGAAGAACGACTTGCACGGCCCGGGCATCGGGGCCACCTCCGACAGGACCTCCGCGAGCCGCACCTGTGGCTCGTAGTAGAAGTCGGTGCCCGACATGTGCAGGTAGCGCTGCGACTGCTCGACGATGGCCGCGACGACGTCGGGGTGCGAGTGCCCCGTCGAGTTGACGGCGATGCCCGCCGCCAGGTCGAGGAACACGTTGCCGTCGACGTCCTCGACCATCGAGCCCTCGCCGCGCGCGATCACGAACGGATACCCGCGCGTGTACGAGGGCGAGACCACGTGGCTGTCGCGGGCGATGAGGGCCTGCGCGTTGGGGCCGGGCAGCGTCGTCTTGAACGTCGGGACCTGGGGCAGCGTGGTCATTTGCGTTTCCAGATGGTGCCGGTGGGGCCGTCCTCGAGGACGATGCCGCGGGCATCGAGCTCGGTCCGGATGCGGTCAGCTTCCGCGAAATTGCGCATGCGGCGCGCGTTGACACGCGCCGCGATGAGCGCCTCGAGTTCGTCGTGCGGGATGGGAGGTGCCGCGTCCTCGGCCCGGCGCAGCGCGAGCACGCCGAGCACCTGGTCGCACGCATCGAAGAACGCCAGCGTGGCGTCGGCCTGCGCGCGGGACAGCGTCCCGGCGTCGATGGCCGCGTTGGCCTCGCGCAGCAACTCGAAGACGGCGCCCAGCGCGCCCGGCACGTTGACGTCGGCGAGGAGCTTCTCGCGGAAGTCGGCCTGCGCGGCGTCGAGACGGGCGTCCCACCCCTCGGTGCCCGTACCAGCCGTCACGCGCGCGAGGCGGCCGACGCAATCCATCAGCCGCTTCACGGCCTCCTCGGCCTGCTGCAGGGTGGCCCACGAGAACCGCAGCTGCTTCCGGTAGTGCACCGAGATCAACAGGTAGCGCAGCGCCGACGCGCGGAAGCCCTTGTCGAGGATGTCGCGGATCGTGAACACGTTGCCCAGCGACTTCGACATCTTCTCGCCGTCGTCCATGAGCAGGTGCTCGACGTGGTACCAGAAGCGGGAGAACTGGTGCCCCGTGGCGCCCTCGGCCTGCGCGATCTCGTTCTCGTGGTGCGGGAAGATCAGGTCGACGCCACCGCAATGGATGTCGATGGGCGCAGGCCCGAGCAGGCGCAGCGCCATGGCCGAGCACTCGATGTGCCAGCCGGGACGACCGGGCCCCACGCCGCAGTCCCACGTCGGCTCGTCGGCACGCGTCACCTTCCAGAGCACGAAGTCGCGGGCGTCTTCCTTCTCGTACTTGTCGCTGTCGACGCGCGCGCCCGACAGGATGCCGGCGTGGTCGAGACGCGCGAGCTGCCCGTACTGCGGCAGGGTCGCGATGCGGAAGTAGATCGACCCCTCGCTCCGGTAGGTATGCCCGCGCTGCTCGAGGGCCGCGATCATGTCGGCCATCGCCTGCAGGTTCTCGGGGTCGGTGGCCCGCGGCGTGTCTTCGGGCGACTCGAGGCCCAGCGCGGCGGCGTCCTCACGAAAGGCGTCGATGAACCGCGTCGTGTACTCGCGGAGCGGCACACCCGCCTTCTGCGACTCGACGATGGTCTTGTCGTCGACGTCGGTGAAGTTGGTGACGTGGTGCACCTGGTACCCCGCCACGTGGCGGAGCGTGCGCCGCAGCAGGTCGACGGCGACGAAGGACCGGAAGTTGCCGATGTGCCCGCGAGCGTAGACGGTCAGCCCGCACGAGTACATGCGGACGGTGCCGT
>NZ_JBIINP010000053.1:0-26010 GCF_044337415.1 Luteitalea sp.
GTTGTCGGCCAGCAACCGCGGCGTCTTCTCCGCCGGCTTGGGCGTCGTCTTGGGCTGGGAGGTCTGGTGGGTGGCCATGGTTGAAGGCTCGGGGCTCAGGGCTCAGGGCTCAGGGCTCAGGGCTCAGAAAGCATACTGAGTCTCGGGAGGGGAGGGTGTCACGCGTGCCGCGAGCAACGGCATCACCCCTCACCGCTCTTGAGGCCCAATGCTCTCTGAGCCTTGAGCCTCGAGCCTTGAGCCGTCAGTGCCGTGCGGCAGCAAGCCGGGCCGCCAGCGTGACGGCACTGACCATGCTCGACGCGTCGGCCGTGCCCTGCCTGGCGATGTCGAATGCGGTGCCGTGGTCGACCGAGGTCCGGATGATCGGGAGCCCGAGGGTGACGTTCACGGACTGGCCGAACGCCAGCAGCTTGACCGGGATCAGGCCCTGGTCATGGTAGCAGGCCACCACCACGTCGAAGGCGCCGCGCGTGGCGCGCAGGAACACGGTGTCGCCCGGAAACGGGCCCTGCACGTCGATGCCACGCGCCCGGCAGGCCGCCACGGCAGGCGCCAGGACGTCATCGTCCTCGTGCCCCATCAGCCCGTGCTCGCCGGCGTGCGGGTTGAGCCCGGCCAGGCCGATGCGTGGCGTCGCGTAACCGAAGGCGGGCAGGCTCCTGGCCGTCAGCGTGACGATGGACTCGACGAGATCGCGGGTGAGCAGGCGCGGCACGTCGGCGAGCGGCACGTGCACGGTGGCGAGGACGACGCGCAGGGGCTCCGAGTGGAACATCATCGCGACCTGCGGGCTGCCGGTGAGGTGGCCGAGCAGGTCCGTGTGGCCCTTCCACGGCAGGCCGCAGGCCGCGAAGGCTTCCTTGTGCACCGGCCCGGTGGCGATGGCCTGCACCAGGCCGGCCTGCGCGTCGCGGACGGCGTCCACCACGGCGTCGTAGGAGGCCTGCCCGGCTGCGGCGCTGACCTGCCCTGCGGTGAACGCGGCGAGCGCCTCCGTCGTGTGCGGCCCGTACAGCACCGGTTCGCACACGGCGCGGACCTCGCGCGAGGCGGCGGCGGCGAGGGCGATCTCGGGACCGATGCCGGCGGGATCGCCGACGGTGATGGCGACGCGGGGCTTCGGCCCGGCATCGCGAACCCTGCGGCTGGAGATCATGCGCCGCCCCTCACTTCCCGCACCCGCAGCCATCGCGGCCGCACGCCCCATCGCCACCGCACTGCCCACCGCATGAGCCCTCCTGCGCGCACCCGGCGCGCGTCTCCCCCTTGGCGTTGGGCAGCTCGTACCGGAGGCAGCACTTCAGCCGCCCGCACACGCCCGCGAGCTTGGACGGGTTGAGGCTGAGGCCCTGCTGCTTGGCCATCTTGATCGACACGGGCTCGAAGGAAGTGAGCCAGGTGGTGCAGCAGAGCGGCCGCCCGCACGGCCCGTAGCCGCCGAGCAGGCGCGCTTCATCGCGCACCCCGATCTGCCGCATCTCGATGCGCATGTGGAACGCGGACGCGAGGTCCCGCACCAGCTCGCGGAAGTCCACGCGGTGCTCGGCCGTGTAGTAGAAGAGGAGCTTCGACCCATCGAAGGCGTGCTCGACGCGGGTCAGCTTCATGTCGAGGCCCCGCTCGCGGACCCTCATCTGGCAGTAGGTGAACGCCTCCTGCTCCTTGTGCTGCTGCTGGAGCCGCCGCGCGACGTCCTCGTGGGTGGCCCGGCGCACGATGCGGGCATGCCCCTCCGCCGACGCCCGTCGTTCGGCCACGGCAGGCGGATCGGCAACCACGGCGCCAATCGCGGCATGCTCGCCGTCCTGCACCACCACGCGGTCGCCCGCCGCCAGGGGCGTGTCGAGCGGCAGGTCGGGCAGCAGGAACGACCGGCGACGCCCCGCCGGGACGAAGCGGACGCTGGCCGTGGGCGGCACACGGGGCGTGATCGTGTCGCTCATCGCTTACATCTCGCAGGCGAGCCAGTCGGCGACGACCTTGGCGGCCTGGTAGCGATCGAGCGACCGACGCGCCTGCTCGACCGAGGAGAAGGCCGCGAGCACGCGGCCCGTGTCGAACTGTCGTGCGAGCGCGGCCAGGTCGCGCTCCAGGTCCGGGTTGGCGAGGACGGCTCCGCGCGCCTCGCCAGGCGAGGTGACGGCGCCGAGGTCGCGCACCAGGAGCGACAGCGCCTCGAGCCGGCGGGCGAGCACCTCGCGGTCCGATCCGCCCCCCCGCTTCTTCGGCACCTCGGCGAGCTGCTGCGCCAGCTTGAGCCGGGCCGAGGCCGGCGGGCGGCCGGCGACCCCGTGCAGCAACGCGAGGGCCGCCGTGCGCGCCTCGACGAGTTCGCCGGTGTCCTGCGCCAGCGCGCGCGCCACGCTGCCGTCGCCCATTGCCGCGAGCCCCGGCGCCTCGGCCCGGGCCACCCCGCAGTGCCGCACGAGCACCTCGGCCAGATCGGCGGCGCCAAGGCGACCGAACCGCACCCGCGGGCAGCGCGAGCGCACGGTCTCGAGCAGGGAGTCGGGGCGTGCCGAGATCAGCACGAACATGGACGAGGGCGGCGGCTCCTCGAGCGTCTTCAACAGGGCGTTCTGGGCCGGCGGCAACAGCGCGTCGGCCTCGTCGATCACCACCACGCGGCGACGCGCCTCGAACGGCCGGTAGCTGGCCTGCCCGATCACGTCGCGCGCCATCTCCACGGTGATGGAGCCCTTCTCGTTGGGCGCGAGCGACACGATGTCGGGATGCTGGGCGCGCGCGATGCGCTTGCACGACGAGCAGGTGCCACAGGCGTCGCCGTCCATGCCGGGCTGCTGGCAGTTGATGGCCGCGGCGAGGGCGAGCGCGGTCGCGCGCTTGCCGATGCCCTCGGGGCCGTCGAACAGCAGGCTCTGCGGCACGCTGCGCGCCACGACGGCGCGCAGGAGCAGCGCGCGCGGTTGCGCATGGCCGAGGACATCACCGAGCCGCATCAGTCGATTCTACTGGCGATAGGGAGCGTGCGGGTGACTCGGGGCCTCGCGAGCTGTCACCCGGTACCCCGTACCCCGTACCCCGTACCCGGTCCCCGGTCCCCGGTCCGCGCTACGGCTCTTTCTTCTCCGCCTTGTCGCGGCGGCCGAACAGCCGACCCCAGAAGCCGCGCTTCTTCTCGTCCTTGGGCGCCTCCTCGACCTTGGGTGCCTCGTCCCGGGCGTCGGCCCGTGGCTCGGCCGCGCGGGCGGGGGCATCGGGCGCCTCGACGCGATCGGGCGGGGGTGCCGGGATGTCGCGCGGGATGCTCGCCGGCGGCAGGCCGGCCTGCTCGGCGGAGACCGGCTTGAGGTCGTTGTCCTTGCCGAAGAACCCGGCGAGCTTGTCGAGGAAACCGGCCCCCTGGTGCTCCTCGCATTCGTCCTGTGGCTCGGTGCCCTTCCGGAAGTACTCGGTGTAGGCCATCGATCGAATCTCGACGGCCCCATCGTCGCCCTCGACCGGCACCTGCGAGCACCCGTCCACGGCCCGCTTGCCGCTGATGCGGCAGATCGTGGCGCCGACGATGCCGTCGGGGCGCTTGAAGGCCTCCGGCTCGTCGCCATTGGTGGCCACGGCCATCACGCTGGCCCACAGCGGCACGGCCAGTTCGCCCGCGTAGCCGTTGGCGATGATCTCGCGCGGCTGGTCGAAGCCCATCCACACGCCCGTGACGGTGGTCGGCGTGTACCCGACGAACCACACGTCGTGGTAGTCGTTGGTCGTGCCCGTCTTGCCGGCCGCCGGCAGCCGGAAGCCCTCGGCGCGCGCGCGCCACCCGGTGCCCGAGTTGATCACGTCGGCCAGCATGCTGGTGACGAGGAAGGCCGTCTCCGGCTTGAACACGCGCCGTTCCTTCGCCTCGGTGGCGTAGAGGACGTTGCCGTCCTGGTCCTCCACCCGCCGGATCAGGTAGGGCTCGTGCAGCACGCCCTCGGCTGCGAAGGACGCGTAGGCCGCGGTGAGCGACTGCAGCGTCACCTCACCGGCGCCGAGCGCCATCGACGGCACGGCCGGCATGCGTCCGAGCGAGAGATCCTGCGCCGTCTTGACCGCCTCGGGGATCCCGACGGTGCGCAGCAACTGGACGGCGGCGCGGTTGCTCGAGGTACGCAGCGCGGTGCGCAGCGTCATGCTGTTGGCGCCGGAGTGCTCGTCCTCGGGCACGTAGTCGCCCTGCGGCGTGTTGATCGGGTCGTTGAGGTTGGACACGACCGAGCCGGGCGACTGGCCCTGCTCGACGGCCGCAGCGTAGACGATGGGCTTGAAGGCCGAGCCGGACTGCCGTCGCGCCTGCACGGCGCGGTTGAAGCGGCTCTCGCGGAAGTTCCGCCCACCGACCTGCGCGCGCACCGCGCCGGTGCGCGGGTCGATCACCACGACGGCCGCCTGCAGGTACGGTGGCGCGACGTCCTCGTCGATGGTGATCTTCGCGCGCGTGCCGTGCGGATACCCGCGGCGCCGCTCGACCTCGGTGAGGCGCCGCTCGACGATCGCCTCGGCCTGCTGCTGGAGGGTGCGGTCGATGGTCGTGTAGACCTTGAGGCCGCCCTCCGACACGCGCTGCCAGCCGAAGCGGTCGACGAGTTCGCGCCGGACCTGCTCCTTGAAGTAGAGCCCGTACGGCTCGTCGCGTCGGAGGCGGTTCTCGAGACGCACGCGCGCCCGGCGTGCCTTGTCGTGGGCCTGGCGGTCGATGACGCCGTTGTCGAGCATCATCAGCAGCACGATGTTGCGCCGCGCGATCGCCTTCTCCATGTTGATCGTCGGCGCGTAGGCCGACGGCGACTGGATGAGCCCGGCGATGAGCGCGGCCTCGGGCACGTCGAGTTCGTCGGCGTGCTTGCCGAGGAAGCCCAGGGAGGCCGCCTCGACGCCGTGGTACCCGTCGCCGAAGTAGGCCTTGTTCAGGTACAGCGCGAGGATTTCGTCCTTGGTGTAGGTGCGCTCGATCAGCAGCGCCGCGAAGGCTTCCTTGATCTTGCGCGTGTACGTCTTCTTCCGGTTGAGGAACGACATGCGGGCGAGCTGCTGCGTGATCGTGCTGCCGCCCTGCGCCCGTTCGCCGGCGCGCGCGTTGGCGACGACGGCCGCACCGATGCGCACCAGGTCGATCCCGTTGTGCTGGTAGAAGCGCTGGTCCTCGACCGAGACGACGGCCTCGCGCATCGTCTTGCCGATCTTCTCGAGCGGCACCTCGATGCGCTGTTCCTTGAAGATGGTGAACACCGGCTCGTCGCCCTGGTCGTAGAGCGTGGTCGCCTGCGCCATGTCGCCCACCGACGACAAGGCACGGCGGTCGGGCAGCGAGCGACGGATGTCCCAGGCGAACGCCAGCCCCCCCGCGAAGGCGACCCAGGCGGCCAGCGACAGTCCCGCCAGCGTCCACGCGAGGGCGCGCGGCCGCGCCAGCAGCCAGCGGCCCAGGCGGCCGGGGTGCTGCCCACCGAGCCACGCCAGCAATCGGGTCGTCATCGCCATCCGCGCTCCAGCGTACCCGAAACGGGCGGGCCAGGCCGCCCGCAGGCCCCATACGAGTGCCGGCATACCGCGATGCCGAGGGTGATCACCCCTCGGCGCGTCCCGCCGCACGCGGCGCGACGGCGACGGGCCGAATTCCCGACCGTTCGGTGCCTCTGCAACGAAATACGACCATTGATGTCCGAATTCTATTGACGACCAACAAAGTCGCCGATTAAGGTGTTGCCAGAGAGTGAGACTCCGTCTCATTTGAACCACGCCCCATGAAGATCCAACGGACCTCCTTGCATTCCCAGGTCGTGCTCGGCCTGCTCCTGCTCACCACTGCCCCGCTGCCGTCCCTCGCCCGCCAAGCAACCGTGGCGACGTCCCCGACGCTGACCGGCCTCGTCGTCGATGCCACGGGCGTCGTGCTGGCCGGCGCGGCGGTCGAGGTACGCCGCGTGCGGGACGGCGAGGCTCCCGCCCTGGTGGCCCTCGTGCAGGCCGACCGCGAGGGGCGCTTCCGGACCGACGGACTCCCGGCCGGCATCTATCGAGTGTCGGTGGACCTGCCGGGGTTCGCGCGAGTGACACGCGAGGTCATCATCGACGGGGGATCCCCCACCGCGGTGCGACTCGAGCTCGCGCCGGCCACCGTGAGCGAGGAGGTCACCGTCTTCGCGACGCGCATCGCGGGCATGCCCGAGGAACTGCGCCGGATGCCCGGGTCGCTTGAAGTGGTCGACGCCGACACACTGGCCAGTTCGCACCCATTCAGTGTCAACGAGGCGCTACGCAAGATCAGCGGCGTGAACGTGCGCGACGAGGAGGGCTTCGGCCTCCGGCCCAACATCGGCATCCGCGGCCTGAATCCCACGCGCTCGACCAAGGTGCTCCTGCTCGAGGACGGTGTGCCGCTGACCTACGCTCCCTATGGCGACAACGCGGCGTACTACCACCCGCCGCTCGAGCGCATCGAGAGCATCGAGGTGCTGAAGGGCTCGGCACAGATCGCCTACGGCCCCTCCACCGTGGGCGGGGTGATCAACTACGTCACGCCCATGCCGCCGCAGCAGACGTCGGGCACGATGACCCTCGAGGGTGGCACTCGCGAGTTCTTCAATGGCTACGGCACCGTCGGCACCAGGCGTGGCCCGGTGGGCCTGCTCGGCAGCTACATGCGACGCATGGGCGAGGGGGCCCGCGACAACACGCACTCGTCGCTGCATGACGTCACGGGCAAGGCCGTCGTCATGCTCACCCCGTCGCAGGTGCTCACGGTGCGCGGCAGCCACTACGTCGAGACGTCCAACATCACCTACTCGGGCCTGCGGCAGGCCGAGTGGGAGGCCGCCCCCCGCGGGAATCCGTTCGCCAACGATCGCTTCGACGGCTGGCGCACCGGCACGTCGGCCACGCATGCCGTCGTCCTCTCGCCCCGCGCCGTGCTGAGCACCACCGCCTACGCCTCGTGGTTCGATCGCGACTGGTGGCGCCAGTCCAGCAACTCCGCGCAACGCCCCAACGACGCAGCCGACCCGCTGTGCGGCGGCATGGAGAACCTGCTGACGACGTGCGGCAACGAGGGCCGACTCCGCGCCTACTACACCGTGGGCGTCGAGCCGCGCCTGCGCGTCGACCACGCGCTGTTCGGGGTCCGCCAGGAGACCGACCTCGGCGTGCGGCTGCACACGGAGCACCAGGATCGCCGCCAGGAGAACGGCGACACGCCGATCAGCCGTACGGGGCGGCTGGTGGAGAGCAACGTGCGCGACGCCGACGCGTACGCCGCATTCGTCCAGCACCGCGTCCTCCTCGGCAACCTGACGGTCACGCCTGGCCTGCGCGTGGAGCACGTGCGCTTTGCGCGCACCAACCGGCTCGCGAACGACGGAGCCGGCCTGGGTGGTGCGACATCCCTGACGCAGGCCGTGCCCGGCGTCGGCGTGGCCTACGGGGCCGGCGACCGCTACACGCTGTTCGGCGGTATCCACCGGGGTTTCGCGCCGCCGCGCGTCGAGGACGTCATCACGAACGCGGGCGGCGTCGTGGAGCTGGACCCCGAGTTGAGCTGGAACTACGAAGCAGGCGCGCGCACGCGGTTGGTGCCCGGTCTCAGCCTCGACGCCACGTTCTTCCGCATGGACTACCAGAACCAGCTCGTGCCGGCGAGCCTGGCCGGCGGGGTCGGCGCCGTGCTGACCAACGGCGGCGAGACGCTGCACCAGGGCCTGGAGATGGCGGGCCGGTTCGACGCGGCGACACTGCGCTCCACGTCACACAACGTGTACGTGCGCGCGGCGTGGACCTGGCTGCCCGTCGCGCGGTTCACCGGCGTCCGTACCAGCAACATCCCCGGCTTCTCGGGCGTGAGCGTGTCGGGCAACCGCCTGCCGTACGCGCCGGCCCAGACGTTGACCACCACCCTCGGCTACGCCAACGCGAGCGGCCTCGACCTCATGGTAGAGGCGCAGCGGGTGGGTGAGCAGTACGCCGACGACCTGAACACGGTGCTGCCCACCCCCGATGGCCAGCGCGGCCTCATCCCCGCGATGACGCTCTGGAATGCGAGCGTCAACTATCGCCTCTCGCGGCTGCCGCTCACGCTGTTCGGCACCGTCAAGAACCTCGGCGACGTCACCGCGATCGTCGATCGGTCACGCGGCATCCTGCCCACCATGCCGCGGCTGGTGCAGGTGGGTGTGCGGGTGACCTTCTGAGGCTGGCTTCGGGTTTTTCCGATCCTCATTTCTAATGAAGGCGCCCATGCGCCTTCCCGTCCTCCTCTCGCTCTGCGTGCTCACCGCGCTCGGCAGCCTCGCGCTGCGAGCGCAAGCCCCCGCACCGCCCTGGCGGGAGCAGGGGCTCGTGCACACGCGACGCTCGCCCCACGCCCGCCTGCACGACGTGCCGGTGCGGGCCGTGACGATGGACGAGGGTTTCTGGAGCGGACGCATGCGCGCCAATGTCGAGCGCAGCATCCCCACGCTCCTCGCGCTCTTCGAGCAGAAGGGCATCGTCGACAACTTCCGGCGCCTCGGCGGCACCTCGACCGCGCCGCGCCGGGGACCGCTGTTCACCGACTCCGACCTCTACAAGTGGATGGAGGCCGCCGCCATCGCGCTGCAGTCGCGCGACGACGCGACATGGCGCGCGACGCTGGGCCGCCTCTCTGAGGACATCGCTCGCGCGCAGGAGGCCTCGGGCTACGTCAACACCTACTGGACGGGCGACCGCGCGAGCCGCCGCTTCACCGAGCAGGTGACCGGTCACGAAGAGTACTGCCTCGGCCACCTCCTGCAGGCGGGCATCGCCCGCTACCGCGCCGACGGCGACACGCGCCTGCTCGACGTGGGGCGGAAGATGGCCGATTCCTTCGTCGCGCGCTTCGGCCCGGACAAGGACCCGCTGTTCACCGGCCACCCCGAACTCGAGCTCGCGATGATCGAGCTCTACCGCACGACGGGCGAGCGGAAGTACCTCGAGTTCGCGGGCTACCTGCTCGGCGGCAACGAGGCCGCGCGTCTGAAGCTCCGGCCGCGCGACGTGGCGTACACCTTCAGCGGCGTGCCGTTCACCACGCGCACGCACTACGAGGGCCACGCGGTCCGGGCGATGTACGCGTCGGTGGGCGCGGCCGACTACTACATGGAGACGGGCGACGCGGCGTACCTGGCCACGCTCCAGCGCCTCTGGGACGACCTCACGGGCACGAAGATGTACGTGACCGGGGGCGTGGGCTCGCGCGCGCAGGGCGAGACGTTCGGCGATCCCTACGAATTGCCCAATACCCAGGCGTACGGCGAGAGCTGCGCCGCCATCGGCAACATGCTGCTCAACTGGCGGCTGCTGCTCATCACGGGCGAGGCCCGGTACGCCGACGTGATGGAACGCGCGCTCTACAACGGCGTGAACTCGGGGATGTCGCTCGACGGGACGCTGTACTGCTACCGCAACCCGCTCGAGTCCCGCGGCGAGCCGATTCGCAATCCCTGGTACGACACGACGTGCTGCCCGCCAAACCTGCAGCGCACGCTCGCGGCGCTCCCCGGCTACCTGTACTCCACCGCCGCCGACGGCCTGTACGTCCACTTCTTCCATCCGTCGACGCTGCGGTGGCGCCTCGAGGACGGCACGCCGATCGAGGTGCGGCAGCAGACCCGCTACCCGTGGGCCGGCGACGTCGACGTCACCGTCTCGCCCGCGTCGCGCACGCGCTTCGCCCTGCGCATCCGCATCCCCGGCTGGTCGTCCTCCTCGGCCGTCACGGTGAACGGCAGTCCCGTGGCCAGCCGTGTCGACGCCGGACACTACGTGGCCATCACGCGGGACTGGGCCCCCGGCGACCGCGTCCGCGTGTCGCTCGACATGACCGTGCAGGAAGTCGCAGCGCACCCGCAGGTGCGGGAGAACACGGGGCGCGTCGCCGTGCAGCGCGGTCCGCTCGTGTATGCGATGGAGCAGCAGGACCAGCCGACCCCCAGTCCGCTCGCGCAACTCGTGATCACCGGGCAGGGCACCTGGGGCGTGGAGGAACGGGCGGACCTCCTCGGCGGAGTCACGGTGCTCACCCACGCCGGCGCCGTCCTGCCAGACGGCGGCATTCCGCTGTACCGACCCTCGTCGGCCGCGCTGCCGATCGCGCGCACGCCCGTGCCCCTCACCTTCATTCCCTACTACGCGTGGGCCAACCGCGAGCCGCAGGCAATGGCGGTGTGGATCACGAGGAAGTAGGCGACAGGCTGCAGGCCACAGGCTACCCGTCAGACATGACCGTCGCCTGCCGCCTGAAGGCTGCAGCCTTCCCTGCTACTGCTTGAGATACGCGATCAGGTCGGCCAGCGCGCGCGGCGGCAGGACCTCGCCGAACGTGGCAGGCATCAACGAGCCTGGCGACGCTGCCAGCGACACGAGGTCGGCGCGGAGCACCGCGTGCGCCTCGCCGGCGGCATCGCGCAACGTGAGGCTGCCGCCCGTCTCCGACTCCACGCGCCCGACGAGCGTGCGTCCGTCGCGGAGCTGCACCGTGTAGGACTCGTAGCCGGGCGTGATCTCGTAGTCGGGCACCACCACGTGCAGCAGCAGCGCCTCGGCGGGCTGGTTGCGGATGCCACTGAGGTCGGGACCCACCCGACCGCCACGTCCACGGAACGTATGGCAAGCCGCGCACTGCGCGTCGAAGACGGGCCCGCCACGGGCCACATCACCGGCACGCGCGGTCACCTCATCCTTGAGGCGTGCGTACGCGGGCATGCCGGTGCCTGCCTCGACGTCGCCGAGCAGGGCCCGCGCCCGCGCGGCCACGGCGGGGTCGCGGTGCGCCGATAGCCGGCGCGCCCGTGCCGGTCCGATGGCGCCGCCCCCGACGACACCGGCGGCCACTCCATCGAGCAGCACGCCCACGAAGCGGTCGTCGGCCAGCAGGGTCGTGAGCACGGCATCGCGGAGGCGCGGTGAGTACGCCTGCCAGCGCGCACGATCGACGAGACCCGCCACGGCATCGATGGTGCCTACCTGAGCGATGGCGCGGACCGCGGCCGTCTGCACGGCCACCGGCTGCGAGGGAGCCAGCAACGTGAGCAGCGGCGCCGCGCTCGTCGCCCCGGCGTGGCCCAGCAGGTCGATGGCCGGCACCCGCTGCTCCACGGGCGCGGCGTCGAGTCGGGCCAGTTCGGTCGCCCGCTCCACCTGAATCGCCAGCCTCCCTCGAGCCTCGGTGGCCAACGGCGTGTCGCCCGCGACCAGGTCGAGCAGCGCCGACGAGCCCGCCGCGCCGGACGCGAGACCACGCCCTCGCAGGCCCTGGGCCAGACCGGCCAGGGCCGCGGGCTGCCACGACAGTTCCGCACCCGGGTCGGCCACGCGATGCACGAACGCGAGCGCCTCGTCGCGCGTGGCGGCCGCGCCGTAGAGGCGCCCGAGATCCTGCATCACCGCAGCACGCGCAGCCGGCGACGGCGGGGGCTCCGCGGCGCCGGACGCCCACGCGTCGAGGAACGCCGCAGCACGCTCGCCGATGCCGCTGAACACGGCCGCACGCGTCCAGCGGTCGGCGCCGTCGCGCCGGGCGATGGCCGCCAGTGCCGCCACCGCTCGCGCGTCCCGTGAACTGCCGAGGGCGAGTGCGACGCGGAGTCGCACGCGCGGCGCCGGATCGTCGACCAGGGCCAGGACCGCATCGAGGACGGCCCCGCCCGCCACCACGCGAGTCTCGGCCAGGCGCACGGCGTTCTCGCGGACACCCGGAGCCCCTGCGCGCATCGCCTCGAGCAGCGTGTCGTCGTCGAGGGCGCCGAGCACGTCGAGCGTCCAGAGCGCGTGCAGACGCGCCTGCAGGGTGCCGTCGCGAACGGCGCCTCGCAACGCCGGTAACGCCTCACGGTCCCGCCGCTCGACCAGCAAGCGCTGCGCCGTGTCGCGCATCCAGCCGTTGGCATCGCCGAGTCGCGACACGAGGTCGAGGGTGGACGCCTCGGCCAGACCGGGCCCCGCCCCGCGCGGCGCCGCCCCAGCGGCGGCCACCCGGTAGATGCGTCCGCGGTCGCGCCCGGCGGTGAAGTCGAAGAGCCGACGGCTGCCCTCGGGCACGTAGGCAGGGTGATCGATGTCCTTGCGGTACATGTCGACCACGTACAACGCGCCGTCGGGGCCGGTCGACAGGTGCACCGGCCGGAACCAGCTGTCGCGCGAGGCGAGGAACTCCTGCCCATCGCGAGCGGGGCGCGAGCGGAAGGACGCGCCGACATCGGTCCGGACCTGCCGCTGCACGAGGTTTTGCGCCGACTCGGCGACGAAGACGCTGCCGGCGTGTCCCTCCGGCAACGCGTTGCCGCGATGCACGTGCACGCCGCTGGCCGAGGTGAACGTACCGGCGTGCGGCGTCGCCATCAGCGTGGGGTGGAACGATGCCGTGGTGAGGTCGCGCGTGAGCGGCCACACGGCCGCCTCGGCGCCCACCGTGGAGACCTCCTGCACCGTCTCCGAGAACGCCAGGTGGCGATTCCGCTGCAGGTGCCATGGCTCGAGGACCACCTGCCACACGGGATGCCGGTTCGCGCAGATGAAGCGATGCCCCTCATCGTCGAACGTGAGGCCGTACTGGCCCTGCCCGCCGACGACTTCGAAGACGCCCGTCACGGGGTGGTACCGCGAGTCGCTGGTCGAGAACACGACGGGCGGCCGATCGGGATGCGCGGGACTGGTGACGCGGCCGCCGTTGAGTCCGCTGGTGAAGTAGATCCAGCCATCCGGGCCGAGCGTCGGGTGGCTGAAGCGAATCTGTGCCGTGCGGGTCGCGTTGAAGCCGGTGAGCACCACACGACGCACGTCGGCCACGCCATCATCGTCGGTGTCCTTGAGGTACAGCAGGTCTGGCGCGACCGTCACGAACACGCCACCGTCCCACGGCATGATGCCGTTCGGGTACGTGAGGCCGGTCGCGAACTCGGTGCGCGCGTCGAAGCGGCCGTCGCCGTCGGTGTCGGTGAGCCGCGCGACCACGCCTCGTGCCGGTGCGGCGGGCTCGCCCTCCAGCGGATCGGGGTAGCCCCGATTCTCGACGACGAAGAGCCGACCGCGCTCGTCGAAGGCGATCGCCACCGGGCTCTGCACGAGCGGCTCCGCCGCCACGAGATCGATCCGGTAGCCAGGTTCGATGACGAACGAGGCGAGCGCCGCGTCCGGTGCGAGCGCCCGACGGTCGTCGATGCCGGCTGGCGCCTGCGCGTCCATGCGCAAGGTCCCGGCACCCACCGCCGCGGTGATTGCCGCAGCGATCGCACCCGTCCGAAATCGGCCGCGCGTGGTCATCGAGTCACGGGGGACGCAGATGCCTGCGCCTTCAACTCGGCGAGCATTGCGAGCAGGGCGTCGGTCATCATGCGGGCGGCGTCGAGCTGCACGCGGTTGGTGCCGAGCCAGGTCTCGTAGCCGCCCAACGCGTGCTGTGGCTCGGTCGGCAGGTAGCCCTCGGACCCATTGGCCAGCGACGTCGTGAACGTCTGGCCGAAGGGCGTGCGGGCCTTGATCTCGAGCCCGATCTCCGCGAAGACCTCGAACGGGAACGTGGTGATGGCGAGGTCGCCGATGCGGTGCGCCTGCAGCACGACGTCGAGCGTGGCAGGCGCGGCGCTGCTCCCTTCGACCCGCTCGGCGTAGATGCGCTCGCGAGGATGACGTGCGGCGTCTGCCGGGCGTGCCAGCGCCTCGCGCGCCCAGGCGCGCAGTTCCGGCGTGATCGGCCGTCGGCGCAGCGTGAGCACCCGCTGCGTGGAGGCGAGCGACACGTGGTCGCGCCAGGTGAGGTGCGGCAGGGCCTGCGACACCTCGGCGGCGACCCGTGTGGCCACCCGCGTCATCCGCTCGTAGGGCGGCAGCTTCGGCTGGCCGCCACGCAGGTCGACGTTGTTGATGTCGCCGCTGGTGCCGTTGGAGAGCATCGGCACGAACGTGGAGTCGGCGCGGTCCTCCCCGAGCATCCGGGCCAGCACGCGCGCGAACACGCCGAAGTAGTCGGCCGACACGTGGCCTTGCGGCACGCCGCCGACGTAGTGCAGCGAGTAGTTGGCGAGCACGGCGATGGGATGCCCGTCGACGCCGCGCACGGCGAGCACGGCGATCTCGGGGTCGGTCGGACCAGCGGGCTCGATGAGGTCAGGGCTGCCGATCGGCGGGTTCATCTGCACGCGATCGGTGCCACCGAACGGGTTGCGCATGTGCGGCCCCGGCTTCATGTGCCAGCGGCGATTGAAGACCTCGTCGGGCAGCGCGCCGCGTCCCCAGGCGATCTGGGCCGGTCGGAGGTTGGCGACGGCGCGACGGATGCCGTCGGCGATGCGCGTCGCCAGGAAGTCCTGATAGGGGTCCAGCGCGGGCGCCTGCTCGTACTCGGCCGGCGACCACCGCTGGCCGAGCGCCGACGTCGCCGAATGCGTGTGCGTGGCGCTGACGAGGATGCGCTCGGCGGGAATGCCCGTGTGCGCCGTCGCCAGCGCCCGGGCACGATCGACCACGTGTCGCGGAACACCCAGGCTGTCGACCACCACGATCGCCAGGCGCCCCTGGCCATCGTCGAGGACGAGGCAGCGCGCATGCAGTTCATCGTGCACGTCGGTGGCGGTCATCGGCGCCCAGCCGCCGACGATGTCGCCGCCGAGCGCGGGGGTGATGTTGCTGGTGGCGGCGCCGGCCCGCAGGCGTGGCTCGGGCGACTGCGCCGCGGACACGGCACGGCCTGGCGCGACCGACAGGAGGAGGACGCACGACAGGAACGCGATCGGACGGAACCGCATGGCGCGGAGTCTACTGCAAGGTGCGCACGAGCACGGGATCGATGTGCTCCTCGCTCGCGAGCCGGAAGATCTCCTGCCCGACGACGTCGAACCCGTGCTTGCGATAGAACGCCAGGGCGCGGGCGTTGTGCTCCCACACCATGAGCCACGCGGCAGGCGCGCCCTGCTCGCGCACGGCCTCCAGGCACGCCGCCATCAGCGCGGCGGCCACGCCGCGGCCGTGCCAGGGCCGGTCGACGTAGAAGCGCCAGATCTGCAGCGCCGCCCGCTCGGGCACGCACTCGGGGACCGGGGCCCGACGGATCTGCGCGTAGCCGAACCAGTCCTCGGACGACGCGCCGGTCACCACCAGCGTGTGCACGTCGGGGTCGGCGAGCACCCTGGCGGTGGCGTCGGGCGTGTAGTGCTCCGAGAGATAGGCCTGCATCTGGGCGCTGCCGACGCCGTGGCCGTAGGTCTCCACGAACACGCGCCACCCGAACGTGGCCAGCATCCCGGCGTCGCCGGGCCCGGCCGGCCGGATCGCCCAGCTCATCTCACCAGCTGCGCAGCCAGGGGCGCGCGATCTCGCCCATGAACGGCCAGGGAATCGCCGCCAGGATCAACAGCAGCGACAGGCCACCGAAGATCAGGCTCGTGCGGGCGGCCGCGGCCGAGGTGATGGCCCTGCGGGACTTCAGGCTGCCCACCTGCGCCACCACCAGCGCCACCAGCATCATCGTGGTGTGCTCGACCACGAAGAAGCGCATCGGGCGCACCTTCATCGCCGTGCCCATGTCGCCGAACGAGGCCTGCGCGAGCGGGCTCACGAACAGCAGGACGATGCCCAGCAGCAGCTGCAGGTGGATGCTGCCCATGTAGGCCTTCCACGGCGTGCGGACCGGCGCCACGTCGCCGGAACCACCGCGGCCGAGAGAGCCGAGCGCCGAGAGCACGAGCCAGACACCGCCGAGAACGACGAACCAACGCGTCAGGGCGTGCAGGAAGAGCAGGAACGGATAGATGGCAGCCATCCCCTCGATGGTACGTCAGGCGGGTGGGACAGCCCAGTCAGCCCTGCAGAATTGCCGGTGCCCCCGGGGCGCGACTCGGCGGCAAGGCTGCCGTAAGATGCCGTGCGACCGCCCGCATGCCCGACCGACCGGGGTCGCGTCGCGGTGCACCACCACCTCGTGACGACGGTCGGAATCATCGCGCTGGAGGCGCTGCTCGCATGACGACGTGGATCGGGCTGCTGCGGGGGATCAACGTCGGCAAGGCGAAGCGCCTGGCGATGGCCGACCTGCGGCGCCTCGTGGAGGACGCCGGCTACACGGACGCCCGCACGCTGCTCAACAGCGGCAACGTGGTGTTCCGCGGCAAGCCCGAGCGTGCCGACCGCGTGGCCGCACGGCTGGTGCGAGCTGTCGAGGAGACGGCAGGGTTCCACGCCAACGTGGTGGTGCTGTCTGCCGCCACGCTGGCGACGGTGGTGGCGGAGAACGCGCTGGCCGCGCAGGCCACGGACCCCGCACGGCTGCTGGTGGCCTTCGTGCAGGACGGGCAGCGCCTCGCGGACCTGCGTCCCCTGGCGGCGAAGGACTGGCCGGACGAGGCACTGGCCGTCGGGACCCACGCGGCCTACCTGTGGAGTCCGAGGGGCATTCTCGAGAGCGCCGCGATCGAGGCCGTGGGGCGCGTCCTCGGGGATCAGGGCACGACGCGCAACTGGGCCACCGTGCAGAAGCTGGCCGCCCTCGCGCAGGGCGGCTGAAGAACTAACGGGGCGCTGAACAGTTCCGCCCGGTCGTTCAGAATTCAGGGTTCTGAATTACAGGGCGGCGTTCTCCAGCAAGCTGCTAAGCCGACGGCCCGAGCAGCGCGCGCACGACGTCGGCTGCGCGGTAGCCTTCAGCCCCCTCGGGCAGGAATCGCTCGATCTCCGTGAGCGCGTCCCCCGAGGTCACGATGCCCGCCTCGACGTGCTTGCCTGCCCGCACCTGGGGGAAGCCCGCAGTCGCCATGAGCGCGTTGCAGATGCACTTGCGGCCGACCGTGTCCTTCACGTCGCCGCCCTTGGAGACAAAGAGCGACACGGGCTCGGAGGCGCAGCGATACCCGACCGTGCCGTCATCGGTCCGGTACGGCTCGCGCAGGTAGCCGAGATCGCAGATGCGGGGCCGCGCCGCATAGACCTCGTCCACCGACACGGTGTCGGGCAACTGGGCCACCTTGAAGGGAAAACCCGTTGGCGAGGCGAGCGGGTCGGTCTTGACGCGCGTGGCCGAGTCGCGCACGTAGCTGATGACCGCGGCCCGGTAGTCGGGACGCAAGCCCGAGTCCTCACACAGGGCGAACGCCGTGCCCACCTGCACGCCCGTGGCGCCTTCGGCCTGTGCCGCGCGCAGCCCCTCGGGAGAGCCGTAGCCCCCCGCCAGCCAGAACGGCACGCCGAACTCGCGGAACGCGGCCAGGTCGACGCGATCGCGATCGCCGTAGATGGGCTCGCCCTCGTCGTTCAGCTGCAGTTTGCCGCGCGGCGGCGCATTGTGGCCGCCCGCCGTCGGCCCCTCGATGATGAACCCGTCCACCTTGCCGTTGGCCTTGCGCAGCAACGTCAGGGCCAGCGTGGACGAGCCGACGATGGCGAGGAAGCGTGGGCGGTACAGGGGCGGCCGCAGGTCGCCCATGATGCTGGCCGGGTCGAAGCGCACGAGATTGTCGTCGCCGGGTTGGGCGCCGGCGATGGCCAGCGGGTACGTGGCGGGTTCGTGTCGCGCGAGGGCGTCGATGGCCCCGGGAATCTTCAGCGGGATGCCCGCGCCCATCAGCACGAAGCTGACGCCGCCGAGGAGTGCGCCGTAAATCGAGGGGAGGTGAGGGATCTGGATCTTCTCGAGGTAGTTGATCCCGACCGGGTTGTCGTGTCCCTGGCGCGCGAGCCAGACCTCGGCGAAGTTGGCCAGCACGCAGAGCTGCTCGAGTTCGGCGCTGTTGACCTGCGCCTGCATCGGCAGCTTCGCGTAGGACTGCTTCGGCGCCTTGCCGCCCTCGATGTGGTAGCGGGCCCACACACGCTCCGCGAGGTCGGGCAGCGGGAAGGCGTCGAAGGCCGCGCGCATGTGCCCACCGGGATCGCCATCCTGCAGGCGTCGCACCATCACCTGGTCGAGCGCGGTGCCCGAGACCACGCCGAGGCCGCCCGCCGACGCCACCGCCCGCGCGAGGTGCCAGTCGGAAATCGCCACGCCCATGCCGCCCTGGATCAGCGCTGGCAGTCGGTCGCGCGTCGTGTCGGTCGTCTCCGGAGTCGCGTCACCCATTACGGATCGATGGTAGTGCAAAGAGGCAGGACGGAGGCAGGGCATACCGAAAACCACGCGCACAGCAACCGTGCGGCCAGCGCTCCGGGCTGACCGATCTCGGCCGTTCCGCGATCGAGGCCGGGGCTGATAGAGTCGCGCCGTGCCCGATCCGCTTCCGCTCAGGCCGCCACGAGGTCGCCTGCGACGCGCCCTCTTCCAGGTGCACCTGTGGGCAGGACTCGCCCTTGCAGCGTATGCGGTCGCGATCAGCGTGAGCGGATCGATTCTCGTCTACGGCGCGACGCTCGGCGCGCGGGCCCACGCCGACTGGCGCGCCGTGGCGCCGGCGTCGGTCGAGGGCCGCTCGGTGGTCACCGCGGGGCAGGCCGTGGCGCTCGTCGGGCAGGCGCTGCCCGGTCGCACGCTCCTGAACGTGCACGTGCCAGCGCAGCCCTGGCAGGCCCACATCGTCGGCCTGCTCGACCAGACCCAGTACCGCGTGGTGTTCGTCCACCCGCTGACGGGAGCCGTGTCGCCTCCGGTGCAGGCCCGCGGCGCCGTGATCGGCTGGATCGAGCGGCTGCACTCCAACTTCTTCTCGGGGCGCTCGGGCCGCGTCGCCAATGGCGTCGGCGGAGGGTTGCTGGTGGTGCTCGCCCTCACGGGCCTCGTGGTCTGGTGGCCGGGGCGCGGCCGCGTGAGCCGGGCCCTGCGCGTCGACTGGGGCGCCGGCTGGAAGCGGGTGGTGTTCGACCTGCATCACGCGCTCGGTGCGTGGCTCCTCCTGCCCGTGCTGCTCCTGTCGGTGACCGGCGCGTACTTCACATGGCCGCAGGCCTACCGTGATGTCGTCGGGCGGTTTTCGCCGCTCACCCGGCGTCCGGCGCCGCGGAGTACCGAGCCAGCCGGAACTGGGCCGACCGTGGACCTCGACGCGCTCGTGGCGCGCGTGCGCGCGGCCGAGCCCGAGCGGCCCTGGGTGCGGGTGGACCTGCCCGGAGGCGCGCGATCGCGGTACGTCCTCGTGGCCTCCGCGGAGCCCGAATCCCCGGGGCGCGACGCAACCATGACCTTCGCGGATCGCTACTCGGGCCAGGTGCTCGAGGTACGGCGGGATGGTGGAGTCCGGACACGCGGCGATGCGGTCGTCGAGTGGCTGCCGCCCCTGCATACCGGGCACTTCGGCGGCCCCGTGGTGCATGCCGCATGGGCGCTGCTGGGGCTTGCGCCGGCCGCGCTGGCGATCACCGGGGGACTGATGTGGTGGAACCGAGTGATCGTCCCGCGGCGGCGACGCGGGACGGCCAGGGCCGGACGCGCCTGACGAGCGGTGACCACGCGGCAGGCTTGACGAGACGACGGTCGGGCCGTGTATACTCGATGGGTTGTCGCGGGCAGCTGACGCGGCACGGGCGCCTCCAGAGGCGTCGGCACGGCTGGGAGGAAGGGCGGTTAGCTCAGTTGGTAGAGCACCGGTCTTACACACCGGCTGTCACAGGTTCGAGTCCTGTACCGCCCACCAGCCTCCGCGCTGAGGGCACGTGAGCACCCTGGCTGGCAAGCCGGGTGTCTCCCGGGCGTAGGCCAGCAGGTACAGCTGCTCGACACACAACTTTGCGGGGTCGTAGCTCAGTCGGTTAGAGCGCCGGCCTGTCACGCCGGAGGCCGCGGGTTCGAGCCCCGTCGACCCCGCCACTCCCGCAACTTCGTTTTGGTCGTGCCAGGGTCGACGTGCTCAGGCCCGGGGCTCCGCCTCCGGCTCGCCCTCGGGCTCGAGCCCCAGCGCGACTCGCCACTCCCGCAACTTCGTTTTGGTCGTGCCGGGGCCGACGTGCTCAGGCCCTGGGCTCCGCCGGCGGCTCGCCCTCGGGCTCGAGCCCCGTCGACCCCGCCACTCCCGCAACTTCGTCTTGGTCGTGCCGGGGCCGACGTGCTCAGGCCCTGGGCTCCGCGGCCGTCCGTAGCCGCCGGACTTGTCCGGCGGTGTCCACAGCTACGGCTTCTGCGACGACCACTGACCGTCGGCCATGGCCGACGGCTACGAACTGCCGGCCGCTCGAGAGATCCTCCGCCTCAGGCCTTGGTCCCCCTCCCGCAACACCGTTGGCCGTGGCCGACGGCTGCGAACCGCGCGTTTCGCTCGAGACAGCCTCCGGATTGTCTGGCGCACGGCGTCCGCGCACTTCGTGGCCCAGCGGCCTTCGTCCTTCCGACCCTTCCGCCCCTTCTTGCCTTCCCCCTTCCCGCTCTGCCTTCTGCTCTTCTACTCTTCTGCTCTTCTTCCCTTGGCCCTGAAACAGTTCGAGCCGGACGCCTGCGTGTGCAAGCGTCCGGCTCGAAGACTGCCCTACCGCACGGTTCCTAGAATTCGTAGCGGAGGTTGAGCTGCATACAACGGTTCGCGGCGCCGTCGCAGCCCGCCAGCGTGCCGTTGTAGCGGCCGAAGGATGCGGCGATGTCCGGGAACATGTCGAGCGATGCCGTGTCGAACCGCACGCTGTTGGTGAGGTTGAACACGTCCCACCGGAACATCAGGCGGTGGCCGAACGGCATGCGGAACGCCTTGCCGATGCTGGCGTCGATGCCGAAGTAGCCGTCACCGCGGAACAGGTTGCGCACGCCGGACTGGCCGGGCGTGGCGCGCTGGAAGTAGGTGAGCGCCTCGGTGGCGTTCTCCCAGGGGCTGGGCTGCCCGCCAACGGCGTTCGGCGTCGTCTGCATCGGGGGCAGGCGATCCGGGTTCACGAGGACCGCGTTGCCCTGGATGTTCCAGTTGGTGGCCCAGCACGAGCGGCAGTTGTAGACGTTGAACGGGAAGCCGCTGGTCCAGCGGTAGATGCCCGACACCGACCAGTCGCCGATCAGCGCGTTCACGAAGCCGTTGGCGTTGGTGCCCCACTTCTTGCCCTGGCCGAACGGCAGCTCGTAGAGGCCGTTGACGTTGATCTGGTGACGCACGTCGAAGTCGGCGTAGGAGTACTGCTGGTCGGGATCCCACGAGTTGACGAGGAAGCCCGAGTAGCCGCCGGCGCTGAAGTTGCCGAAGGAGGCGCCGCGCTCGACCGACGAGCCGTGGTCCTTGGCCACCGCGTAGGTGTAGTTGAAGTCGAACTGGTAGCCGTCGCTGAAGCGGCGGCGCAGGGCGACCTGCATCGAGTTGTAGCCAGACTTGGCCAGCGAGCTCTGAACCGCGAGCGAGTCGTACTGCTGGTTGAAGAACGAGAACCGCCCGGTGCTCGCGCAGGCCGGGAAGCAGAACTGGTCGGCCTCCCACAGCGCCGTGATCCAGTCGGGTCCGTTGGCGAGGAACGCCGCCGCCATGGCCTGCGTGGCCGACTGCGTGGCGTTGGCCGCACCCGGGAACATGTTCTCCCAGTACGGAATCGGCGCCACGCTGCCCACGCCGCCCGCGTTGGCGCGGGTGATCAGGAGGTTGGCCGCCGTGAAGTAGTCCATCCCCGACTTCGGATCGACGAGGTTGGACGGCATGGCGGCGTCGCGCCGGATCAGCAGGTTGCGCCCCTGGCGGCCCACGTACGCGACGTCGATCGAGTAGTTGCGGCCGAGGTCACGGCTGAAGGTCAGGTTGTAGGCGTGCGAGTACGGCGTGCGCAGGTTCTGGTCGATCGCCGAGGTGATCGTGCCCGAGCGGGTCGGCGGCGTGGCCGGGAACGACGCCGGCGGCGCAGCCGGGTACGTCGCCGGGATCACGTTGATGCCCTGGAAGCGAATCGCCGGGTTCGTCTCGTTGTTGGTGTTGACCGGGCTGCTCAGCACGGTCGCGAGACCGAACGAGCCGACGTTGTTGAACTGGGTGGCCAGACCCGAGCCGATGCGGTCGTACACCAGGAAGTAGCCGCCGCGGATCGACGTCTTCGGGTTGAGCGTCCAGGCGAAGCTGACGCGCGGCGCCCAGTTGTTCTTGTCGTACTGGTACCAGTCGGGTCCGCCGTTCTCCGGGCCGCCCGGGATGAACGAGATGAGCGCGTCCTGGCTGGCCGGGATGCCGCGCTGCATGTTGGACTGGCGCGTCGCCACCCATTCACCCATGTTCACGTTCGGCACCACCTGCTGCCCGCGTCCCTCGTACACCGGCGGGAACAGGCTGTAGCGGAGGCCGCCCGTCAGCGTGAAGTTGTCGCTCACGCGCCACTGGTCCTGCACGTAGAACTCGTACTCGTTGGCCACGAACAGGCGCGGCAGCGGCGCGCCCTCCGGGATCACCTGGCCGTCGACCGTGTAGTTGTACCGGGCCGTCGTCTGCGTGATCGCGCCGAGCATGTTGATGAACGAGTCGGCGTACGTGGCCTGGGCCGTCGAGGCGACGGCGGGCAGGCCCGAGCAGTCAGCCGGCGCCGGGCAGGCGCCGCCGGGCATGTACCGACGCCCGACACCCGTCACCCAGGAGCCGTTGGCGGTACCGCCGAAGAACGAGCTCGCGTTCGTGAACGTGTCGTTGCGGAGGAAGCGCAGGTTCGTGCCCACCTTGAGCGTGTGGTTCCCCTTCACCCACGAGAAGTCGTTGGTCACGTTCCAGGTGCCGAGCTGGCGGCCGTTGGTCGACGTGAGCGCCTCGAAGTTGTCCATGAAGCGGAACACCGTGGCGCTCGCCTGCTGCAGGCCGAGCGTGACGTCGTCGATCTTGGTGTAGCCGACGCGCAGCGTGTTGACCATGTTGCCGCCGAGCACCCAGTCGTGACCGCTGCCGAAGCCCCAGTTCTTGACCTCGCGGGTGGTGTTCGGCGCCAGGCCCGAGAACTGCTGCACGCCGACGATGGCGTCGTCCTGCTTGTTGAAGCGCGCGAACAACGACTGAGCGCCGCTGATGCGGTAGTCGCCGCGGGCGATGATCGTGTTGAACTCGTTCTCGATGGGCGACGTGAAGCGGTAGCCCATGATGTTGTAGGCGTCGCGGCCGTCGAAGTTCGGCAGCGGGTACTGCTGCCAGTACTGCGACGCCAGCGTGCTCGCGCCGATGCCGGTCGGGTCGACGCGGCGGAACTCCGCCGGGTTCATGCCGTAGAAGCCCGCCGGGATGTTGTGCGTGTTCGAGAAGCCCCGCACGGGACCGCCGGGGCAGGCCGAGGCCACCGCGCAGCGGTAGGTGAGCACGCCGTCACGCATCGCCGCCGACGGGACCGCGCGCTCGACCACGCTCTCGCGCTTCTCGCGCAGGCCCTCGAAGTTGCCGAAGTAGAAGAGACGATCCTTGAGGATCGGGCCCCCCACCGAGCCGCCGTAGATGTTCTTGTTCAGCAGCGGCGCCTGGCTCTCCCTCCCTGCCTTGAGCTGCGACAGCTTGTTGAAGTACTCGTTGGACGAGAACTGCGTGTCGCGGTTCACGTAGTAGCCGGCGCCACGGAGGTTGTTGGTGCCGCTCTTGGTGACCAGCGAGACCTGCGGACCGGACGAACGGCCGCCGTCGGCGCCGTACGAGCTGGTCGTCACGCGGAACTCCTGCACCGAGTCGAGCGTCACGCGCAGCACCGAGGTGAAGGCGCTCTGGTTCTGGCCGTCGTTCACGTCCACACCGTCGAGCGTCACGTTGCTCTGGTCGGCGCGCGCGCCCGACACGGAGCCGTAGCGCGGGTCGACCGTCGTCTCGGGGTTGTTGCGCGGGATGTACACGACACCCGCCTGCAGCGAGAGCAGGCCGACCGGGTTACGCGCCTCGAGCGGCAGGCCCATGATCTGGGCCTCCTTGATCACGTTGCCAAGGCTCGCGTCCGTGGTGTTGATGGCCGGCGCCTCGGCGAGCACCTGCACGCTCTCCTCGATGCCACCGACCGACAGCGACACGTCGAGGCGCTGCGACGAGTCGGTGCTCAACTGCACCTTCTCGATGACGGTGGTCTTGAACCCCGTCAACGACGCCTTGACCGTGTAGACGCCCGGCGGGACGGCGAGGAACTGATACGAGCCGTTCTCGCCCGACACCGCTTCGCGCGTCGCGCCCGTGCTGGCGCTGGTGATCGTGACCGTCGCGCCAGGCACCGTGCCCTTCTGATCGTCGGTGACCACGCCGGACAACGACGACGTGCCCGTCTGGGCCGCCGCAACCGCCGGGGACGCCAACAGCGCCACGGCAGTCAGCAGGCTCATGACGAGCCTGGAGAGAGAACCCCTCACTATCCACCTCCTGCGAGCAGAAACTGCAAAAACCCCGCGCGCGCGTCATGTGGGAGACGCGGGCCCGGGGAAGAAATGTCGATCGGATCCGCGACGGGAGTCGCGAACGCATCGACGGGTGCCGTCTCCCAATGGAAGACGCACCCCGACCGGATTACCCGAGAGAATGCGACCGCTCGGCCTTCAAGTCAAGGAAAGACCGGGCGACCCATCGCCTTTGCGGGCCAAAGCGAGAGGATATTTGTGACGAACGGTCAGCGGCGGCGGCGCCCGTCTCTCATCACCCGATCGCCCGCCACACCAGGAACAGGCTCACCGCCAGCAGGCCGAGCGGCGCCCGGTACTCCTTGTTGCGCAGCGCGCGCTCCACGCTGAACCGGCGCGACACCGACGGCAGCTGGCCCGCCGAGTACCGGTCGTAGGTCGCCCCGAACGTCGCCCGCAGGTAGGCTTCCTCGGTCCGGATGGCCGCCCACAGCGTCGCCGCCAGGTACACGCCGACAATCACGGCCACCGCCCAGTGCCCAGACGCCACCGCCAGCCCCACCCCCATCAGCGTCGACCCGGCGTAGAGCGGATGCCGCGTGATGCGGTACGGCCCGGACGACGTCACCTCGCGACTCTTCTCGAGGTGCCCGGCCGCCCAGATGCGCAGCGCCTGCCCCAGCAGCGCGATCGGCAAGCCCACCATCAGCGTCGCCGGGGTCGGCCTGGCCAGCCACAGCACGAGCCACACGGCCGCGAAGCCGAGGGGCACGCGCCAGCGCGCGAACCCGGCGCGTGGCGACGACGGCGCAGCCTGCCCCCCACTCATGCCGCCACCGCCAACCGGGCGTCCACGGCCGCCGCGACCGCGTCGACGTCGAGGCCCTCGAGGCACCACGTCGACGACGAGCACTGCCGCTTGAACACACACGTGCAGTTCGCGTGGGCCGAAACCACGCGATCGCGCGGATCCCACGGCCCGTTGCGCGACGGCGGTGTCGGCCCGAACAGGCCGACGACCGGCGTCCCGGCCGCCGCCGCCAGGTGCAGCGGCCCCGTGTCGCCCGAGACCACCACGCGCGCCGCACGCGCCAACGCCAGCATCTCCACCATCGTCGTCTGCGGGGCCATTGCGGCCGCGCCAGCGCTCGCTCGCGCCACCTCTGCCGCGAGCGTCGCCTCGTCTGGCCCCCACAGGATCGCGCTGCGCAGGCCGTGGCGGTCGCGGAGCAGCCGCGCGAGGGCCCCGAAGCGCTCGGCCGGCCACCGCTTGTTGGACCACGCCGCGCCGGGGTTGATCAGCGCGAACGGCGCCTCGGCGCCCAGGTGCAGGATCTGTCGCGTGCACGGCACGGCCGGCGTCTCGGGGATGGTCAGGGAGAAGCGCGGCGGACCGGCATCGATGCCGAGCCGCGCGAGCAGCGACAGGTTCTTGTCGATCACGTGGCCGGATCCGTCGCCGCCGACCTCAGTGTAGGCCAGGCTCGCCGCCGGCTCGCGCAACCATTGTCGCGAGAAGCCGATCACGCGGCTCGCGCCGCTGAGACGCGCCACGGCGGCCGACTTCAGCAGGCCCTGCAGGTCGAGGCACACGTCGTAGCGGGCACGACGGATCTCGGCGATCGCGCCGGCGCCTGTCCGACGGTCGAGTGCGTGGATCCGGTCGACGCCCTGCACCACCTGCACGAGCGGCACGAAGCGCGGGTGCACCACCCAGCCGATGCGCGCGGCGGGATGGGCCGCGCGCAGCGCCGCCACCACCGGCATGGCGTGCACGATGTCGCCGAGCGCGCCGAGTCGCACGAGGAGGAACGAGGTCACTGCAGGCGGGCGACGATGTCGCGGGTGGAGTGATC
>NZ_JBIINP010000191.1:0-7485 GCF_044337415.1 Luteitalea sp.
CTCGGGCGGCAGTTGATGGACGACGGGCCGGACGTGGCGGCGCAGGTGGTGCACGCCGTGCGGCACGAGGCGTGCGAGCGCGTCGCCGACTTCGTGCTGCGCCGCTCATCGCTGTCGTTCACGCCGCATCGCGGCCGCCCCGCGCTCGCGCGCATCGCGGCCCTCATGCGCGAGGAACTCGGCTGGGGCGACCAGCGCACCGCCGAGGAGCTGGCGCACGTGCGCCGCCTGCTCGATCGCACCGACGGCGACAGGCCCACGGGCCTCAGCGCGTTCGCCGACCTCGGGTAGAGCACAAGGGACAAGGGAACAGCGACAAGTCACAAGGGATACAAGGGACGAGGGACAAGGAGTTCAAGGGACACGGGACAAGGACGGCCGAAGGACATGGAGTGTGTGCCTGGTATGGCGTTTCGGTACCCCGTACCCGGCACCCGGTACCCGGCTCCCTTGCGCGATCCGGCCACCTTGTACCTGCCAGGGCCGCCTCTTGTCCGTCGTCCCTTGCCCTGCCTGTCGCTCGTCCCTCGACTCCCTTGTGACTCGTCTCCGTGTCCCTCGTCACTTGTGCAAGGATCTGCCCGTGCCCGTACGCTTCACTCCGGAGACGTGCCAGGCGGCGACGCGTGCGCTGGCGCGTCGCGATCCCGCGCTGGCGCGGTTGATCAAGGTGCACGGGCCGTGCGCGCTCGGCACGCGCGCCCGCCGCGACAGCTTCTCGGCGCTCGTGCGGTCGATCATCTACCAGCAGCTCGCCACGGCCGCCGCGACGACGATCCACGATCGCGTGATGGCGTCGATGGGCGTGCGGCGATGCCCGCCGCCAGCGACCTGGCTCGCCACGCCGGAAGCGACGTTGCGGGCGGCCGGCCTCAGCGGGCAGAAGATGCGCTACATCCTCGACCTGTGCCGCCATGTGACCGACGGCACGCTCGACACGCGGCACATCCACCGCCTCGACGATGAGGCGGTGATCGCGACGCTGACGCAGGTGAAGGGCATCGGTCGGTGGACCGCCGAGATGTTCCTGATGTTCCACCTGCAGCGGACCGACGTGCTCCCGCTCGGCGACCTGGGCGTGGTCACGGGGTTCGCGAAGGTGTACGGCGGCGGCACGAAGCTGTCCGCTGACGAGATGACGACCATCGCCGAGGCGTGGCGCCCGTACCGCAGCGTGGGCGCGTGGTACATGTGGCGCGCGCTCGAGGCCTAAGCCTCGGCCTTGGCCGACAGGCATTCCCACAGAGGTAGGGCGCGGTGTCCCACCGCGCCGCTGTGCGATAGCGGCCGCGTGGGACACGCGGCCCTACCCCTGACATCGCAGAGGACCATCCGTGATCGCAGGCCGCACCGCCTTCTCCCTCGCCGCGCTCTTCTCGTTCGGCGTCGCCCTCACCGCCCAGCAACCGGCGTCGACTCCGGCCGATGCGTCCAAGAAGGACGCGCCGTGGGACGTCGCGGCGCCGCTCGGGCCGACGCAGGCGCTCGCCTTCGAGACCGAGGAGGGCACGTGGATGAACGTCGACGTCAGCCCCGACGGCAAGACGATCGTCTTCGACCTGCTCGGCGACATCTACACGATGCCGATCGCGGGCACCGGCGGTGGCCTCGCGACCCGCATCACCAGTGGCGCGGCGTTCGACATGCAGCCGCGCTTCAGCCCCGACGGCACGCGCATCGCCTTCAGCAGTGACCGTAACGGCCTCTGGAACATCTGGGTGATGCAGGCCGATGGCAGCGGCGCGACCCAGGTCTCGAAGGAGGCGCGCTGGTTCGTGAACAGCCCGACGTGGGCGCCCGACGGCCTGTCGATCTACGCGCGCAAGCACTTCGTGAAGCAGCGGTCGCTCGGCTCAGGCGAGATCTGGCAGTTCCACGTCGCTGGCGGCGAGGGCCTGCAGGTCACCGAGAAGAACGGCTGGCAGAAGGACACGGGCGAGCCCGCCGTGTCGCCCGACGGCCAGGTGCTCTACTTCAGCAAGGACGTCACGCCCGGCGACACCTTCGAGTACAACAAGGACCCGTTCGGCAACATCTACTCGATCCTCCGTCGCGACCTGAAGACCGGCCGCGAGCGCGTGGTGACCGGCGGCGCGGGCGGCGCGATCACGCCGCGCGTCTCGCCCGACGGCAAGTGGCTCGCCTTCATCCGCCGCGTCGACACCGGCAGCCGGCTGTTCGTGCGCGACCTCGCCACCGGGCTCGAGACGAGCGTCTTCGACGGCCTCGACAAGGACCTGCAGGAGGCGTGGGCCGTGCACGGCGTGTACGCGCAGTACGCGTGGCTGCCCGACGGAACGGGCTTCGTGATCTGGGGCAAGGGGAAGATCTGGCGCGTCGATCTCGCGAAGAAGACCGGCACGCCGATCCCCTTCCGCGCCAAGGTCGAGCAGACGCTCAACGAGGCGCTGCGCTTCCAGCGCGAGGTGCATCCCGATCGCTTCGCCGTGCGCATGCTGCGGCACGCGAAGGTGTCGCCAGACGGCCGCAGCGTGGTGTACTCGGCCCTCGGTCACCTGTACCTGCGCGCGCTGCCCGACGGCGAGCCGCGCCGACTCACGCAGGACGCCGCGCACGAGGCCTGGCCGTCGTTCTCGCCGGACGGCCGCTCCATCGTGTACGTCACCTGGGACGATCAGGCCAAGGGCCGCGTCCGCGTGATCGGCGTCGATGGCCAGGGCGCCCGCGATGTCGTTGCCACGCCCGGCCACTACGCCGCCCCGTCGTTCTCGCCCGACGGCGCCTCGATCGTCTACCGCGCCACCGGTGCCGACATCGACCGCGAGCTGGCGTACGCCGTCGACCCCGGGGTGTTCGTGGTGCCCGCCGCGGGCGGCACACCGAAGAAGGTGACCGACAGCGGCCAGGAGCCGCTCTTCAACCGCGACGGCACGCGCATCTTCCTGCGGGATCGTCGGGGCGAGCAGTCGGTGCTCCGCAGCGTCTCGCTCGACGGCGCCGACGAGATCGTCCACGTGCAGTCGGAGAACGCGATCCAGATCGTCCCGTCGCCCGACAACAAGTGGGTCGCCTTCACCGAGCGCTTCAAGACGTGGGTGATGCCGTTCCCCGCGACGGGGCGCCCGGCGACCATCTCGGCGGGGGGCTCGGCGTACCCGATCGCGCAGGTGTCGCGCGACCATGGTTTCGCGCTGCACTGGTCGGCCGACAGCCGCCGCGTGCACTGGACGCTCGGGCCGGAGCTCTTCACGCGCGAGCTGACGAAGACCTACGCCTTCATCGAAGGCGGTCAGGCGACACCCGCCCCTCCCGAAACGACCGGCGTGAACATCGCGTTCACCGCCACGGCAGACATGCCGACGGGCGAGCTGGCCTTCACGAACGCCCGCGTCATCACGATGGCCGGTGCGAACCGCGCCGAGATCATCGAGCGCGGCACCGTCATCGTGCGTGGCAACCGCATCGTCTCCGTCGGCGCGACCGGCAAGGTGTCCATCCCTGCAGGCGCGAAGCGCATCGACGCCACCGGCAAGACCATCATGCCCGGCATCATCGACGCGCACGCGCACCTCGGTGGGCCCGGCGACGGCCTGATCCCGAAGGCCAACTGGCCGCTCATGGCCAACCTCGCGTTTGGCGTCACGACGTCGCACGATCCATCCAACGACACCGAGACGGTCTTCACGATGGCCGAGATGGTGCGCACCGGCGCGATCGTCGGCCCTCGCGTCTTCTCGACGGGCACGATCCTCTACGGCGCGGAAACGCCCTTCAAGTCGGTGGTCTCGTCGCTCGAGGACGCACGGTCGCACATGCGCCGCATGAAGGCGGCCGGCGCTTTCTCGGTGAAGAGCTACAACCAGCAGCGGCGCGACGCGCGCCAGATGATCATCAAGGCGGCGCGCGAGCAGGAGATGCTCGTGGTGCCCGAGGGCGGCTCGCTGCTCTACTACAACGAGACGATGATGCTCGATGGCCACACGGGTATCGAGCACAACCTGCCGGTGCCGAACCTGTACAAGGACGTCACCACGCTGTTTGCGAAGAGCGGCCTCGGCTACACGCCCACGCTCGTCGTGTCGTACGGTTCACAGAGCGGCGAGAACTACTGGTACCAGAAGGACGAGGTGTTCAGGAACGAGCGGCTGCTGACGTTCGTGCCGCGCGAGGTGGTGCTGCCGCGCGCCAGGCGCCGCGGGATGTCGTCGGAAGACGACTACGCGCACGTGCTCGTGTCGAAGGGCGCCAAGGCCGTGCTCGATGCCGGCGGTGCCGTGCAGCTCGGCGCCCACGGCCAGATGCAGGGCCTCGGCGCGCACTGGGAGCTGTGGATGCTGCAGCAGGGCGGCATGACCAACCACGAGGCGCTGCAGGCGGCGACCATCGCCGGCGCGCGCTACCTCGGGCTCGACAAGGACCTCGGATCGCTCGAGGCCGGCAAGCTCGCCGATCTCATCGTGCTCGACGGCAACCCGCTCGCCGACATTCGGCAGAGCCAGAGCGTGCGCATGGTGATGGTCAACGGCCGGCTGTACGACGCTGCGACGCTGAACCAGGTCGCTCCCGCCGCACAGGAGCGCCCGAAGCTGTACTGGGAGCGGTAGGGCCCGGGCATCACCCGCCGCCGCAGTGGTGTCCGGTAAACTGTCATTGACCACCGGCCGCCGGTTCCGAGCACATCATGACCACCAACGCCGCCCGCTTCCACTGGAACGACCCCCTGCTTCTCGACCAGCAACTGAGCGCCGAGGAACGCATGGTGCGCGACACGGCGCGCGCCTACGCGCAGGAGAAACTGGCGCCGCGTGTCCTCGAGATGTTCCGCCACGAGACACCGGCCCCCGAGATCTTCCGCGAGATGGGCGCGCTCGACCTGCTCGGCATCGTCATCCCCGAGACCTACGGCGGCACGGGGATGGGCTATGTCAGCTATGGCCTGGTCGCCCGCGAGATCGAACGTGTCGACTCGGGCTTCCGGTCGATGATGAGCGTGCAGGGCTCGCTCGTGATGGTGCCGATCAACGCCTTCGGCACCGAGGCGCAGAAGCAGAAATACCTGCCGAAGCTCGCCACCGGCGAGTGGATCGGCTGCTTCGGCCTCACCGAACCCAACGCCGGCTCCGATCCCGGCAGCATGACCACGCGGGCCAGGACGGTCGACGGCGGCTATGTCATCACCGGCAGCAAGGCGTGGATCTCGAACAGCCCGATTGCCGACGTGTTCATCGTGTGGGCCAAGGACGACACCGACACGATTCGCGGCTTCATCCTCGACAAGGGGATGCAGGGGCTGAGCGCGCCGGCGACGCATGGCAAGGTCGGCCTGCGCACGAGCATCACGGGCGAGATCGTGATGGACAACGTGTTCTGTCCCGAAGAGAACGCCTTCCCCGACATCCGTGGACTCAAGGGCCCGTTCACCTGCCTCAACAGCGCCCGCTACGGCATTGCGTGGGGGGCACTCGGCGCGGCGGAGGACTGCTGGTTCCGCGCCCGCGACTACGTCATGGACCGGCAGCAGTTCGGGCGCCCACTGGCCGCCAACCAGCTCGTGCAGAAGAAGCTGGCCGACATGCAGACGGAAGTCACGCTCGGCCTGCAGGCAGTGCTACGGCTTGGCCGCATGAAGGACGAAGGCACGGCGGCGCCCGAGATCACGTCGATCCTCAAGCGCAACTCCTGCGGCAAGGCGCTCGACATCGCGCGCCTGGCCCGCGACATGATGGGCGGCAACGGCATCGTCGACGAGTTCGGCGTCATCCGTCACCTGGTCAACCTCGAGGTGGTGAACACGTACGAGGGCACCCACGACGTCCACGCGCTGATCCTCGGCCGCGCGCAGACGGGCATCGCGGCGTTCGCGAACTGACAAGGGCCCGCGCCGCGCTTCATCCTGAACTCGGAATTCCGAATTACTGATACGTCCACTTGAGCACCCACGGGTCCGACGTGCGCGCCTGGAAGGCTCTCAGCCTGGCCTTGTAAGTGGTGAGCGTTGCCGCATGCGCGGGGTCGCTGGCCAGGTTGCGCGACTCGTGGGGATCCTGCTCGAGGTCGTACAGCTCGAACTCGTCGCGCTGCACGTAACGACCCACGGTGCGCTTTCCGTAGGCCGCCTCGCTGCCGCCCTTCCACGACGACTGCCAGGTCGCTGACGACCACAGGTCGGTCGAGAACGGGAACGGCAGCTGCCAGGCGATGTTCCAGATCAGCTTGTAGCGCCGGTCGCGCACCACGCGCATCGGGTAGTACATCTGGATCTCGTGGAACGTGTGCGAGGCGTAGATCTCGTCCCACCCGGGCAACGCCTCGCCGCGCGTGGCCGCCAGGAACGATCGCCCGTGGAGGCCGTGGGTCTCGGGCAACGTCGCGGTGGCCCTCACCTCACCACTTGCGATGTGCTGCTTGTACGTCGGCGTGGTCGCGCCCGCGGCGTCGAGGATCGTCGGCGTGATGTCCACCCAGCTCACCATCGCGTCCGAGGTCGCGCCCCTGCGTGATGCACGCGGGTGCCTGACGATGAGCGGTGACCGCAGTCCCGGCTCGTACACCGTCGTCTTGGCGCCGGGGAACGCGGCGCCGTGGTCCGAGAGGTACACGAACAGCGTCTGCTCGTACACGCCCGCGTCCTTCAGCACCTGCACCATGCGACCCACGCCCTGGTCGAGCCGCGCGATCGACTGGTAGTACTGCGCGAGCTCGGCGCGCGTCGCCGGTGTGTCGGGCAACCAGGCCGGCACGATGACCTTGGCCGGGTCGAACGTCACCGTCTGCACGCCCGGGTAACCCTCCGGTCGATTGCCGAACCGATCCGGGCCGTTTCGCGTGCCGTCCGTCGTGCCTCCACCACGATGCGGGTCGGAGGTGGCGATGTAGAGGAAGAAGGGCCGCGCGTCGCGGGCACTCACGAAGGCCCGCGTCCGTTCGGCCATCTCCACGGTGTTGCGTCCGTCAGCACCGAGCACCTGCTCGAAGCGGTACGTATCCGCCGGCGCCACGTGGAACTTGCCGATGCGCGCCGTGCGGTAGCCCGCCTCCTGCAGCAGCACGGGCAGCGGCCGCAGGTTCGCGTAGCTCTGGAAGTGGCTGTAGTCGTGCTCGTGCCCGTACTGCGCCGTGCGGTGGTTCTGCAGCCCGGTCAGCAGCACCGACCGGCTCGCGCTGCAGCTCGCCGTCGTCGCATACGCGTGCGGGAAGCGCACACCCTCGGCCGCGAGCGCGTCGAGGTGCGGCGTCTTCACCGCGGTGTTGCCGTACGCGCCGGTGTCCTGCCCGTGGTCGTCGGCGACGAACACGACGATGTTGAGACGAGACTGCGCTGGCGATCCTGCGCGCGTCGAGTCCTGTGCGAACGAGGCGCTGGCTGGCGCGAACAGGCCGAGGCCCAGGCACAGCGTGGCGAGGCGAACGAGGGAGCGGCGTTCCGGACGCATGGTGCCCGGAAGACTACCAGCGTCTGCTCAGCCGATCACCGCCAGGTGCCGCGCGTCGGCCGACGGCACCGCCCGCACGGGGACGTGCCGG
>NZ_JBIINP010000192.1:0-7471 GCF_044337415.1 Luteitalea sp.
GACGTGCTGGCGATGATCACCGGCAGCGTCATCACGGCCAGCGTGAGCGAGGCGGCGAGGATGGACTGGCCGAGTCCGGCGGCCAGCACGAAGGCGCCGAGCCCGAAGAGGGCATGCACGATGCTGGGGACGCCGGCGAGATTGATGACGGCCACCTGGATGATGCGCGTGAGCCAGGTGTCGCGCGCGTACTCGTTGAGGTAGACCGCGGCCAGCACGCCCACCGGCGCTGCAATGGCCAGCGACGTCCCCACGAGATAGATCGTGCCGATCAGCGCCGGCCAGATGCCGCCCCTGGTCTGCATGTCGCGCGGCGGCTCCAGCAGGAAGCCGAGCGAGAGCGACGGCCAGCCCTTCGCCACCAGGTAGCCAAGGATGGCGAAGAGCGGCAGCACGATGCACAGCGTCGAGACGCCCAGGACCACATGGGCGATGCGCTCGTGTCTGCGCCTGCGGACGACGTTGGGACCGGCCTCGAACATGGGCTACCGGCGGCGCGTGCCGCGCACCACGAGATCGGCGGTGAGGTTGACGAGGAAGGTGATGGCGAACAGCAGCACGCCGATGGCGAAGAGCACGCGGTAGTGTTCCGAGCCCTTGCTGACCTCACCCATCTCCGAGGCGATGTTGGCCGTGAGGGTCCGCACCGGGTCGAGCAGGCCCGTCGGGATCTGCACCGCGTGCCCGGTCGCCATCAGCACCGCCATGGTCTCGCCGACGGCACGCCCGACGCCGAGCAGCACGGCGGCGAGCAGGCCGTTGCGCGCCGCAGGCAGGAGGACGCGGTAGACCAGTTGCCAGCGCGTGGCGCCCAGGGCGAGGCCGGCCTCGCGGTAGGAGTCGGGCACGGCCTTGAGCGCGTCCTCGCCGATCGACACGATGATCGGCAGGCTCATCAGCGCCAGCAGGATGCCCGCGTTCAGCACGTTGAGTCCCACTGCGGCATCGAACAGCGTGATCAGCAGGTCGTTCATCACCGTGAGGCCGATGAAACCCCAGACCACAGACGGGATCGCCGCCAGCAGTTCGATGACGATCTTCAGCGACTCTCGCAGGCCCGGACCACAGAACTCCGAGAGGTAGATGGCGCCGCCGATGCCGAGGGGCACGGCGACGGCCATCGCCAGCGCCGTGACCGCCAGCGTGCCCACCACCATCGCCAGCACGCCGTACCGGATGTCGGTGACCGAGGTCGGGTACCACTCCACGCTGAACAGGAACTCGCGGAGGCTGAAGTGCTCGCTCGTGAACACGGGCGCGGCCTCGCGGAAGACGAAGAAGAAGATCCCCCCGACCAGGATCACCGCGCTGATCCCGCACAGGTAGATCAGCGTCTCGATCACCCGTTCGGCCAGCAACGAGCGCCACGACCGGCGGAAGGCCGTCATCGCGCCCCCATGTCGGCCGCGCGCAGCGGGACATAGCCGACCGCGGCGACGAGCCGCTGGCCCGACGGCGAGTGAATCCAGTCGAGGTAGCGCTTCGTCTCGCCCTCGGGCTGGCCCGCCGTGAACATGTAGAGCGGCCGCGCGATCGGGTAGCTCCGATCGAGCGTTGCCGCGGGGGTCGGGGCCACCGGGGCGCCGCCACCGGTCGACAGCGAGAGCATCCGTACGCCGTCGGTCGCGTAGCCCATGCCGCTGTACCCGATGGCGCACGGCGTGTGGGCCACGAGTTCCACGACCTCTTTCGACCCATTCAGCTCGAGGGTGCCGAGCTTGAAGTCGCGCTTGCCGAGCGCGACCTCGCGAAAGAAGTCGTACGTGCCCGAGCTCGACTGCCGGCTGATCCGGATGATGGTGTCGCGCGGGCAGGACGGATGGTGGACGCCCAGGTCGGACCATCGCGTGATCGCGCCGCCCTCCGCAAACAGGGCCTCGAGCTGCGCCAGCGACATGGCGGTCAGCGGGTTGGACGCGTGCACGTACACGACGAGGGCGTCGTAGCCGGTGATGTGCTCGACCGCATCGACGCGGCGCGAGAGCTTCACGGCCTCCCGCTCGGCCGCCTTCATCGGCCGGCTGCTGTTGGCGATCTGCACCGTACCGTCGATCAACGCCGCGATGCCGACGCCGGAGCCGCCGCCCGCCACCTCCACCGACACGTCCGGCGCGACACGGGCGTACTCCTCGGCCCACGCCTGCGCAACGTTGATCATCGTGTCGGATCCACGATTGAGCAGCACGGCGCGGCGCGGGGCCGCGCCCCGGTCGCACGACACGGTGCCGAGCGCGCAGAGCGCGAGCAGGCCGAACGCCAACAGCTGCCGGAGGGGAGACGAGGCCATGTGGGTCCTAGTCCTGGCGAACGATCGCCTCGACCAGGTCCTGGAGGTGACGCTGAATGGACGCGAACGCCCGCTCGTATGCCTGGCGGTTGTCCTCCAACGTGCCCGGCAGGGCCGAGGGATCGTCGACGTGCCAGTCGAACACCACCGTCGGCGTGCGGCGGAACCGCATCGCGCAGTAGGCGTCCGTGTCGAAGGACACGACCACGTGATAGACCTCGAGGTTGGGGATCTGCTCGAGCGACTTGGGTCGGTGGCGCTCGATGATGTCCAGGCCCTTGCTCCTCAGGAACTCGGGCAGCCGCGGATCGATGAGACTGGGCTCCAGCCCCGCGCTGCTGAAGATCAGCCGGGGGTGGGCCAGGGTCGTGGCGACGGCCTCGGCCATCTGGCTGCGGCAGTGGTTGTGCTGGTCGACGAACAGGATGCGGAACGCTTCCGGCGACTTGTGCTTGGCGAAATCGCCGGTGCACATGTAGAGCGTCTCGGCGCACATGTTGCGGATCTCGTCAGCGACCCGCTCGAGGCGACGACTGACCGTGGACAGCAGGGCGTAGGCTTCCAGGCCGATCTCGCCGGCGGTCTGCCGGGCCATCAGGTCCTTGTCGATGCGCTGGCGCATCCTGTCGATCGTGCGCTCGGTCCGCATCGTGGCCCGCGCCAGTTCGGCGTCGGGCTCGAGGAACGCCTGGATGGCCTCCTGCAGCATGGCCAACGCCGCGTCGCCCATCTCCCGGAACGGCTCCGCCGGGATGCGGGCCTCGAGCTCATGGAGCTTCAGGACGCGCCGCGCCACACCTTCCGCGTGGTCGCCGATGCGCTCGAGCTCCGTGCTGATCTTGAGGGCCGCGTAGGCGAAGCGCAGGTGCCCGGCTGCCGGCTGCTGGCGGACGACGAACTCCAGGGTCAGGCGATCGAGCTGCTGCTCGAGCTCGTCGATCCGCTGGTCGCGCAGGATGACCAGGTACGCGCCTTGCGGCGCGCCCTGGACAAGGGAGTCGAGGGCGCCGCGAAGCGCCCGCGTGCACTGCTCGGCCATCTCCCTGACCGTCTGGCGGATCAGGTCCATGTCGTGCTGCAGGCTCGCTTCCAACTGGCTGCCCATGATCATCGCCTCGACGATTGCAGTCCACGGATGTGACATCCGCGCGACGTTGGTCTGCGACGTGTGGGTCGCGTGGCCGCGACCACGGGCCTCACGCCCGGTTGGCGACCACGCGCCCACGGCGGCAGGCTGGTGGCCCTAGCCGATCTCCGACTTCAGGGCTGCGATGAGCTGCTGCACGTTCTCGCTCGTCGCACCGGCGCCCATCAGGCCCACGCGCCAGATCTTGCCGGCCAGCGGCCCGAGGCCCGCGCCGATCTCGATGCCGTGCGTGTCGCGCAGCGCGACGCGCACCTTCGCCTCGTCGGTCACCCGCTCGGGGATGCGCACGGTGTTGAGCGTCCACAGCCGCTCGCCCTCGGGCGGCAGCAGCGACAGGCCCATCTCCGCGAGCGCCGCGACGAACTCGCCGTGCACGCGGGCGTGACGCGCCGACCGCGCCTCCATGCCTTCCTCGTCGATCAGGCTCAGCGCCTCGTGCAGCGCGTAGACGAGCGGCGTCGAGATCGTGTGGTGGTACCCGCGCTTGATCCAGTAGCCCTCGAGCAACGGCAGGTCGAGGTAGAAGCTGCGGCTCTTGGCCACGGCGCGCGTCGCCGCGTTGAAGGCGATCGGCGCAAAGCCCGACGGCGCCCCCACGCCCTTCTGGCTGCAGCTGTACACCACATCGAGGCCCCAGCCATCGACGTCCACCGGGTGGGCGCCGAACGAGGTCACCGCGTCGACGATGATCCTGGCCCCGTGCGCGCGCGCGAGCGCGGCCACGTCCTGCACCGGCTGCAGCACGCCCGTCGACGTCTCCGCGTGGACGATGGTCACGACCTTGAAGGCGGCGTGTTCGAGCGCCGTCTGGACGGCGGCCGGGTCGATGGCCCGTCCCCACTCGCCGTTCAGGCGGGTCACGGTGGCGCCATATCGTTCGCACACCTGCGCCAGGCGGTCGCCGAAGTAGCCGGTGACGACGCAGAGGACGGCATCGCCCTCGCCCACCACGTTGGCCACCGCCGCCTCGAGGCCCGAGGACCCCGTACCCGGCACGGCGAAGGCGATACCCTCCGCGCTCACGTTGAACAGCCCGTGCAGCCGGCGACGGATGTCGTCGAGCAGCGCGATCATGTCGGGATCGAGGTGGCTGCGCTGGGGCGCGACCATCGCGTTGAGGACACGGGGCAGGACGGGGCTCGGTCCAGGACCGAGCAGCAGGCGCGGGGTGGTCGGCAACAGGCTCACGCGCCGGATTCTACCGTGAGGCGGCCCCATCAGTGCGTTCCGGGGCCGCCCAGCGCCATAGGGCTCAGGGCTCACGGCTCAGGGAGCATTCAGGAGATTCAGCAGGAGCAGTATGCCTTCTGAGCCCTGAGCCTTGAGCCCTGAGCCTGCTTGCTACCACACCAACCGCGTGAACGGCGCGACGTAGGCCTGCAGGAACACCAGCAACCCGACGAGTCCGGCCAGCACGAGGCTGTGCCAGAAGACGTAGCGCAGGATCTCACCCTCGTGGCCGTACCATCGCGTCGCCGTGCTGGCGACGACGATCGACTGCGCGTCGATCATCTTGCCCATCACGCCGCCCGAGCTGTTGGCGGCGGCCATGAGCACCGGGTTCAGGCCCAGTTGCTCGGCGGTGATGCGCTGCAGGCTGCCGAAGAGCACGTTGGACGAGGTGTCCGACCCGGTCAGCGCCACGCCCAGCCAGCCGAGCATGGTGCCGAAGAACGGGTACAGCACGCCCGTGCCCGCGAAGGCGAGGCCGAGCGTCGCATCGAGCCCGGAATAGCGGGTGGTGAAGCCGATGGCCATCATCACGGCGATCGTGATCAGCGATGTGCGCACCAGGCGCAGTGTCGCGAGGTAGGTCCGCAGCAGTTCACCGAGCGAACAGCCCATCACGAGGCCCGCGACGAGGGCGGCCAGCAGGATGCCCGTGCCTGTCGACGAGACCCACGACAGGGCGAACAGCGCCGGTTCGCTGGCGGCCGTCGCCACGACCGGCGGCACACGCTGCACCACGTCGTGCAGGCCGGGTACGGGGATCTTCACGGTGGTGGCCGCGTCGAGCGCGGCCTTCACCGGGGGCAGGCCCCACGTGAAGACGACGAGGCTGAGGATGGCCCACGGCACCCAGGCGCGCACCACCTCGGCGCGCGTCGGGGTCGGCCGGTGCGTGTCGCGCACGCCGCCGAGACGATCACCAGGCTCCCAGCCGTCTGACGGATGCCACACGCGCAGGAACACCACGAGCGAGCCCATCGACGCGATGGCCGCCACCACGTCGACCAGCCAGGGGCCGTGCAGGTTGGACACCAGCGCCTGCACGACGGCGAACGGCACGCCGGCGGCGAGAATCGCCGGCCACACGCCGACCATCCCGCGCCAGCCCGCGAAGGCTGCGATCAGCCAGAACGGCACGATGACCGAGAACAGCGGCAGCTGCCGCCCGACCATGCCGCTGAGGGCAAGGAGGTCGAGGCCGCTGACGGCGGCCAGCGCGATGATGGGCGTGCCCAGCGCGCCGAAGGCCACCGGCGCGGTGTTGGCGATCAGCGACAGCCCGGAGGCGGCGAGTGGCGCGAAGCCGAGGCCGATCAGCAGCGCGCCCGTCACGGCCACGGGTGTGCCGAAGCCGGCCGCGCCCTCGAAGAACGCCCCGAACGCGAAGGCCACCAGCAGCAGTTGGAGTCTGGCGTCGGTGGTGACGTGCGTGATGCTCTGCCGCAGCGTCGCGAAGAGTCCGCGCTGCTCGGTCAGCTGGTACAGGAAGATGACGTTGATCACGATCCAGCCGATCGGCAGCAGGCCGTAGGCGGCGCCGTAGCCGGCGCTCGCGAGCGCCATCGGCGCGGGCATGCCGAACAGGAGCACGGCCACCGCGAGCGACGTGACGAGGCCGACGAGCGCGGCGACGTGCGCCTGCAGCTTGAGGAACGCCAGCGAGCCGAGGAGCGCCACCACGGGCAGCGCCGCGCAGAGGGTCGACAGCCATGGCTGGCCGAAGGGGTCGTACACCTGGCTCCACATCAGGGCATGGGCTCCGGTCGTGATGGCCCGACGCACGGGCGCCGGGATGCGACGAACTCTCTACCAACTGCCGACTGCCAACTGCCGACCAGCGAATGCCGACCGCCGACTGCCGAAGGGTTGTGCTGGCGCCGCGCAGTATAGACTGCCCGCATGCGCCCAGACGACCTGCTCGCCGCCCTGGCGCGGATCGTCCCGCCGTCGCGCCTGCTGACGCGCCCGTCGGCGTTGGCGGCCTACGAGTCCGACGGCGTGACCGCCTACCGGGCCAGGCCACGCGTCGTCGTGCTCGCCGAGACCGCTGATGAGGTGGTCGACACCGTGCGCGCCTGCCATGCGGCCGGCGTCCCCTTCATGGCGCGCGGCAGCGGCACGAGCCTGTCGGGGGGCGCCGTCCCGATCGAGGACGGCGTCGTCATCGCGCTGAGCCGCATGAACCGCATCCTCCGGCTCGACCCCGACGCGCGGATCGCCGTCGTCGAACCCGGCGTGGTGAACCTCGCCGTGACCACCGCGGCGGCGCCGCACGGGCTGTACTACGCGCCCGACCCATCGAGCCAGACGATCTGTACCATCGGCGGCAACGTCGCCTTCAACTCGGGAGGCGCGCACTGCTTCCGCCACGGGATGACGGCCAACCACGTGCTCGGCATGAAGGTGGTGCTGGCCGATGGCACGCAGGCGACGCTCGGGGGCGACAGTCTCGAGCAGGTCGGCCCCGACCTCACCGCGCTGTTCTGTGGCTCTGAAGGCCTCTTCGGCGTGGTGCTCGAGGTGACACTGCGGCTCGTGCAGCGCCCTGCCGTCTATCGCACCGTGCTGGCGGCCTACGACCGGCTGCAACTGGCCGGCGACGCCGTCTCGCGCATCATCGACTCGGGCCTGCTGCCGGGCGCCATGGAGATCATGGACCGCCTGGCCATGGACGCCGCCGAGGCCGCCGTGCACGCCGGCTACCCCACCGATGCGGCCGCCGTGCTGATCGTCGAATGCGAGGGCGAAGACGCGCAGGTTGCGGCGGAGTTCTCGCGGCTCATGGCCATCCTCGAGGCCTCGGGCGC
>NZ_JBIINP010000055.1:0-24688 GCF_044337415.1 Luteitalea sp.
ACCGGGTACCGGGTACGGCGTTCGGGAGGAGAGAACGAGATGTGGTTTTCCAGGAAGTCGCTGCAGGTCCCCACGGCAGATGAGGCGTTGCCGGGTCGTGACACGCCGATCGCGGTGCCGGCGCGGCATCACGTGCTGGCGGCGCCGCTCGACGGGCCCTTTCCGGAGGGCAGCGCGTTCGCGCAGTTCGCGATGGGGTGCTTCTGGGGTGCCGAGCGCAAGTTCTGGCAACTGCCGGGCGTGATCTCGACGGCGGTGGGGTATGCCGGCGGTCACACGCCGAACCCGACCTACGAGGAAGTGTGCACCGGCCTGACCGGGCACACCGAGGTGGTGCGGGTGGTGTACGACCCGATGCGCGTTTCGTACGCGCAGTTGCTCAAGACGTTCTGGGAGAACCACGACCCCACGCAGGGCATGCGCCAGGGCAACGATCAGGGCACGCAGTACCGCTCGCTCATCGGGTGCTACGACGAGGGGCAGCAGGCGGCTGCCGATGCGTCACGCGATGCCTATCAGGGGGCGCTGGAGTCGGCGGGCTACGGCACGATCACGACCGAAATCGTGCCCGCACCGACCTTCTACTTCGCCGAGTCGTACCACCAGCAGTACCTGCACACGCACCCGAACGGCTACTGCGGACTCGGGGGCACGCACGTCAGCTGCCCCATCGGCGTCGGAGCTTGACGGAGTTCAGAATTCAGAATTCAGAGTTCAGAATTCGAAGCTCGAAGCTCGAAGCGCCAAGCTCTCGGCGCGGCGTTCGGCGTTCAGCGCTATGCGCTATGCGCTATGCGCTATGCGTTAAGCGTTAAGCGTTAAGCGTCAAGACGCTCGCGAATCAGCCTGATCAGCGTGGCCGGGCGATACGGCTTCTGCAGGAAGTTCACGCCCGCCTCGAGCGACAGGCGCGCCTCGTCGGACTCCTGGCTGTAGCCGCTCGAGAAGATCACCGGCAGGTCGGGCCGTCCTTCGGTGAGGCGCGAGACGAGGTCGGTGCCCATGATGCCGTCCGGCATCACGATGTCGGTCAGGACCAGGTCGATGTCCTTCTGGTGGCGCGCCCAGATGTCGAGCGCCTCGCGTCCTGATGCCGCCTCGTGCACGCGGTAGCCCTGGCGCACCAGCACGTCGCGCACCATCTCCCGCACCGGCAGTTCGTCCTCCACCACGAGGATGCACTCGTGCCCACGCGGCAGCGGCGGCGGCACCGCGAGTGCCGGCGCGGTGGCGACCGTCCCGGCGAGGCACTGCGGCACGTAGACGTCGAACTGCGTGCCCTCCCCCACCTTCGTGCGCACCTCGACCCAGCCGCGATGCTGCTCGACGATCCCGAACACGGTCGCGAGCCCGAGGCCGGTGGAGCGTGCCTTGTCCTTGGTCGTGTAGAACGGCTCGAAGATGTGCGGCAGGTGCTCGGGCGCGATGCCCATCCCCGAGTCGCGCACCGTGAGCCGGGCATACTGCCCGGGCCCTGGTGCCGTCGGCGCCGTGCGCGGCGGGCGCGCGTGGACCACCGCCGTCGAGACGACGAGCGAGCCGCCGGCGGGCATCGCGTCGCGCGCGTTGACGGCGAGGTTCATCAACACCTGCTCGATCATCCCGGCGTCGGCGTTGATGTGGATGCGCCCCGGCGCCAGCACGCTGTGCAGCTCGATGTCGGCGCCGATGAGGCGACGCAGCAGCTTGCCGAGGTCGGCCACCAGTTCATTGACGTCGGTGGGCGTGAGCTGCACCACCTGTCGGCGGCTGAAGGCCAGCAGTTGCCGCGTCAGCTCCGCGGCCTTGTCGGCGGCCTCGCCGATGGCCCGCGCCGCCGGGACCACGTCGTCGGGCTCGAGCAGCCCGTCCTCGAGCAGCGCCGACTGTCCCTGAATGACCGTCAGCAGGTTGTTGAAGTCGTGGGCCACGCCACCGGCCAGCTTGCCGATGGCCTCCATCTTCTGCGACTGCCGCAGCTGCGCCTCGAGGCTGGCGCGCTTGGCCTCGCTCTCGCGGCGCTCCGACAGGTCGCGCAGGAAGGCGCTGTAGGACAGCCCCGCCGACGAAGGCACCGGCACCAGCGACAGCTCGAGCGCGAGATCGCGGCCGTCGCGGTGCTCGCCGAGGATCTCGGCGCGGCGCTTGACGCCAAAGGCGCACGACGGCGGAAACCCCTCCGTCAGCGCGTCGACGAACGACACACGATCGGCCGGCGCGAGGCACACCTCGTGGAACGGGCGGCCGATCACCTCGACCCGTGACCTGCCGAACAGTTCCTCGGCGCGCAGGTTCCACTCGGTGACCTGGCCCTGCGCCGTGAACGACACCACGGCGTCGAGCGCGTGCTCGATGATCAGCCGCGTGCGCTCCTCGGTGGCCGCCAGCGCGCGCTCGGCGCGCCGGCGCTCGCCCCGGCTCTCCGACTCGCGGAGCTCGCGCTCCACGGCCGGCACCAGGCGCGTGAGGTTGCCCTTCATCAGGTAGTCGTTGGCGCCCAGGCGCATCGCCTCGACGGCCAGGTGCTCGCCCACCGTGCCCGAGACGAGCAGGCACGGCAGGCTGGTGCAGTACTGGCGCACGAGCCGCACGGCATCGAGCCCGGACAGTTCGGGCAGCGAGTAGTCGACGATGGCCAGGTCCCAGCGTCCGCCCTGCAGCGCGCCGCGCAGGCCGCTGGCGTCCTGCACGCGCAGGATGTCGGGCGCGAAGCCGCCGCGCTCGAGTTGCCGCTGGATCAGCCACGCGTCGTCGTGCGAGTCCTCGACGAGCAGCACGCGGATGGGGCGCGCCGGCGCACGGCGCACGTCGGCCGCCCGCCCCGCCGCGACACCGCCGTCACCGAACAGGCCGGGCTGGCCGGCGGACGAGGCGCCTTCCACGGGCTGGGGACCGGTGAGCGTCATGCCGGGCTGGCGACGCACGAGAGACAACGACGAGTCGGCCATGGGTCTACGGAACGGAGCCGGCGGGCAACGACATGTGGAAGGTGGCGCCCTCGCCTGGCGCGGACTCGGCCCACAATCGGCCGCCGTGGCGTTCGACGATGCGGCGCGCCGAGGCGAGGCCCATGCCCAGGCCCTCGAAGGCCTCGGAGGCGTGCAGCCGCTGGAACGGCACGCCCAGGCGGTGGGCGTGTCGCATGTCGAAGCCAACGCCGTTGTCGCACACGCTGATGATCGCGGACCGGTCGGCGCGCGTGCTGCCGACGCTGATCAGCGGAGACGGCACACCGCGCGTGAACTTCCAGGCGTTGGTCAGCAGGTTCTCGAGCGCGATGCCGAGCAGGGCGGGGTCGCCGACCACGGGCAGGCCGTCGGCGACGCGGGTGGCGACACGACGGGCCGGCTCGGCGCGGGCGAGATCCGCGAGGATGCGGCGAGCGAGGGGCGCGAGGTCGATCGGGCTGGCCTGCAGCGCGCCGCGTCCCACGCGCGTCAAGCCGACCAGGGCCTCGACGCGCTCCTCGGCGGTGCGTCGCGCCTGCCTGATGCGACGCACGAACTCGTGGGCCTCGGGCGGCAGGCACTCCCCGAAGTCCTCGACCAGCGCCTGCGCGTACCCCTCGATGGCGCGCAGCGGCGCCCGAAGGTCATGCGAGATCGCCTGCGTGAACGTCTCGACGGCCGGCTCTGCGGCGAGCGGGTCATCAGGGTCGACCAGCGGTCCTCCGGCCAACGGAGGACCGATGGCGACGCCCTGCCAGGGAGGGGGGGGCGACGTCACGGGCGGGTCTCGCCTACTTTGTCGGCATCCACCTGCCCCGGCTGTAGTGAAGACGTCAGCCAGCCAGGGTGAGTCCCGGCCGTCCCGCCTCCACGACGTAGCTCCGGCGGGTCTCGACGGGGGCCCCCGGGCGGGTGACCCACGGCACGACCCGGTAGTGCGTGGTCCACGTGTCGCGGGTGACGTCGGCCACGAGATAGCCGCGCCGATCGCAGGTGTACGCGATGGCCGGGTTGCGCGACAGGATCGGATCGACCGAGGCCGGGTCGTCGGTCCCGTCGCCGCCGCTGGTCACCGAGGTGGTCACGAACTCGGCGCCCACGGCGGGGCGGTCGGGCCCCGTCGCGCCGGCGTGCAGCGTGGCGGCGTAATGCCGGTGGATATCGCCGGTGAGGACGACGAGGTTGCGCTGGCGCGCGGTGAACGTGTCGAGGACGCGGGCGCGAGCGGCGACGTAGCCGTTCCAGCTGTCCATCGGCGCCGCGTCGCGGCCGTCGGGCAGCGGCCGCACGAGCTCGCCGAAGAACACCTGCTGGCCGAGGACGTCCCAGCGCGCGACGGACGCGTGGGCGCGCGTGCGCAGCCAGCCCTCCTGCGCCGCACCGAGCATCGTCCGCCCCGGCAGCGCGGCCTCGGCGCAGTCGACGCGGTTGCCGTCGCCGCACGGCTGGTCGTCGCGGTACTGCCGCGTGTCGAGCATGTACAGCGTCGCGAGGTCGCCCCAGGCGAGGTCGCGATACAGGCGCAGGCGCGATCCGTCGGGCCGCGCGGCCTGCCGCAGCGGCATCACCTCGTGGTAGGCACGGAAGGCCGCCGTTCGACGAGCAAGGAACTGCTCACGTGTCTGCGCGTCTTCGGGCACGTCGCCCGCCCAGTTGTTGTCCACCTCGTGGTCGTCGAAGACCACGGCGAAGGGCGCGGTGGCGTGCAGGGCCTGCAGGTCGGGATCGAGGCGATAGCGGGCGTAGCGGAGGCGGTAGTCGGCCAGGGTGACGATCTCGCCCTGCTCGAAGGGGCGCACGACGGGCGTCTTCGGGTTGCCGGCGTACTCGTAGATGTAGTCGCCGAGGTGCAGCACGAGGTCGGGCCGCTCCTCGGCGAGATGCCGATAGGCCGTGAAGTGGCCGGTCTCGTAGCGCGAACAGGACGCCACGCCGAATCGTGCCGACGTGGCCTGCCCCGGCGCCGGGGCCGTGCGCGTTCGCCCGGGGCGCGACTGGTGGCCCATCGCCGTGAACCGGAAGTGGTACGTGCGGCCCGGTGCGAGGCCGCCCACTTCGACGTGCACCGCATGCGCGTCCGCCGCACGCGCCGTGACCTGCCCGCGCCGCACCACACGGGTGAACGTGTCGTCGGTCGCCACCTCCCAGCGCACGGCCACGTCGCGCGCGGGCATACCGCCGAAGCCATCCTCGGCCAAGGGCGTCGGGGCAAGGCGGGTCCACAGGACCACGCTCGACGCCCACGGGTCGCCCGAGGCCACGCCCAGCGCGAACGGGTCGGGGCCGGCCACGTCGCGAACGGCGAGGGCCGGCGCACGGGAGGCCCATGCGGCCAGGGCCGTGGCGCCGCTGACGAGAAGCGTCCGGCGCGCGCGCCCGTTGGCATCGAGGAGGTGAGGCATGCGCACGATTCTATGCAGGGCATGCGTCCGTGGTGCGACGCCGCCCGGGGCCGGTCGTGGGTGCCGCGTCCGTCCCGCTGCCGGTCCTTGGCCGCCCGAGGCGGTCCCGGGACCGACCCGGCGACAGCGCCGCCCTGCCGCTCGCCGCCACGAACACCCGCGGCGACCGCTAGAATGTCCGGATGGCCGTCTGGGACCGACCGTTCGCCCTCCACCCCACGTTCGCCGAGCGTCCGTGGGGCGTCACCGATCTCTCGCCGTGGTTCACCGCGCCGAACGGCGCCGCGAAGATCGGGGAGGCCTGGTTCACCGCGGACGCCAACCCCACGAGCCTCGGGCCCACGTTCGGCGAGGTGGTCCGGGCCAACCCGGTCGAGATTCTCGGCCCGGATCAAGGCACCGAGTGCCCCCTGCTCCTGAAGATGCTCTTCACGTCCGAGCGCCTGTCGGTGCAGGTGCACCCAGACGATGCGTACGCGGCCGACCATCATGGCGGGTCGCGGGGCAAGACCGAGGCGTGGCACGTGCTGGCCGCCGAGCCGAACGCGACCATCGGGCTCGGCCTGTCGGCGCCCCTGACGCGGGATCAGGCCGAAAGCGCGGCGATTTCAGGGGAAATCGAGCGACTTGTCGATTGGCGCCCTGCCGCGGCGGGCGACACCTACCTCGTGCCGGCCGGCACCGTCCATGCGCTCGGCGCCGGGTTGACGATCGTCGAGATCCAGGAGCAGTCCGATATCACGTACCGCCTGTTCGACTACGGGCGTGGTCGCGAACTGCATCTGGACCACGGGCTGGCGGTGTCGGACCTGGGACCGTACACGCTCGGCAACGACACCCGCCACACGGCTGACGCGGGTCGGACCATCCTGACGCACTGCCGGTACTTCACGCTCGAGTGCCGCACCATCGGCGCGCCCGTGTCGTTCGCTCCCCTGACCCCGCACTTTCATCTGGTGATCGGGATCAAGGGGCAGGGAACGATTGCCGGACAGGCGCTGACCCCTGGCAGTGTCTGGTGCGTCCCGGCTTCGGCGAACGCGTTCAGTGTAGAGAGCACCGACGGATGCGACGTGCTGATCGCCTACCCGTCCGTGACCGCGACTCCGTCGTTCTACGAGAGCGCAAACTACTGAAATAGAAGCATTTGGCTTATTTCAACGGCCGCAGAGGCATGGCGACCGTTGTATCGGTACTTTGAGCAATTTCACTGAACACACTCACTGAGTGTAATCATTTACAAGGATAGACCAGAGTCGCCAATGCTTTAATCTGCAGAGTCTCGTATTTGACAGATCTCACTCAGTGAGTACATTCATCGAGTGAGCTCAGCAGACGAAGACATCAATCGCGACATGCGCCTCTCACTGGCGGTGGGCACCCGTCAGCTCGCCAAGCGCCAGACGCGCGAGCGCGTCCGCGAGGCCGCGCAACGCCTGTTCACCACCAGGGGCTTCGACGACACCACCAGCCAGCTGATCGCCGACACCGCCGGGGTCGCGGTCGGCACCCTGTTCCAGCACGCCAGCGACAAGGAGGACCTCCTCCTCCTGGTGCTCCACGACCCGCTCGCGTCGGCCATGAAGGACGCCCTCGGGTCTGCGTCGCCCCCTGACCTGCTGACCGAGATGACCCTGCTCCTGGGCGCGCTCTTCGAACCGTTCGGCGATCTCGAACTGGCCGGGCGGGCCGCGTTGCGCGCGCTCTGGTTCGGCAGGGGGCCCAACGCGCGGGCCATCCAGTGGCTGCACGAAACCTACCGCGACCAACTCGTGGCCCGGCTCGAACGCGCGCAACAGTCCGGCGAACTGGCCGTCGGGGCCGACGTCCGGGTGCTCGCCAGTAACCTGATGGGCCTGCATCAGGCGGCGCTGCTCGAATGGCTGTGGCTCGAGGACGACCTGGAGACGGCCATCGGTCGGCTGCGCGCCGCACTGGCGCTCCAGATGATTCCCCTGCAGACGACAACGCCCGGGCCGCCGGTCGAACCGGCACCCGGGCGCGACGGGGTCGCCTGAACCGTGCGCCCGGGCGGGCGCACGGCCTGCAAACGGACTAGGCCGAGGGCGCGGCCTTGGCCACGGGCGGCTTGCCGGCGAGGAAGTTGTCGATCCGCGCCACCACATCGGCCAGGTACGCCTTGTCGCCGCCCCTGATCTCGGTGGTCATGTAGCCGTTGTAGCCGATGTCGTGCAACGCCTTGCGGACCTCGACCCAGTTGATGTCGCCCTCGCCGAGGTGCACGAAGTCGAACTTGCCCTCGCGGCGATCCAGCCGGAAGTCCTTCAGGTGGACCTTCTTGATTCGGGGCCCGAGGGTGCGGATCCAGTCCTGCGGATAGGCATAGAACACGATGTTGCCCACGTCGAAGTAGGCCTGCACCCACTTCGACTTGAAGCTGTCCACGTACGTGTTCATCTCCAGCGGGCTCAGGAGGAACTTGTTCCAGACCTCCTCGATCCCGATGACGATCTGCTGCTTCTCGGCCTCGGGCAGGATCCGCTCACGAATCACCTTGTGCGACCGGTCCCAGGCGTCCTTGTAGCCCGTCTTGTCATCGACGACGGCGGGCACGAGCAGCACCGTGTCGGCGCCCAGCAGCTTCGCGTTGGCGATCGAGGTGAGCATCCCCTTCACGCTCTTGTCCACCACCGCCGGATCCGGCGAGGACAGCGGCGAGCGCCAGTGCTCGCTGTTCATCACCGAGTGGATCGGCAGCCGGGCAGCCTGCGCCGCCTTCGCGATCTCCTCGGCCACCTTCGGGTCGTCGATCGTGTTCACCTCCATGCCCTCGAAGCCGACCTCCCGCGCCAGCGCGAAACGCTCGGCGTAGGGCAACTCCTTCGGGAGCATGCCGATGAGCACGGCCTTCTTGGGCGAGCCGCCAGGGGCGGCAGCGAGGGCGGGCGCGGCGCTGGCCGCGGGCGCAAGCGCCGAGGCGGCCGCAGCCACCGCGGGCGCCGCGGCGGCCTGCTTCAGGAACGAACGACGGGAGGAGTGGGACATGGCCGGATGATGTGCCACCGCGCCACGGGAATGCAAATGGACGCGGAACCGGGTACGGGGTGCCGGGTACCGGGGCGCACCGGTGTGGTCCCGGACAGGCTCGGCTCGACGCGGCACCACGACTGACGCTGGCGCCACGCCCGGGCGGGCGGCGCCCCGATGCGCTGGCGGCGCGGCGTCAGGCGAGGAAGCGCTCGTAGGCGTCTTCGCCCGTGTCCTCGAACGACCGGTAGCCGAGCGCCTCGAGGAAGCCGTCGAACGCGGCGTCCTCCTCCGGCGGCACCTCGAAGCCGGCCAGCACGCGCCCGATGTCGGCGCCGTGATTGCGGTAGTGGAAGAGGCTGATGTTCCAGCGACCGCCGAGGGTGTCGAGGAACTGGAGCAGCGCGCCGGGACGCTCCGGGAACTCGAACCGGCAGACGCGCTCCCGGCCGACGTCGCGCGAGCGCCCGCCCACCATGTAGCGCACGTGCAGCTTGGCCAGCTCGCTCTGCGTGAGGTCGGCCACGCGATAGCCCCCTTCGCGCAGGCGCACGAGCACATCGTCGGCATCGGCGCGCGATCGCGTGCCCACGCCGACGAAGATGTGCGCCTCGGCGCGCGTGCTGAGGCGATAGTTGAACTCGGTGACGACGCGAGAGCCGAGGATGGTGCAGAACTCGCGGAACGCGCCCTTGCGCTCGGGAATCGTCACCGCGAAGAGCGCCTCCCGCTGCTCACCGAGCTCGGCACGCTCGGCCACGAAGCGCAGGCGATCGAAGTTCATGTTGGCGCCGGTCAGGATGGCCACCATCGCTCCCGTGGGCGGCGACGGCTGCGCGGCCACCCACGCCTTCAGGCCGGCGACGGAGAGGGCGCCTGCCGGCTCCATGATCGTGCGCGTGTCGTCGAACACGTCCTTGATGGCGGCGCAGATCGCGTCGTTGTCGACCAGCACCACATCGTCGACCGTCTCTCTGGCGATGGCGAACGTGTGCTCCCCCACCTCGCGCACGGCAACGCCGTCGGCAAACAGGCCGACGCGATCGAGCACGACACGATGGCCGGCCTTGAGCGAGCGCGCCATGGCGTCGGCGTCCACCGGCTCCACGCCGATGATCCGCACGGAGGGCAGCACGGCCTTGACGTAGGCGGCCACGCCGGCCAGCAGGCCGCCGCCGCCGACAGGCACGAAGATCGCGCCCAGCTCGCCCGGGCGCTGCCGCACGATCTCGTCGCCGACGGTGCCCTGCCCGGCGATGACGAGCGGGTCGTCGAAGGGATGGATGAACGTGGCGCCGCTGCGCGCCGCCTCCTCACAGGCGAAGGCGTAGGCATCCGCGTACGTATCACCGGACAGCACCACATCCGCGCCGCGGTTGCGCACCGCCTCGACCTTGATGTCGGGGGTCGTGCGCGGCATCACGATCGTCGCGCGCATGCCGAGGTGCTGCGCCGACATCGCAACGCCCTGCGCGTGGTTGCCCGCGCTGGCGGCGATGACGCCACGGTCGCGCTCCTCGGCCGTCAGCCGCGCCATGCGGTTGTAGGCGCCGCGAATCTTGAAGCTGAAGACGGGCTGCAGGTCCTCGCGCTTGAGCAGCACCGGCACGCCGAGCCGCGCCGAGAGTCTGGGGGCGGGGTCGAGTGGGGTCTCACGGGCCACGTCGTAGACGCGGCTGGTCAGGATGTCGCGCAGGAGCGAGTCGAACGGCACGTCTGGGAACTATACCGGGTTCCGGGTATCGGGTACCGGGTACCGGGTATCGGGTATCGGGTATCGGGTACCGGGTACCGGGTACCGGGGAAGGAACGAAGGAACGAAGGATAGAAGGATAGAAGTGAGAAGAGGCGAACAGGGGCGGGCGTGTCCGCGTTGGTCGCGTCAGCCCAGCAGCAGGGCGCGGAGGTCGTCGACGGTGGTGACCAGCGCGTCTGGCTCGGCGGCGCGGAGGTGCGCCTCGGCGCCGACGCCCCACGTGACGGCGCAGGTCCGCAGGCCGGCGGCGCGGCCGGCGACGACGTCGCTGGGCGCATCGCCGATCATCCACGTGCCCGAGCGGCCCACGCCGGCAAGCGCGTGGTGAATCACGTCCGGGGCGGGCTTGTGGGGGAAGTCGTCGGTGCCCTGTACGTGGTCGAGGGCCTCCGCGAGGCCGAGGCGATCGACGACGGTGCGGGCCATCCACGAGGTCTTGGTGGTCGCCACGGCCAGTGCATGCCCGCTGGCGCGCAGGTCGGCGAGCAGCGACTCGATGCCCGGGAACGGACGCGTGCGGTCGGCGCACCGCTCCGAGTAGTCGCGTCGGTACTCCGCGACCAGCCCGTCGATGGCCTCGGCGGGCGCCCACGGCGTGTACATCTCGCGCAGCGGCTTGCCGATGAGCGCACGCACCGCCTCGGCCGTCGGAGGCGCGGCCCCGATCACGTGGAAGCTCCGGCGGAAGGCCGCCGTGATGTCGTCAAGCGAGTCGACGAGCGTCCCGTCGAGGTCGAACACGATCGCGGTCACACAAGGATTGTACGACTCAGGGCTCAGGGCTGAAGGCTCAGGGCTCAGGGGTCAGGGCTCAGAAAGCATCCTGTGTGAGAGGCCGCATGAGAGGCAGCGTGCGCTCTGGGCCTCGAGCCTGAAGCCGTGCCTGCCGACGCGGCGTTCGGCGTTCGGCGTTCGGCGTTCGGCGTCAAAAAGACGACGGCCGCTCCCCTGTGCGAGGAGCGGCCGCGGTATCACGCGCGAGGCGAGGCGAGTCCTAGGCTTCCCAGGGCAGGCCCGGGCGACCGAAGTGCCCGTAGTTGGTCGTCTGGCGGTAGATCGGGCGCAGCAGGTCGAGCGTCTTGATGATGCCCGCCGGGCGCATGTCGAACGTCTTGCGCACGAAGTCCTCGGCGGCCTGGTTGTCGCCCGTCCCGTAGGTCTCCACGAGCAGCGACGTGGGCTCGGCGACGCCGATGGCGTACGAGAACTGCACCTCGCAGCGCTGCGCCAGGCCGGCCTTGACGACCTCGCGGGCCACGTAGCGGCCGAAGTACGCCGCGCTACGGTCCACCTTGGAGGGGTCCTTGCCCGAGAACGCGCCGCCGCCGTGACGCGCCGCGCCGCCGTACGAGTCGACGATGATCTTGCGGCCGGTCACGCCGGCGTCGGCCGAGGGGCCGCCGTGCGCGAAGCTGCCCGACGGGTTCACGAGGAACAGCTCGGCCTTCGGGCACCAGTCGCCGAGCACGCGCGGCGCGAGGTCCTCGATGACGTACGCCTTGATCTCGGCCTGGTCCTTGCCCTCGGTGTGCTGCGTCGACACGACGACGCGCTCGATGGCGACGGGCTTGCCGTCCTCATAGCGCACCGACACCTGGCTCTTGGCGTCGGGTCGGAGGAAGGCGTAGGCGCCGGCCTTGCGGCGATCGTCGGCCAGGCCCTTGGTGAGGCGGTGCGAGAGCAGCAGCGGCAGCGGCATCAGCTCGGCGCTCTCGTTGGTGGCGTAGCCGAACATCAGGCCCTGATCGCCTGCGCCCTGCTCCTCCGCCTTCGCCTTGTCGACGACGCTGGCGTTGATTTCCTTGGACTGGGCCGTGATCTTCTCGATCACCGTGACGCCATCGGCGTTGAACACCTCGCTCGGCCAGTCGTAGCCGATTTCACGGATGGCCTGCCGGGCGATCTTCGTGTAGTCGAGGCCCGTGGCGCCGGTCGTGATCTCGCCGGCGAGCACCACGAGGTCTTCCTTCACCAGCGTCTCGCACGCCACCTTCGACGTGGGATCTTGTGACAGGCAGGCATCGAGGACCGAGTCGGAGATGTAGTCGGCGACCTTGTCCGGGTGGCCCTCCGAGACCGACTCCGAGGTGAGAACGAAACGGGACATGCGGGGCTAATCCTTCAGGTGCTGCGAAAATTGTGGGGCCGGAGCTTCGCCGTGCCAGCCGTTCACGTGTTCCGCCTTCGCTCGCTCGGCCTCATGGCCTTCGCGAGCTTCGGCGGACTGCCGCCGGGGCTAGCTCACGCGGCGCAGCACGCCCTCGGAGCTCACGGTGGCCAGGATCTCGTCCCGGCGCAGCCGCGCCTCGGTCAAGTCGGCCGTCTTGAGCGAGTGACGAATCCGCTCCTGACGCCAGCCGTCGATGATAACCGTATATGCAATCCACCAGAACCGGCCATTGCGCCAGAGGTGGTGGTTCTCGCCGAGGCGCTGGAACCGGCGGTCGTCCGGCGACAGGGCGACCTGCAGCGACGGGCGACGAAGGGCCGGCGACGTTTCGGTGTGGGCGGCTGAGGGAATCATGGTGTCTTCTCCTGAGTTACCAAGTGAAGACACCCGGAGGCTGCGGGTTGCCCCGCCGGACACTTTGGTTGTTCAGTCTCGAACCGCATCGCCACGGACGCCCTCTCGGGTCGCCCGGGCTGGCACCTTGGGATGTCCGCCCCAGGTTGCCGGGCCCGCGCCTGCAGCGGGCCGCTCCGGATGTCGAGAGCAAACATAGCATCACATGTGGAGATACACAAGCGTGGATTTAACGAATGATTCCATAACGGTCGGTGTCCGCCGTCTCGGCGACGTCCCCGAGCCCCGCTACCAGACGGCCGGCGCCGCCGCCCTCGACCTCGCGGCCGCCGCCGAGGTCACCGTGGCGCCAGGCCAGCTCGCCCTCGTGCCCACGGGACTCGTCTTCGCCGTCCCCCCCGGCCACTTCCTGGCCATCGTCGCGCGCAGTTCCCTGCCGCGGCGGGGCCTCATCGTGGCCAACGGCCTGGGAGTCCTCGACAGCGACTACCGCGGCCCGGCCGACGAGGCGCGGGTGCTGGTGCTCAACTACACGGACGCGCCGGTCACGATCGCTGCGGGCGACCGCATCGCCCAGGCCTTCGTGCTGCGCGTGCCGCGCGTCGAGTTCGTGCCGCTGGCCCACGGTGACGCCGAGGAGTCGCGAGGGGGGTTCGGGTCGACGGGAGAGAAGTGATGCAGGCTCAGGGCTCAGGGCTCAGGGCTCAGAGAGCATCCTGACTGACTGCGTTCTGAGCCTTGAGCCTCGAGCCTTGAGCCTGTTTACGACCCTGCCCGCGTCGCCGCCGGCTGAGGCAGTTCGATGTGCTCGCTGGCCGGGCCGTGGCTCTGCGCCCGGGCCGGCCGACGGAAGAGGCCGAGCGCCCAGTCGCGGAAGCCGGCCATGATGTCGTAAATCGTCGGGATGACGAGCAGCGTGAGCACCGTCGACGTGATGACGCCGCCGATGACGGCGCGGCCGAGCGGGGCGCGGAAGTCTGCGCCTTCGCCGTGCCCGATGGCCACCGGGATCATGCCGGCCACCAGTGCGAAGCTGGTCATCAGGATCGGCCGCAGGCGCACGCGGCCCGCCTCGATGAGCGCCTCGCGACGCTCCATCCCCTGCTCCATCGAGTACTTCGCGAAGTCGATCAGCAGGATGGCGTTCTTGGCCACGATGCCCATGAGCAGGATGACCCCGATCATGCTCATCAGGTTCAGCGTCGTATTGGTGAACAGCATGGCGAGCATGACGCCGATCAGCGACAGCGGCAGCGACACCATGATCGCCAGCGGGTCGAGGAACGACCCGAACTGCAGCACCAGCACGAAGTACATCAGCAGGATGGCCAGCGCCAGCGCCGCGAGGATGCCGCCGAAGACTTCTGCCTGGTCGGCCGACTCGCCGCCCGTCGAGAGTTCGTAGCCCGGCGGCAACGGGACCTTCTCGTTGACGCGCGCCGTGACGTCGCTGAGCACGGCGTTGAACGACCGCCCCTCCGTGTTCGCCTCGATCTTGATCACCCGATCCCGGTTCAGGTGATCGATGCGGGCCGGGCCGATGTTCTGCGTGAGCCGGGCGACCTGCCCCAGCGGGATGAGCACCGGCCCCTGCGGCCCGACCACGCTGATCGGCAGCTGCGTCAGGTCGCGGATGCTGCTGCGCGACTCCGGGGCGAGCCGCACGTACACGTCGCGCGTCTCGCCGCTCGGATCGATCCAGTCGCCCGTGTCGATGCCGGCAAAGGCCGGGCGCAGGGCCTGGGCGACCTGCCCGACCGTGATGCCCATCGAGCCTGCCAGGCCGCGGTCGAGCTGCACGTCCACCTCGGGCTTGCGCCCCTTGGTGGACAGGCCGACGTCCACCGCGCCGGGCACCTGGCGCACCTCGTCGCGCATCTTCTCGGCCAGTTCCGACAGCGTGGTGGCGTCGGGCCCGGTGAGCTGCAGCTGGATCTGCTTGATGTTGCCGAAGAAATTCGTGTTGATCCACGCCTCCACGCCCCCGAGGTGCAGCAGCTTGGCGCGCAGGTCGGCCGCCACCTCCTCCTGGCGGCGCGTCCGCTCGGCTCGCGGCGTCAGCTTGACGAACACGTTCCCTTCGTCGACCGACTCGGTCTGCCCACCGATGCTCGTGTAGGTGTAGGCGACCTCCGGCAGCGAGCGGGCGATGGTCGAGACCTCCTGCGTCTTCAGCTTCGTGTACTCGATGTTCGAGCCGGGCGGCGTGGTCACCACCACCTGGAACTCCGAGTTGTCCGAGACCGGCAGGAAGGCGCCGCCCACCAGACCGAGCGCCGGCAGCGCCAGCGCACCGACGAACGACGCGATGGTCAGCACCACCATCGCGAACCGGTGACGGAGCGCCCAGCGGATGACCGACTTGTACCGATCGGCCTGGCGGTCGAACCACTTGTTGAAGCGGTCGAGGGCGCGCGAGATGAAGGTGCGCTGCTCCACCGGGATGTGCGGGTCGGGCCAGTAGGCCGACAGCATCGGGTCGAGCGAGAACGAGACGAACAGCGACACCAGCACCGAGCAGGCGATGGTCAACGCGAGCGGTGCGAACCACTGCTGCGCCAGGCCGCCCATGAAGGCGATCGGCACGAACACCACGACGATCGACAGGGTCGTGGCCGCCACCGCCAGTCCGATCTCCGACGTGCCCTCGCGCGCCGCCGTGTAGTGGTCCTTCCCCATCTCGACGTGGCGGACGATGTTCTCCCGCACGACGATCGCATCGTCGATCAGGATGCCGATGGCCAGCGACAGGCCGAGCAGCGACATCGTCTCGAGCTTGAACCCGAACATGAGCACGGTGATGAACGAGGCGAGGACCGACACCGGCAGCGCCAGGCCGGTGATCACCGTCGAGCGCCACGAGTTGAGGAACAGGAACACCGTGATCACCGTGAGCACGGCGCCCTCGATGAGGGCCGACTGCACGCTTTCGACCGACGCCTCGACGCGCGCCCCGGCATCGCGAACCAGCTTGAGCTCGACGCCTGGCGGCAGCGTCTTCTGCACCTCGCGGACCTTCTCGATCACCGCCGCGCTGACGGTGGTCGTGGAGGCATTGGTCGTCTTCTTGACCTCGATGCCGACGGCGTTGGCGCTGTTGAAGGCGGCGCCGGTCCGCGGCTCCTCTGCGCCATCGTAGACGCGTGCCACGTCGGCGAGCCTGACGATGCGCCCGCCGACCTGGCTGACGGCAATCTGCCCGAACTCGTTCGGCGTCTGCAGGCGGCCGCGGAGGCGGATGGTCCGCTCGTTGATGCCGCCCTGCAGGCGCCCGACCGGCACGGCGAGGTTCTGCGACTGCAGCGCGCCGACCACCTGGCCGACGCTGACGCCGGCGGTCTGCATCGCGGTCGGGTCGATCTCGACGGTGATCTCACGCTCGATCGCGCCCACCACCACGACCTCCGCGACGTTGCGGATGCCGCGCAGCTCGTTGGTGACGCCGGGATCGGCGATCTGCGTGAGCTGGGCGCCGGTCAGGTTGCTCGAGGTCAGCGCCAGCGTGACGATCGGGAAGTCGTTCGGATCGAACCGCTTGAGGATCGGCTCCTCGAGCTCCTGCGGCAGCTCGTTGCGGATCTCCGAGATCTTGTCGCGGATTTCCTGCACCGCCTCGGCCGGCTCCTTGCCGAACTCGAACTCGGCGACGATGAGGCCGAAGCTGTCGAGCGACTGCGAGTCGAGCTTCTTGAGCCCGCTGATGCTCGAGATGCCCTCCTCGATCGGATCGATCACATCGCGCTCGACCTGATCCGGCGACGCCCCGGGGAACGGAATGGCCACCGACACGACCGGCGGGGCGATCTCGGGGAACTCGTCGACCTCCAGCTTCAGCAGGGCGAAGAAGCCGAAGACCACGAGCGCCAGCATCGAGACGACCGTGACCGTGGGCCGCTTGATGGCGAAATCGGAGATGAACACTGCAGGGTCTCCTTACAGAATTTCCGGGTACCGGGTACCGGGTGCCGGGTAGCGGGTTCAGGGTGTCGGGGCGCCGCATGCCACGGCGATGCCCCTCACCTCTCCCCCGCTGCCGACTGCCGACGCCCGACTGCCGCGCTTACGACTTGGACGCGCCCGCGGGCGCCGCCGGCGCGACCGCCGGCGCGGACGGCTGCGAGCGGTCGGTGACCCGCACCTGCGTCCCCGGCGTGACGCCCTGCGCCACGCCCGTCAGCAGCATGTCGCCGTCCGAGAGCCCCTCGACGACCTCGGCGCGCTCGTTCTGCGCGTCGACCAGGCCGAGGCGCACCGTCACGCGCTCGACCTTGCCGTCGCGAATGCGCAGCACGGTCGGCGTGGTGCCGGGGTCGGCGATCACGCTGAGCGGGAGCACGAGCCCGCGACGCGCTTCCTGGGTGACACGGCCATCGGCGAACAGCCCCGCGACCAGCCGGCCGCTGCGGTTGTCGACCGTCACCCAGATCGGCACCTGCCGCGTCGCCGGGTCGGCGGTCGGGCTGATGCGCTCGATCCGGCCGGTGAAGGCCTGGTCGGGATAGCCGCGGACCTGGAACGTCACGGCGGCGCCGACCCGCACGGCCGTCAGCGACTCGGACGGCACGGAGGCCTCGAGCTGGATGCTGGACGGGTCGACGATCGTGTAGAGCGGCGTGCCCGGGGCGACCACGTCGCCGGCATTGACCGGACGGGCCGCCACCACGCCGGAGATCGGTGCGGCCACCGTGGCATCGCCCAGGATCTTGCGGGCCGACGACAGGCGGCTGCGCGCGCCGGCGACCTCGGACTCGAGGCGGACCACCTCGTTCCGGGCGGCCTCGAGCGTGCGCTCGGCCACCGCGCCTGCCGCGACCAGCTTTTCGGCGCGCGCCAGTTCACGGCGCGCCAGGTCGAGCGCCTGCTCCTGCGAGCGGACCGACGACTCGGCCGAGCTGACCGCCTCGCCAGCGGTCCGGGCCTCGATGCGTGCGAGCACCTGCCCCCGCCGCACGGCCTGTCCCTGCTCGGCCGTCACCGACAGCACGGAGCCACCGACCTCGGCACGCACCGTCGCCTGATCCTTCGGCGCGAGCGTGCCGGAGATGGACGGGCCGGTGCGAATCTCGTCGAGGCCGACGCGGACCGTGTTCTCCTTGCCGATCTCGAGCACGGGCGGCGGCGCGGGCGCGGCCGCCTTGGCCTCGGCCTCCTTCGTGGCGCCGTTGCCGCAGCCGGCGGCGAGCACGAGCGAGGCGGTCACTCCGACGAGCGCCGCGGTCCAGTCGATGCGGCGGAGCCGCGCGTGTCCAGTCATCACGTTCCTCACTGCCTTGCCCCCGTCTGCGTCGCGGCGGCCGTCTGGCTGCCTGCTCCCGTTGTCGGCTGTGCGTTGCCGGCCGCCACTGCGCTGGCGGTGGCTGCGCCACCGGTCGCGGCTCCGAGCGGCAGGTCGGGCAGCAGGGCCAGCCGGGCGCGCGTCACCTGCAGGTCGCGCGCGGCCTGTGCACGCGCCGCCTCGGCGCGCTCGAGCGCGAGCCGTGCGTCGTTGAGTTCGAGCTGCGTCGAGAGCCCCTCGCGGTAGCGGACATCGGCGATCCGGTAGGCGCGCTGCGCCTCCTCCACCGTGCCGGCCGAGGCGTCCCAGGCCGCGCGCGCGGCCTCCCACGTGGCGTGGGCGCTGCGCTGGTCGAGTTCGGCCAGCTCCTTCACCAGCTGCAGCTGCTGACGGCTCTCCTCGAGCGAGGCCTCCGCGATCGCACGGTTGGCCTTGCGGCGCCCGCCGTCGAGCAGCGGCATCGAGATCTGCGCGGCGACGTTCCAGTCGCGCCGGTTGTACTTCGGCAGCGGGTCGTAGGCGTAGGCGATGAAGCCCGAGTTGACGTCGACGCGCGGCTTGAACTGCGCCTGCGTGATGGCCACCGCCGCCTCGCTGGCCTGCACGCCCGCCTCGGTCTGCTTCACCGCCGTGCGCTCCACCAGGCGGAACTGCGCCTCGGCCTCGGCCAGCGTCGCGCTCCAGCGGCTGGCCAGCGCGCCATTGGGTTCGACCAGGTTGGCCTCGAGCTCGAGGGGCTGGTCGGCCGGCACGTTGATGAGCTGCTTGAGGCGCAGGTACGCGAGGTCGCGCTGGATGCGCGTCCGGATGACCGCCGAGCGCTGGTTGTCGCGCGACACGCGTGCCCGCAGCACCTCGAACTCGGCGATCTGCCCGACCTGGAACTGCACGTCGATCTGGCGGAGCGTCTCCTCGGCCTGCGCCAGGGTCGACTCGGTGATGGTCACGAGCCGATCGCTCAGCGCCGCATCGTAGAACGCGGTCGCGACGTCGAGGTCGAGCTGGGCGCGCGCCGTGCTGACGCCGAACGAGGCTGCCTCGCGGCCGGCGCGGGCCTGCCGCTCCTGCGCACGCACCGTGCCGCCGTCGTAGACCATCTGCGTGAAGGTGAGGCTCGCGGTCCAGGTGTTGAGCTGGCCGAACGGCAGGTCGTTGTCGCCGCCCCCGGCAAAGGGATTGCTCGGCGGGCACTGGAGATAGCGCTCGAGCTCGGTCACGCGCTGGTCGAGCGGCGCCGCCGGGTTCACGGTGAGGCCGGCGCACGGCTGGGTCGCGCCTCCGCCGTCGAAGATGCCGTCGAACTGCGTCTGGAGGGTGCGCTGGTAGGCGGCGGCCCCGGCCAGCTGCGGGTAGAGGCCACTGCGCGCGAGCGCGATCTGGCCGTCGGCGCGACGCACGCCCGCCTCGGCCACGGCCACCTGCTCACTGCCGCCTTCGGCCAGCTGCAGGGCCTCGTCGAGGGACACACGACGCGCGGGCGCCGCGGGCGCGGCCGGACCTTGTGCGACGGCCGGCAGCGGCACGGTCACGAGCGCCGCCAACAGGAGGGCACCGACACGAGGGAACGATGACTGCGACTCAGGCATGATGCACCACGGCCTCCGGCGCGAGGGCCGGGGCGGGGAGGGAACTCCGCGCGCCAATCGCGCGCAGGAAGAAGGCCACGTACCGCGCGGGGGCTTCAGCGGGCGAGTACGTGTAGCACTGCGGATGCACGTCGCGACCCATGGCGTCGGCAAAGACGACGCCACCGAGGACGCTGCAGGCGACCGGGACGTCGACGTCGGAGTCGCAGAGGCCCGCGGCGGTCAGCCGACCGAGGTAGGCGCGCAGCGTCTGCTCGATGCTGGAGCTGATGCGGTCGCTCAGGCAGCCCATGTCGGGATGGGCGACGGCATCGGCCATGGCGGCCTTGATGAGACGGTTGTTGCCGAGCATGAACTCGTAGTGCCGGCGGGTCCAGTCGAGCAGTTCGGCCGCGGGGTCCTGGGGGACCTCGGGCAGCACCGCTTCGTCCTGCAGCCGGGTCACCGCGCGCACCACGGCCTCGAGGATGAGGCCTTCCTTCGAGCCGAACTGCCGGAAGAGGGTGACCTCGTTCACGCCGGCTTCCTGGGCGATCCGGCGGGTGGTGGCCCCGCGGAATCCGGCATGGGCGAAGACCTTCACCGCCGCTTCGAGCAACTGTTCGCGTACGTCCATGGGCAAGGGCCCCGTCTGGCGGGGAACGAGACTTTGTACCTCAAATTCACAATGAAAGCAAGTAACCACTTGCTTTCTGTGCGCGTAGAAACCTGAGAAGTCAGAATTTCCTAGGCACTGAGCGCCACATCAACCTCGAACGAACCCGTCAGCTTGTACCGCACAAGTACAACCTCAGACCGCCTCGACAGGGCGTTGTCATCGAGCCCTGCGCAGTGCAAGCGCTTACTTGCGACGCTCCCACAGGGACGAGGGTTCCGCGCGCGAAGTTCCGTTAGCCTGTCACTCACGTGCTGCCCTCCGGCTTGAACCTGCCGTGGATCCGCTACGGCGGCGACTTCGGCGCCAACGCCTGGTCGCCGGCCGGTGGCCTCTCCACCCGCCCCACCGACCAGGTGCGCCGCCTGATCGGTCGTGCCGCCGCTGCCGGCGCGCAGGTCGTCCGCTGGTTCGTCCTCTGCGACGGCCGCGCCGGCATCCGCTTCGGCCCCGACGGCCTGCCTCAGGCCCTGCAGCCCGTCGTGCTCGACGACATGGCCTGCGCGCTCGACCTGCTCGGCGCGCACGGGCTGCGCATGATGCCCGTCCTGCTGGATTTCACCTGGGGCGACGCGCCCAGGGTGGTGAACGGCGTCGCGCTCGGCGGACGCCTCCCCGTCCTGCGCGATCCGCTGGCCCGGGCGGCCCTGTGGCGCGTCGTCGACGACCTGGTCGCGCCGTTCGGTCGGCATCCCGGCATCGCCGCCTGGGATCTCTGGAACGAACCCGAGTGGCTCATGCGCCCGTGGCGCGCCCCGGCGCGGCGGCTGTCGGGGGCGCGCCTGCGCCAGGCGCTTGAGGAACTCGCGCTGCACGTGCGGTGGCACGCCACCCAGCCCCTCACGGTCGGGCTGGCGAGCACGCGCGGACTGCCGCTGTGCCGCACGCTCGAACTCGACATCCTGCAGGTGCACTGGTACGACCCCCTCGAGCGCCGCGCGCCGCTCGCGCACCGCCCGCAGGTCTCGTGGAGCCGCGCGCCGTGGCTGCTCGGCGAGTACCCCACGCGAGGCAGCGCCCGTCCGCCCGGCGCCATCGTCGCCGCAGCACGCGAGGCCGGCTACGACGCGGCATGGCCGTGGTCGCTGCAGGCCGACGACCGCAGCAGCGACAGCGAGGCGGCGCTGCGTGCCGTGACCCACGATCGCAATGCGTAAGCAGCACCTTGACACTTGACACTTGGTGCTTGGTGCTTGGTGCTTGAGCCCTGAGCCCTGAGTCCTGAGCCTCTACACGCGCTGATGCAGTAGACTGCACGCATGCGTCGCCTGCGCGTGCTGTGCCTCATGCACGACTATCTCGTGCCCCCGGAGGACGACAGCAAGTACGACATCTCGGTGCCGTGGAAGACCGAGTTCGACGTCAAGAACACGCTCGACGTGATGGGGCACGAGGTTCGCACGGTGGGCGTCGGCGACGACCTCGGCGTGATCCGCACGGCCATCAAGGACGTCTCGCCGCACATCGTCTTCAACCTGATGGAGAACTTCACCGAGGTGGGCGTGTTCGACCAGAACATCGTCAGTTACCTCGAACTCCTCAAGGTGCCCTACACCGGGTGCAACCCGCGCGGGTTGATGCTGTCGCGCGACAAGGCGCTGTCCAAGCAGTTGCTGGCCTACCACCGGATTCCGGTGCCCGACTTCGCGGTGTTCCGCGTCGGCCGGCCGGTGCAACGTCCCAAGCGCCTCACGTTCCCGCTGATCGTGAAGTCGCTGACGCAGGAGGCCTCGATCGGCATCTCGCAGGCGTCCGTGGTCGAGACCGACGAGAAGCTGCGCGAGCGCGTCCACTTCATCCATCACTCGGTGGGCACCGATGCCATCGTCGAGCGCTACATCCCGGGGCGCGAGCTGTACGTCGGCATCGTCGGGAACCTGACGCTGAAGGTGTTCCCGGTGTGGGAGCTCAACCTCGGCAACCTGCCACGCGAGAACTGGCGCATCGCCACCGAGCGCGTGAAGTGGAGCGGCCCCTACCAGGAGAAGCACGGCATCATGAGCGGCCCGGCCACGGGCCTCGAACCAGGGCAGGCCGAGCGCATCCAGCGCTTGTGCAAGCGGGTGTACCGCACGCTGGACCTGAGCGGCTACGCGCGCATCGACCTGCGCCTCGCCGACGATGGGCGGATGTACGTGCTGGAGGCCAACGCCAACCCGCAGATCGCGTACGGCGAGGACTTCGCCGAATCGGCCGAGGCCGCGGGGCTGAACTACGAACAGCTCCTGCAACGCATCATCAACTACGGCCTGGCCTGGCGCCCCGAGCGGCGGGGCTAGCGCGTCGGCCCAGGGCCGACGCCACCACCACAGCCCCCGTGGCCCCGCCGCCCTTCCACCCTTCCGCCCTCCCGCCCTTCGGCCTTTCTACCCTTCGGCCTTCGGCCGTTGTGCTTCCACCGTCGTCCTTGCCGTGCCTTCGGCATTCCCGGCATCTCCGCATCGCAGCATTTGCCCTCCCCCCCCCTCCTGCGACAGAGTAGGCACGCATCCGCATGCGCATCCCACGCGTCGCCCTCTGGCTCTTCGGCCTGTACCTGCTCGTGTATGTCGGCTTCATGGCCCTGAGCGCGTTTGCGCCCGGTGTCATGGCCGCAACGCCGCTGGCCGGCCTTCCCGTCTCGCTCCTGTACGGCCTGCTGCTGATCGCCCTGGCCTTCCTGCTCGCCGCGCTGTACCTGCGCGTGGCCCGCTGACCCCGCGCCCATGGTCTACGTCACCTCGCCGCTCGCTGTCGGCGTGTTCCTCGCGTTCGTGCTCGGCGTCCTGGTCCTGAGCTGGTGGCTCGGGCGCGGCGCCACCTCGGCCAGCGGCTACTACGCGGCCCACGGCCAGATCCACTGGTTCGTCAACGGCATCGCGTTCGCCGGCGACTACCTGTCGGCCGCGTCGTTCCTCGGTATCTGCGGAATGATCGCGTTCTACGGCTACGACGGCTTCCTCTACTCGATCGGCTACCTGGCGGGCTGGGTGGTGGCGCTGTTCGTCGTGGCCGAGCCGCTCAAGCAGATGGGCAAGTTCACGTTCGCCGACGCGCTCGACGCCCGCTTCCACTCGCGGGGCATCAAGCTCGCCGCGGCGATCAGCACGCTGGTCGTCAGCCTGTTCTACCTGATCCCGCAGATGGTCGGCGCGGGCGTCCTCATCAAGCCGCTGCTCGGCTTCTCGCATGCCGCGGGCGTACTCATCGTCGGCGTGGTGGTCACGATCATCGTGGTCACTGCGGGCATGGTGTCGACGACGTGGGTGCAGTTCATCAAGGGCGGACTGCTGGTCGCGTTCTGCTTCGTGCTCACGGTGATGATCCTGCGGCGCGGCTTCGAGGTGCCGGCCGGGCTCCCGGTCACGCCGATCACGCCGGAGGCGGCGGCGCTGGACGGCCGCGTGGTGGCCGATCCGGACTGGCCGTCCGATCAGTGGCTGCAGGTGCAGCAGGCCAGCGGTGCGGTGCACAGCTTCCGTCGCCTGCCGGACGGCACGGTGCGGCTCACGCAGGTGGTCACGACCGGGGGCGGCACGACCCTGGTGGACGGCCTGCCCCAGGGCGTGGGCGCCAATGCGCACGACCTCACGCCGGTGGGTGCCGTCACCGCGCTGCCCGGTGGCGTCACGTCCACGGGCCCGCTCGGCCCGGTGGCGTTCCTGCGCACCTTCAACGAGGCGACGATCGAGACGTGGACCTCGGAGAAACGCACCCTGCGTGACGGCCGCGTGGCGACCATCTACACGCCGCGATCGCAGGCCGGCGCCGACCTGCTGCAGCCGGGCGCGAGCCCGACGTTCAAGGGCGTGCGCAGCACCACGCTCTTCGACAAGCTCGACTTCCTGTCGCTGATGCTCGCGTTGTTCGCGGGCACCGCGTCGCTGCCCCACATCCTGATCCGGTACTACACCGTCAAGGACGTGATGGCCGTGCGCAAGTCGACGGTGGTGGGCATCGGCGCGATCGGGCTCTTCTACGTGCTGACGCTCTACCTCGGCCTCGGCGCGATGACCAGCGGCGCGCTCGACGTGACCAACACGAACATGGCGGCGCCCTTGTTGGCGCGCAGCTTCAGCGAGCCGCTGTTTGCCGTGATTTCGGCCATCGCCTTCACGACGGTGCTCGGCACGGTGAGCGGCCTCATCCTCGCCGCGAGCGGCGCCGTGGTGCACGACCTGCTCACGCACGTCTGGCGCATGGAGCTGACCGACGATGCGAAGGTGCGCGCGGGCAAGTGGGTGGCGGTGGCCGTGGGCCTCGTGGCGATGCTGCTCGGCATCGCGTTCGAGAAGCTGAACGTCTCGTTCCTGGTCGGCTGGGCGTTCAACGTGGCGGCCTCGGCCAACCTGCCCTCGCTGGTGATGCTCCTGTTCTGGAAGCGGACCACCAAGCAGGGCATCGTCGCGGCCATCCTGGTCGGCATGGCGAGTTCGCTGGGCTGGATTCTGGCGAGCGCGCAGGCCTACAAGGACGTGTACGGCTGGCCGCCGGAGCAGGCGCTGGTGCCCTTCAGCCAGCCCGGCATCGTGACGATTCCGCTCGGATTCCTCGTGCTCGTGGTGGTGTCGCTGCTCACCCCGCGGCCTGTCGACC
>NZ_JBIINP010000024.1:0-45562 GCF_044337415.1 Luteitalea sp.
CGGGACGTCTCAGGGCCGCCTGCACCACATTCCCGGCGGCCCGGGGCGACACTTTCGCCTGGAAAGGACCAGCAGTTTGTCGGAAACCCGCCTCAAGATTGCCCTCTTCATCGACTTCGACAACATCGAGATCGGCGTCAAGACCACCCTGGGTGGCCACTTCGACGTCGGCGCCGTGCTCGAGGCCATGAAGGAACGCGGCGAGGTGGTCACCAAGATCGCGTACGGGGACTGGACCCGTGCCGGTGACTACAGCCGCTCGCTCACCCAACACGCCATCCAGATGGTCCAGCGCAACCTGACGCCCGGCGGCGACAAGAACGGCGCGGACATCAACCTCGCGCTCGACGCGCTGGAGATGGCCTTCACCCACAGTCACATCAACGCCTTCGTGATCGTCGGCGGCGACAGCGACTTCATGGCGCTGGTCGAGAAGCTCAAGCTGTACGACCGCCAGGTCTTCGTGATCGGCGGCCGGGCGTTCACCAGCGTGATCCTGCAGAAGAACTGCACGGAGTTCATCGCCTACGAGAACCTGATCGGGCGGCGCGGCAGCAGCAGCCGCGGCGGCGCGAGCAAGGACATCAAGGACTCGATGCCCCTGGTCAAGCGCGCCCTCAAGGTGCTCGCCGATCGCGAGGTCACGCCGCAGCTCGGCGTCCTCAAGAGCACGCTGCTCCAGCTCGACTCGACGTTCTCGGAACGCGAGTACGGCGTGAGCACCTTCCGCGACTACGTGCAGAAGCTCGAGCGCGCCGGGCAGGTGACCCTGCGCGGCGACGAGCGCAGCCTGCTCGTCGAGATGAAGGAAGGCGTCGAGGTGCCCGACGTCGTGCCGAGCGCCCCGCCGGTGGCCGTGCAGCGGCGCTCGGAGCCTCGTCGCGAATCCACGCGCGAGGCAGCGCGCGAGGCCGCCCCCGCGGTACAGGCCGAACCGACGCCTGAGGCCCCGCTCGACGGCCAGTCCGAGCCCGCCGTGGCGGCCGCGCCCGACCAGGCCGGTGAGGCCGCGCCCGCGGCGCCGGCCGAGCTCGCCGAGGGCTACGCCGTCATCCGCGACATCTTCCTGCGCCCCGGCATCGTCTCGCGCTGGCCGCTGTACGTGCGCCAGGTGAAGCAGGTCATCCGCGCCAACAACGAGGGCTTCGACGAGCGCCGGTACGGCTACAACGGCATCGTGGACGCGCTCCGCTACGCCCAGCGCGAGGGCCTGTTCCGGCTCGACCGCGACCGCCAGGGCGTGATTCGCATCTACCCCGGGACGCTGCTGGCCGATCAGCCCGGCGCCACGCAGCCCGCCGCGGGCGCTGGCGAGCCCGAACTGCCGATCTTCGACGGCGGCGCGCGAGTGGTCACCGAGGGTGACGACCTCCACGAACCGGGCGACGTCAATGGCAACGTGGCCAGCCCGCACGACCCGCCGCCGGCCCCGAGGCCGGGACGCCGCAGCCGCGGTGGCCGCGGGCGCCAGCGCTTCGGTGACCGCGAGCCGGTCGTCGACACGACCGGCGAGGTGGAGGCGCCCACACACGATGGCGATCTCTTCCCGGACCAGGCCGACGCGATCGCCGTGTCGCCGGCCCCCGCGCCCGTGATCGAGGCCGAGACCGGGACTGCGCCCGAGACCGAGGCCGTCGAGGCCACGCCGGCCCGGGCGCGCAAGGCCGCGAAGAAGCCCGCGGCGAAGAAGGCCGCTGCCCCTCGCAAGAAGGCGGCCGCTCCCGCCAAGAAGGCCGCCCGCAAGACCACGCGCTGACAGCGCGTACGGCGCGCAGGCGGACTCCTGTCGTCGCGCCCCGGACACCTCACACGCAAAAAGCCCGCCTCGGCCATGCCGGGGCGGGCTTCGTTGCAGAGGGCCCCCGCCAATGATGGCGAGTCAGCGTGGGCTTACGGCTCGAACGCGCGACTGGCCTTCACGACACCGGAGAAGTGCCTCTCGCCGCCGTCGGCCGCGCGGATCAGCACCTCGTGCGTCCCCGGCGTGATGGCGATGCGCCCGGGCCCCACTCCGGCCGAGGCGCCATCGACGATCACTTCCGTCCCCTCGGGCGCGTCGTAGTAGGCCGACGACACCTTGAGCGACAGTCGCGTGACCGCACCGGGCTCGACGGTGAACGAGAGCGGCTGGTCGATGCCGAGACCGCGGTTCTCGGCGCGGAGCCGGTACGGACCGGGTGGCAGCAGGATCTGGCCGTCCATGCTCGCGCCGATCTTCTTGCTGCCGAGGAACAGGTCGACTTCGTACTCCGAGTCGACGAGCACCCACCCCGCGAACACCTTCACTTCGATCGGCGTCGTCTCGCCCGCCACCACCGTGGCCGACGCCGTGACCGTCCCGGCCTCGCTGCGGACCACGAACTGCAGATCGCCCTCGGGCAGATCCTCGAGCAATGTCGGCGTCTTGCCGCGAGCCTTGCCGTTCACGAAGAGCTCGGCGTCCGACGGGCTGGACGACACCTGGAGCGCGCCCCGTCCCGTGCCTGCCGACAGCCATTCGACGGCCTGCGTCGTGACCACGCCGTCGCTGATCTCGACAGGCATGTCGCGCACGAGCCTGCCCTGGCGCAACCGAAGCGTATGGCGGCCCGGCTTCACCTCGCCCCGGAAGGGCGTGCGGCCCATGACCGTGCCGTCGACGAGCACTTCGACGCCGGAGCGCCCGGTCTCGACGACGAGCGTGCCGTGCGCGCCCGGTTGCACCCACCACCACGCCGCGAACGCCGCGCCATTGAACAGGGCGATGAGGGCCGCCGCGGCGAACAGGCGGCGCCAGTTGATGCCGCGAGGCGTGGCCTCCGGCATCGGCAGCACTCTCGGTTCCTGCGCCGCGGGACGTCCCGAGGGCAGCGGACCGAGGGCGTCGGCGGCCGTGGTGACCGCGACGCGCGAGCCGTGCGCCATGAGGTCGGTGACATCCGGCATGCCGACGGCGCGAATCTCCTGTTCGAAGGGTCGCAGGCTCTCGGCGCCGACCACAGGTGCGGGCATCGGGGCCACGGGCGCCGGCGGCGCTGCCGCCACCGGAGGCGCGGGCACGAAGACAGGCGCGGGCGGCGCCGGGGGCGCAGGCCTCTCGGGAATGACCACCTCGCCCGACGCGGACGCAGTCGCCGGATAGGAGCCGGTGCCCCAGTCGTCGCTGCCACTGCGAGCCGCCACCTCGGGCAGGTCCGTGAGCGGAGGGCTGGCCGGCGGCGGAGGGGCGGCCATCTCGCTGGCGGTCGGCTGCGCGATGCGCGGACGCATGACCCCCATGTCGGCGGGCGGGGTCCAGGTCGGGACTTCGCGTTCGAGCAACGACGTCGGTCGCGCCGCCACCACGGCGTGCAACTGCGCCTTCTCCTCGACCGCATCTCGTTCATCAGGCGGCGGGATCGGCGCCATCACCATCGGCGCTGGCGCAGCGACAGGCACGGCGACCGGCGGCGGTTCCGGAGCGACCACGGGCGCGGTCACGACCGGGTCGTCGGGTGGTGCGATCACGACAGGGGCCGGCGGGAGGACCGGTGTTCCCTTCTTCTTGCGCGAACGACGACGCTTCTTGCGCGACGCAGTCGCGCCTGACTGTTCGTCGCTCCCCGACGACGCGTCGACGTCGTGATCCTCGCGGTCGTCGAGGTCGGCACTCGCCTCCACGGAGGGCAGCGGTGTCGACTCGGTCTCCGGCGCCTCCGAGGCGAGCTGGTCCCAGGCGTGATGGTCCACACCCTCGTCGACGACCACGACCTCCGGCACCACCTCGAGATCGGCGGGCGGCGCCTCGACGGCCAACACGTCGGTCGGCGGCGCGTCGGTCAGCGACGCCTCGAGCGCGACCATTCCCGGCTCGAGGTTCGCACCCGACAGCACGCTCGTCGGCAGGTCGTCCGCGACGACACCGAGGACTCGCTCGGCGACGACGACCGGCGCACCCTCGTCCGGATCGGCCTCGACGGCGCCAAGCGGCTCGACCGGCGCGACGGCCTCGTCCGGCTCCGGACTCGCCTCGGCAGCGTCCGCAGGCCGGGCGGTCAACAGCGCATCACGCCAGTCGCTGTCCTGCGGGCCGCTCTCGGCATCCATGAACAGCGCAGAAACGGCCTGCAGCGGCGCTGCCTCGGCCAGGGGCGACGACGCCTCGTCGGCCTCGTCTGGCGCCGGCTCGAGCTCCTGCAACATGATCGGGCGCAAGTCGCCGAACACGCTGCCGGACGAGCGGCGGGCGTAGGGGTCCGGCTCGGTGTCGGCGGCGGTCTCGGCCACCATCGCCTCTGCACGATCGCCGTCCGGCACGAACGCGTCAGCTATCACGAACGCATCGGCACTGTCGAGGACGACCGACGGTGTCTCGTCGAACGTCGGGATCTCGATCGCTTCGGCGGCCGGAGCCGCGTCGCCGGCAATCGTGACGAGGACCTCCGGTTCGACCGTCGTCGCCACCCACGCCTCACTCGCGTCGCGGAGTGTGTCGTCGGTCACGGACGCATCGACGTCTGCCGGTCCGGGCGCCTCGACCTCCACAGGGGGCGCGACCGCGTCCAGCAGGACCTCGGGCGCGAACTCGAGCGTTGCCGGCTCATCGCCCACGAAGGCGAAGGGCGTGCTCGCGTCCTCGACGATGGACGGCGCCTCATCGCGGTCCTGCGCGTGGTCGACGACGACGGCTGCGTCCTCACCCGCACCGATGCGCGTCGCGCGCGCCTCGATCGCCTCGAGCGACAGGTACCCGAAGTCTGCGCCGACCGCCTGGTCGTCCCCTGCGGGCGCGGCGTGCGCCTCGTCGTCACTGACCGGGATCGCGTCGTCCGCGACGGGCGTGGCCTGCTCGACGACCTCCTCGACGAGCTCCTCGCGGGCGCTCGAACGGTCATCGGCCTCCGGCGCGACGGGGGTCTCGTCGCGCCACGGCAGCGCCTCCTTCCACCAGTCGGCAGGCACGTGATCGATGGCTGCCGCTGGCGCGGGGGCCTCCGGTGCAAGGACGACGATGGGTTCCACCGCGAACGTCGGCTCGACGGCAACAGCGATGTCCACGTCGTCGGCCACGCCGACGACGTCCTGGCTCACGACGATGTCTTCGATCGGTTCGAACCGGTGCTCGACCGGGCTGGCCACCGCGAACGCGTCGGCCGCAGGTTGCGCCGCGGGTTCCGCCACGTAGTCCGGCTCGGCAGGCACCGGCTCCTCGACGGCCACCTGCGTCGTTGCGTCCGCAAGCACGACCGATGCGGGCGGAGACACGAGCGCAGGCTCGTCCACCTCGACTGGAGGCGGGGTGTCGACCACGAAGTCGAGCGCCGCGGGCACGTCGGCCAGATCGCCGCCGGGCATGGACGACCACCGCACGCGCTCATCGACGAGGGGTTCCGACGTGGGCGGCGTCTCCGGAATCAGGTGCACCGGTCCGGGATCGGCCACCGGCGCCACGGCCTCGACGAGCGTCGAGAACTGTTCCTGCAGCGCACGCCGCTCAGCCTCGAGCGTCTCGAGGGATGGCGCGGCGAACTCGGGGGCCGGAGCTGCCCGCATGGCGCGGGTCACCGGATCGGGCAGGGGCGCACTGCCGCCCTCGAGTTCGGCCTCCAGGCGGAGCAGGGCTTCGATATCGATCCCATCGTCGCCGCCTGCGGCGTCAGCCTGCGGGGCGGCGACAGCCGGCGACGTGACGGCGATGGGGACGGCTGGCGCGGTGGCCGGGCTGGCCGACGCGGGCGCTGGCGCCGAGGTCGGGGCCGGCGCAGGCGCAGGCGCGAGGGCCGCGACGGCGGCAATCACGCCCTTGACGCGCGCCGAGGTGACGCCCATCGCGGTGGCGCCGCCGGCCACGAGCCGTTCGTACGCCTGCTGGGCCTCACGCACCGAGGCGAAGGCCTTCCGGTTGTCGAGCGGTGCGAGGCGCTCGAGCCAGGCAACGACAGCACCGGCGATGCCCGCCGCCGGTGAACGCGACAGGCGGTCCTGGATGAGGGGCAGCAGGCCGCGCAGCCGGTGCGGATACTCCTCCTCGTCGATCGGCCGTCCCAGGAGGGCCGCGATGGCCAACAACCCGGCCTGCGCGAGGTCGGCCTGGATGTCGAGCCTGACCTGGCCGGTGGCGGGAGGCGTGGGGATGCGCCACTCACGCCAGAGCTGGTGGCGCGGGCGCTGCAACCGGTCGATGGCCGGGCCGAGCACGTGCTCGACCATGACGACGCGGCCGTTCGGCGTGAGCACGAGCCGTTCGGGCGCCAGGGTGCCATGCGACACCGTGCGCGAGTCGTGCAGGATGGCCAGGCCGCCGAGCACCTCGCGGGTCACGTGCAGGCCGGCGCCGGCGTCGAAGGTGACCAGGCCGTGGCCGGCCATCTCGAGCACTTCGGCCAGTCGGGTGCCCTCGAGGTGGCTCGACACGAGGACCGGCCCGCGGCCCTTGCCCGAGGGTTCCAGGCCGAGGATGCGGGAGAACTTGACGTGCTGGAACTTGGTGAGCCGCGCCACGCGCTCGCGCAGCAGCGCCTCGGCGGCCGAGAAGTCCGCGACGAGGTGGAACCACTCGACGACCTCGCCGCCGGGCAGGTCCCGGCGCTCGCGCACACCAAGCCCGTCGCGAAAGATGACCCGTTCTTCCGCCGGTTCCGGGGAGTGTGCTACTTTCACCGCGCGCGTCCTTTCCGGGTGTTGAAAGCCGCTGCGATCACACGCATTGCCCCTGTGGTCTTGCAACGCCCACACCAGCCCACCCGCGCATGCCGATCAGTGCAAAGCCTCAGTGTCATGGGCGGTTCTGGTATCGGCGCGGTCACGGGTCGGCTCCACTGCGCCGCCTCCGCACGCAAGCGTGCAACGGCGACCACGAATTTGTAATCGGCTGATATGTACCGCGCTTCATTCCGATGCATCGCGGGGTGCCACGGCACCCACCCGCTCTTCACCCCCCTGTACCGCTGCCCCACGTGCGGCGACCTCCTTGAGGTGACCCATGACATGGCGGCCCTCAAGGACCGGTCGGCCGGGGCGTGGATGCGGCTGTTCGATGACCGGTACAAGCGGACGCTGTGGCCCTACGGCTCAGCTGTATGGGGCAAGAAGGAGTGGGTGTGCCCCGACATCCGCGACGACCAGATCGTGTCGATGGACGAGGGCGGCACCAACCTGCTCTGGGCCGAACGCTACGGCACGAGCCTGGGCGTGCCCGACCTCTGGATCAAGCAGTGCGGCAACTCGCACACGGGGTCGTTCAAGGACCTCGGGATGACGGTGCTGGTGTCGGCGGTCCGGCAGATGATCACGGACGGCCAGCACGTGCGGGCCATCGCCTGCGCGTCGACCGGTGACACCTCGGCCGCCCTGGCCGCCTACGCCGCGGCGGCGGGCATCCCCGCCATCGTCCTGCTGCCGAAGGGCAAGGTGTCGGTCGCGCAGTTGCTGCAGCCCATCGCCAACGGCGCGCTGGTGCTGTCGCTCGACACGGACTTCGACGGCTGCATGGCCATCGTGCAGCGCCTGGCCGCCGAGGAGGGCGTGTACCTCGCCAACTCGATGAACAGCCTGCGCCTCGAGGGGCAGAAGACCGTCTCGATCGAGATCGTGCAGCAGTGGGACTGGCAGGTGCCCGACGTGATCATCATCCCCGGGGGCAACCTGGGGAACGTGAGCGCCCTGGGCGCCGGGTTCGACATGATGCAGGCGCTCGGGGTGGTCGCCAAGCGCCCGCGCATCGTCGTGGCGCAGGCCGAGCGGGCCAACCCCCTCTACCTGGCGTACAAGAACGGCTGGAACTTCGAGCCGGTGCAGGCCCAGAGCACGCTGGCCTCGGCCATCCAGATCGGCAACCCGGTGTCGATCCGGAAGGCGATCCGCACGCTGCAGGCCTACGACGGAATCGTGGAACAGGCCAACGAGGCAGAACTGGCCGATGCGTCGGCCCGCGCCGACCGGACCGGCATGTTCAACTGCCCGCACACGGGCGTGGCGCTGGCCGTGCTGGAGAAACTGGCGGCGCGCGGCGAGGTGACCCGGGACCAGCGCGTGGTCGTGGTGTCGACGGCCAACGGCCTGAAGTTCAGCGACTTCAAGCTGCAGTACCACACGCGGAAACTCGCCGGCATCGACGCCCGGCTGTCCAACAGCCCCGTCGAACTCCCCAACGACTACGACGCCGTCCGCCGGGCCATCGACGCGCACGGCTGACGCGTGACGCGACCGGGTACCGGGTACCGGGTACCGGGTGCCGGGTTCAGGGTGCCGGGCTTGGAGCGCTTCGGGCTGGAGCGGCCCGAGCCGGATGCCGGTGTTTGGTACCCCGTACCCGGTACCCCACATGCTTCCGTAACACTTGTGATACAAGAGCGTGCATGCAACAAGTCCCGGGCACGCCCGGCGGCCACCATGCGGTGGACCCCGGGGACGCCCTTGCGCGCACTCGCCCCCTGCCCACCGCCCCACGCCGCTCGCACACCAGCGCGGCCGAAACCATCGTCGAACACGTCCGGGAGTTGCTCGAGCGCGGCGCGCTCCGGCCCGGCGACCGCCTGCCTCCCGAGCGCAGCCTCGCCCTGCAGACGGGCGTGAGCCGGTCGTCGGTGCGCGTCGGCCTGCGCGCGCTGGCCACGATGGGCATCATCCAGTCGCGGCACGGCTCGGGCACCTACATCGCCGACGGCCCGCCGATGCTCGAGAGCGACTCGCTGCACTTCCTGGCGGCGCTGCACGGCTTCACGCGCGACGAGATGTTCGAGGCGCGCCGCCTGATCGAGGTGAGCGTGGCTGGCCTGGCGGCCACCCGCGCGACCGGCGAGCAGGTGGCGGCGATGGCCGAGGAAGTGACCAGCATGTTCGCGTCGCTCGACGACGCGCAGGCGTTCCTGCGGCACGACATCCGGTTCCACCAGGCCGTGGCCGCCGCATGCGGCAACCCGATCCTGACGTCGCTGGTGGAGATGCTGTCGCAGGTGTTCTACGAGCGTCGCCGCGAGACGGTGGAGCGGGCGCGGAACTTCCGCGACAACGCGGAGATGCACCGGCGCATCTACATGGCGATCCGCCACCGCGACCCGGTGGCCGCCCGCGAGGCCATGACCCAGCACCTCACGGCCTCTGACGAGGCGCAGGCGCTCGAAGAGGTTCATGCCTCATGAGCCATGCTTCATGCCTCATGCGAAGGCCCGCGCGACGCGAAGCCTTGCATGAGTCATGAGTCATGAGTCATGAAAGAAACGCCTCCACCCCACCCCACGTGGCGTGGTCCTGCAGGCGCAGGGTGTGCAGGTAGAGGTTCACGTCCTCGGCCGGGAACTGTTCCTTGATGGCCGTGACGGCGGCGGGCAGTTTCTCGGCGTCGACGGTGGGCTGGGACTCGTCAGAGATCAGCCCGTTCTCGTGGGCGATGCCGAGCGCGTCGAGGAACACGGCCATCATCGGCCGCTGCTTGCTCAAGTGGAAGGTCACGAGCAGGCGTCCCGCCACGCCGTCGGACACGGCGGCCAGGCCGGCGGTGTACTTCACCTTCTTCTCGAGCGGCAGCGCGAGCACCGACTTGACGCGGAAGTTGAGGCGGCGCGACAACAGCCCCAGGACTTCGGCGTGCTCGGCCCCGGCTTCCCCCTCGCTCCAGAACGCCTCGGCGGCGCCCTTGCGCTGGCCTTCGGTCATGAGCTTCCAGAGTTGCGAGGCGCGGGTGATCTGTTCGACGTCGGACATGGTCAATGGCTCGTACGGCTACGGGCTTCGGGCTACAGGCTACCTGAGTTGGCGACGGCTGCGGGTGGCCTGCAGCCTGTAGCCTGCAGTCCGCACGCCGTGAGCCGGTGATTTTACCGCGCCACCTCGGCGCGAGCCTCGAGATCCAGCCATCGGGCCATCACGGTCTCGAGTTCGGCCTCGGTGGCCTCGAGGGCCCCGGCGACTTCGGCCATCCCGATGGCGCCCCGCATGTGGAAGTCGGGCGCGTTGATGGCGGCCTCGAGTTCCTGCTTCCGGGCCTCGAGCGTCTCGATGGTGGCCGGCAGTTGCTCGAGTTCCCGCTTCTCCTTGAAGGACAGCTTGGCGGGGCGGGCGGCCGCCGCCTCCGCGCGGCCTGCGGGGCGGGCGTCGCGCACAGGCGCGGGCGGAGCCTCCGCGAGCGCCGCCTGCGCCGCCTTCTGGCGCACCCAGTCGCTGTACCCGCCCACGTACTCCCGCACCACGCCGTCGCCTTCGAAGGCGATGGTGCTGGTGACCACGCGGTCGAGGAACGCGCGGTCGTGGCTGACCACCAGGAGCGTGCCCGCGAACCCGAGCAGCAGGTCCTCGAGCACGTCGAGCGTCTCGAGGTCGAGGTCGTTGGTCGGCTCGTCGAGCACCAGCACGTTGGCGGGCCGCACCAGCAACCGCGCCAGGAGCAGGCGGTTGCGCTCGCCACCCGAGAGGGCACGCACGGGAGACTGGAACCGCTCGGGCGTGAACAGGAACTCCTTGAGGTAGCCGGCGACATGCCGCGTGCCGCCGCCGGGCACGTCGACCATCTGCCGGCCATCGGCCACCGTGTCCATCACGCTCGCATCCGGATCGAGCTGCTCGCGCTCCTGATCGAAGTACGCGATCTCGAGGTTGGTGCCGCGGATGACCTCGCCGTCCTGCACCGGTAGCGTACCCAGCAGCAGCCGCAGCAGCGTCGTCTTGCCCGACCCGTTCGGCCCGAGGATGCCCACGCGATCGCCGCGCATGATACGGCCGCTGAAGTCCCGCACGATCACGCGGTCGCCGAAGCGATGCGCCAGGTGACGCGCCTCGAGCACCACGGTACCCGACCGCTCGCTGTCGTCGATGGCCAGTTGCACGGTGCCGGCCTTCTCGCGCCGCTGCGCCCGCTCGCGCCGCATGGCCTCGAGCGCACGCACACGGCCCTCGTCGCGCGTACGCCGTGCCTTGATGCCCTGCCGGATCCAGGCTTCCTCGCGCGCGAGCAGCTTGTCGAACTTCGCGTCGGACTGCGCCTCGGCCTCCTGCTCGGCCTCGCGCGTCGAGAGGTAGCCGTCGTAATCGCCCGGATAGCTGCGCAGCCCGCCGCGATCGAGCTCGACGATGCGCGTGGCGAGCGACCGGAGCAAGGCGCGGTCGTGCGTCACGAACAGCAGCGCACCCGTGTATTCGCGGAGGAAGGCCTCGAGCCACTCGATGGAGTCGATGTCGAGATGGTTGGTCGGCTCGTCGAGCAGCAGCACGTCGGGCTGTCGCACGAGCGCCTGCGCCAGCAGCACGCGTCGGCGCTGGCCGCCCGAGAGGGTGTTCACGGGCGCGTCGGCCGGCAGGTCGAGCCGGACGATGACGTCCTCGACGCGCTGCTCCAGGCGCCAGCCATCCTGTCGCTCGAGCGCATCCTGCAACTGCCCGAGGCGGGTCATGAGTTCGGGCGTGCCGTGCTCGGCCACGGCGTGCGCCACCTGGTGGTACTCGGTGGCGATGTCGCCGAGGGCACCGAGGCCCTCGGCCACGACGGCGAACACGCTGCGATCGCCGCCCGGCGGCACGTCCTGCTCGAGCCGCGCGACGCGCAGCCCGGGCTGTCGCCACACCCGGCCGGTGTCGGCGGGAATGTCCCCGGCCACCACCCGCAGGAGCGTGGACTTGCCCGCACCGTTGCGCCCGATGAGGCACACGCGTTCCCCCGGCTCGAGCCGCAGCGTTGCGCGGTCGAGCAGGGGGCGATGGCCGAACGCCACCGTCACATCGTCGAGTTCAATCAGCGCCATTTGAAGAGAATGCGGCGATGCAGCGATGCCGGAATGTCGGGGCGCAGTGCCTCCATCGACGTCCTCGGCACGCGCGGCATCGCGACATCACACGTGATCACTTGCCGAGCAGCTTCTGGAACGCGGCCGACATCGCCGTGGCGCCGGTCGACGAAGGCGCGGGCGCCTGTGGCCGCCGGTCCTGCCGGTCCTGCCGCTCCTGTGGCTGCGGCCGCCCGCCGCCGGGACGCGGACCGCGGTTGGCCGGCTGGCCGGCCGCCTTGGCGTCGCGCGCCTGGGCGGGCCGCGGCGACGGGCGCTCGGCCTTGCGCATGGTGAGCGCGATCCGCTTGCGCGGGATGTCCACCTCCAGCACCGTCACGCTGACGATCTGGCCGGCCTTCACGACATCGCGCGGGTCCTTCACGAAGCGGTCGGCGAGTTGCGACACGTGGACGAGGCCGTCCTGGTGCACGCCGATGTCGACGAAGGCCCCGAAGTTGGCGACGTTGGTCACCACGCCCTCGAGCACCATCCCCGGCTCGAGGTCGGAGAGCTGGTGGACCGACTCCTTGAACTTCGCCTGCCTGAACTCGGGGCGCGGGTCGCGGCCCGGCTTCTCGAGCTCGGCGAGGATGTCGCGCACGGTCGGCGTGCCGAAACGGTCGGTCGCGAACTGCGCCGGATCGAGCGTGCGGAGGAACGTGCTGTCGCCGATGAGCGTCGGCAGGTCACGGCCGGTCACCTGCGCGATCCGCTGCACCACCTCGTAGGCCTCGGGGTGTACGGCCGACGCGTCGAGCGGATCGGGCCCGTTGAGGATGCGCAGGAAGCCGGCCGCCTGCTCGAAGGTCTTGTCGCCGAGCCGCGGCACCGACAGCAGCTCGCTGCGGCGCGAGAACGGCCCGTGCTGCGTGCGGTAGTCGACGATCTGGGCGGCCAGGCGCGAGTTGAGGCCGGAGATGCGCGAGAGCAGCGCCGGTGACGCCGTGTTGACGTCGGCGCCGACGGCGTTCACGCAGTCCTCGACGACGCCATCGAGCTGCCGCGCGAGCGCCGACTGGCTGACGTCGTGCTGGTACTGCCCCACGCCGATCGACCGCGGCTCGATCTTCACCAGCTCCGCGAGCGGGTCCTGCAGTCGACGAGCGATGGACACCGCGCCGCGCAGCGTCACGTCGAGGTCGGGCAGCTCCTTCGACGCGAGCTCGGACGCCGAGTACACCGACGCCCCGGCCTCCGACACCACGATGCGCGTCAGCCCGAGCTGCGGGAACTTCTCCATCAGGTCGACGACGAGCTTCTCGGTCTCGCGCGACGCGGTGCCGTTGCCGATCGCGACGAGGTCGACCTTGTGCGTCACGCAGAGCGCCGCGAGCGCCGCGATCGAGCCGTCCCAGTCCTTCCTCGGCTCGTGCGGGTAGATGGTGGTCGTGGCGACCACCGCGCCCGTGTTGCCCACCACGGCCACCTTGACGCCAGTGCGGATGCCCGGGTCCAGCCCCATCGTGACGCGGGTGCCGGCGGGCGCCGCCAGCAGCAGGTCGCGCAGGTTGCTGCCGAACACGCGGATGGCCTCCTCCTCCGCCATCTCGCGCAGCTTCGTCTCGACGTCGTTCTCGAGCTTGGGCTGCAGGCGGGCCTTCCAGGCCAGCGCGACCGCGGTCCGCAGGAAGTCGTCCGCCGGACGGCTCTTGTGCTCCACGCCCGAGAACGCCGCCATGCGACGCTCCGGCTCACTCAGCACGTGCCCGCTGCCGTCGTCGGGCAGCGTGATCGAGAGCTTGAGCGCGCCTTCCTTGCGGCCGCGGAGCAACGCCAGCACGCGATGCGACGGCAACTTGGCGACGGGCTCGCTGGCGTCGAAGTAGTCGCGGAACTTCGCGCCCTTCTCCTCCTGGCCCTCGACGACCGCCGACTTGAGCGTGCCCTGCTCCCACACGAAGGTACGCAGGCCGCCGACCAGCTCGGGCGCCTCACTGAAGCGCTCGATGAGGATCGCCCGTGCGCCGTCGAGCGCGGCCGCGACGTCGGCCACGCCGGTGGCCTCGTTCACGTACACCGTCGCCGCCTGCTCGGGCACCAGCGTGGGATCGGCCAGCAGCGCGTCGGCCAGCGGCTCGAGGCCCTGCTCCCGGGCGATCTGCGCCTTGGAACGCTTCTTCGGCCGGTGCGGCGCGTAGAGGTCCTCGAGGCGCGTCTTCGAGTCGGCGCTGCGGATGGCGTCCTCGAGCTCGGGCGTCAGCTTCTGCTGCTCCACGAGCGAGGCGAGGATGGCGGTACGCCGCTCCTCGAGCTCGCGCAGGTAGCGCAGGCGCTCCTCGAGCGTGCGCAGCTGCGTGTCGTCGAGCCCGCCGGTGGCCTCCTTGCGGTAGCGCGCGATGAAGGGCACCGTGGAGCCCTCGTCGAGCAACGCCACCGCGGCGGTCACCTGCATCGGCTTGACGGACAATTCCTGGGCGATCCGATCGAGGATCGGCGTGAACACGGCCGGGGTGGCGGCCGGAGTCGTCGTCATGGTCTGTCTTTCAGCGGCGCGGTGGGGACACCGCGCCCTGCCTGTGTGCGGTCGGAGATCGCGCCCCTACCTGGTCAGCTTGCGGTACTTGACGCGATGCGGCGTGTCGGCCGCCGTGCCGAGCCGGCGGTGCCGATCGGCTTCGTAATCCTGGTAGTTGCCCTCGAACCACACGACGGTGCTGTCGCCTTCGAAGGCGAGGATGTGCGTCGCGATGCGATCGAGGAACCACCGATCGTGGCTGATGACGACGGCACAGCCGGCGAAGTCGAGGAGGGCTTCCTCGAGCGCGCGGAGCGTGTCGACGTCGAGGTCGTTGGTCGGCTCGTCGAGCAGCAGCAGGTTGGCGCCGCTGCGCAGCAGCTTGGCCATGTGGACGCGATTGCGCTCACCGCCCGACAACTGCCCCACCAGCTTCTGCTGGTCGCGGCCCTTGAAGTTGAACCACGACACGTAGGCGCGCGAGGCGACGGTGCGCTTGCCGAGCGTGACCTCGTCGTGCCCGCCCGAGATCTCCTCCCACACCGACTTGTCGCCCTTGAGCGCGTCGCGCGACTGGTCGACGTACCCGAGCTGCACGGTCTCGCCGAGCCGCAGGGTGCCGCCGTCGGGCTGCTCGACGCCCGTGATCATCCGGAACAGCGTCGTCTTGCCGGCGCCGTTGGGGCCGATCACGCCGACGATGCCGCCGCGCGGCAGCGTGAACGTGAGGTTCTCGAACAACAGGTTCTCGCCGAACGACTTCTTCAGGTCGCGGGCTTCGACGACGATGTCGCCGAGACGCGGCCCCGGGGCGATGAAAATCTCGACCGAGTCGATCTTCTCCTTGGTGTCCTGCGCCAGCAGGTCCTCGTACGCGTTGAGGCGGGCCTTGCCCTTGGCCTGGCGCGCGCGCGGCGACATGCGGATCCAGTCGAGCTCGCGCTGCAGGCTGCGCTGGCGGCGCGACTCGGCCTTGGCTTCCTGCGCCAGGCGCTGCTGCTTCTGGTCGAGCCAGCTGGAGTAGTTGCCTTCCCAGGGAATGCCCTGGCCGCGATCGAGCTCGAGGATCCAGCCCGCCACGTTGTCGAGGAAGTAGCGGTCGTGCGTGATCGCCACGACCGTGCCCTTGTACTCCTTGAGGAATGTCTCGAGCCACGCCACCGACTCCGCGTCGAGGTGGTTGGTCGGCTCGTCGAGGAGCAGCAGGTCGGGCGACTGCAGCAGCAGCCGGCACAGCGCCACGCGACGCCGCTCGCCACCCGACAGCGTCGTCACGTCGGCGTCGGGCGGCGGCAGGCGCAGCGCGTCCATCGCCAGTTCGAGCTTGGTGTCCAGGTTCCAGGCGTCGACTGCGTCGATGCGGTCCTGCACCGCCGCGAACTCGTCAGCGGTCTCGTCCGAGTAGTTGGCCGACAGTTCGTCGAAGCGCGCCAGCAGGTCCTTGATGGACTGGACGCCTTCCTCGACGTTGCCGAGCACGGTCTTGGACGGATCGAGCTGGGGCTCCTGCGGCAGGTAGCCGACCGTGCAGCCCTGCGCGAGGAAGGCCTCGCCCGAGAATTCCGTCTCGACGCCGGCCATGATGCGCAGCAGCGTCGACTTGCCCGCGCCGTTGTAGCCGAGGACGCCAATCTTGGCGCCGGGCAGGAACGACAGCCAGATGTCCTTGAGCACGACCAGGTCCGGGGGATAGACCTTGGTCAAGCCCTTCATCGTGTAGATGTACTGAGGTGCCATGCAGGTGGGGCGAGCGAACCGTTTCCAGTGATGGTGCCGAGCGGCCCGCCGGGGATCGGCGGGCGGCAGGCTAGTCTAACCGAAGGACAGAGGTAGGGCGCGGTGTCCCACCGCGCCGCTGTCGACACGGCGCGGTCGGAGACCGCGCCCTACCTCAGTTGTCGCCGTCCAGCAGGTTGCCGAGGCCGCCGAGGACCGAGCCCTCTTCCTTGCCGCCGCGGGCCATGCCCGGCGCGGCCTTCATGATGCGATCGGCCATGCGGCTCAGGGGCAGCGACTGCAGCCACACGCGACCGGGACCGGTGACGACGGCGAAGAACAGGCCCTCGCCGCCGAAGAACGCGGTCTTCACCTTGCCGACGAACTGCACGTCGTACTGCACCGAGGGCGTCAGTGCGACCAGGCAGCCCGTGTCCACGCGCAGCGTCTCGCCCGCCTTGAGATCGAACGACTCGATCATCCCGCCGGCGTGTACGAAGGCGAGGCCGTCGCCCGTGAGGCGCTGCATGATGAAGCCCTCGCCGCCGAACAGGCCGACGCCGATCTTCTTCTGGAACGCGATGCCGATCGAGATGCCCTTGGCCGCCGCGAGGAAGCTGTCCTTCTGGCAGATCAGCTCGCCGCCGAGCTGCTTGAGGTCCATCGGCAGGATGCGACCGGGGTACGGCGCCGCGAACGCCACCTTCTGCAGCGACGCGGTCGGGTTGGAGAACACCGTGGTGAACAGGCTCTCACCAGTCAGCAGGCGCTTACCTGCGCCCATCAGCGCCCCCATCAGGCCGCTCGACTGCGGCTGCTGCGAGCCGTCACCGAACACCGTGTCCATCTGAACGCCGGACGTCATGTACATCAGGCCGCCCGCCTCGGCCACGGCCGCCTCGCCCGGGTCGAGTTCGACCTCGACGAACTGGACGTCCTCGCCGACGATCCGGTAGGTGAGCTCGAACGCGCGCTGCCCGATCGGCGGCGGCGCCGCGCCTGGCATCGCGACGGCTGGCGCGGCCGCAGAGAAGAACACGGCAAGCTGTGCCGTGTCGCGCGCGGCCTGCCACTGCGTCATGCCGTTGGTGAACACGAGCGTGTCAGGCGCGACCTGGCCGGACCTGATGCGGCTGGCGAGATCATCGAGCGAGATGGGGCCGACGGGCTGGTTGTTCTGGGCGTAGTACCACATGGCGGAAATGGGGGCTCGGGGCTAGGGGCTGGGTAGGGCGCGCTCTCCGAGCGCGCCGTTCATCGTTCTTGCTGCTGATCCTACTGCGCGTCACCGGCGAGCGTCTCGCGCTCGATGCGGTCGACGTCGGCGTGGTCGAGGCGCAGCAGGCGCTCGAGTTGCGTGAGGTACATGCGCTCGCCCGGGGAGACCTCGCCCTCGCCGTGGACGACGGCCCAGGCGAGCGCGTAGGCGGCCAGCTTCTGCTCGTCGGTCGTGAACGCCGGCGTGATCGACTCGAGCGGGCGGCGCGCGGCGATCTCGGCATCCACGAGGCCGCCAGCGCCGAGGGCCGTGGCACGCGCACGGATCGTCGCGACTTCCTCGTCCGAGAGATCGCCATCGGCGCGCGCCGCGCTCACCGCGAGTTGCACCAGCGGCAGCAGCGTCGCCGGCACGGGCACGTCGGGCACGGCCATCGGCGGCGGTGTGGATCCCGGAATCGGCGGGAGCGGCGGCGGTGCCATCGCTGGGGTGTCCATCACGCCCCGAGGCGTAGCCGCGGGCGGCGATGGCGGCATCGGCGGCACGTGGCCGCCCCCCGTCTGGCCACCGTGGGCCAGCGGGTTGCCGCTGCCCTGCTGCATGGTCTCGATCGCGCCCCAGATGAGGCCGCCGACGGTCAGCAGTGTCCCGGCATTCACCAGGCCGCCCTTCGACCGCCTGCCGCCCCCGAGCACACCGCCTGCCAGCGACGACAGGTCGAAGCCACCGCCGCGGCGCTTCTTCTTGCCACCGAAGAAGCCGCCGACCAGTTCGCCAATCAGTCGTTCAGGATCCATGTCACAAGATCTTACGAGCCAAAGCCCGCGGAGTTCAGCCAGGCCTGCGCGTGCGCCACATCGTCGCGCGTCAGGTTGTGGCCGCCAGTCGACCAGAACGGCGTCACGGTGGCCCCCGCCGCGGTGAGCACGTCGGCCAGCTTGCGTGCTTCTCCGAATGGCACGATGGGGTCGGCCTGCCCTGCCGCGAGGAACACGGCGTGCCCGGCGAGCGACGGCAGTGGCTCGGGCGTGATCACCAACTGCGCGTGCAACAGCGCAGCACCGGCCAGACTCTCGGGATGCAGCAGCATCGTCGCGTGGGCGATATTGGCGCCGTTGGAGTAACCGACGGCCACCATGCGCTGCCGGTCGAGACCGTAGTGCGCGGCCGCCTCGTCGAGGAACGTCGCCAGCTCGCCAGCACGCACCCGCACGTCGTCGAGGTCGAAGCGCCCTTCGGCAAAGCGACGGAAGAAGCGCGGCATGGCGCCTTCGAGCACGCGTCCGCGGGGACTGAGCAAGGCCGCCGTCGGGTGGAGCGCCTTGCCGAGCGGCAGCAGGTCGCGCTCGTCGCCGCCGGTGCCGTGCAGGAGGACCAGCGTCGTCGTCGCGCCCGCCTGCGCCGGCACGTACTCGTGCGTGAACTCGTCGAGCAGACCCATCACACCACTCTATCGCTACACGGGAACGCTTCGCGACCGCCGACGTGCGCGGCAGCCACCCGACGGCTCGCACCCGAGGCGCACCACCCACGCCAGAATGCCGCGCGGCAAGGCCCATGGCAGGTTTTCCCTCCCAACGTTGCTTGCCCGGATATGCGCCCTTCTTCTCCTCACCCCATGGCTCAGATTCACCGCTCTCCAGGTCGCCGCGGTCTCGGCGTCCTCGGCGGCATCTCGACGTTCATTGCCGTCCTTCTCCTCGCCGCGCCCGACGCTGCCGCGCAGCGCCTGACCAAGACGTCCACAAGCCTTGTCGTTCCGCCCACGAGCTTCGCCGGCCTGCCCCTCACTCTCAGCGCCACCGTCAGCCCGGTGCCCGATAGCGGCACCATCACCTTCACCGCGACCGGCAAGAATGCCGTGCCGCTGCCCGGGTGCACCGCCGTCCCCGTGACGGCGGGAACGGCGACGTGCAGCTTCGTGCCCACGAACGTCGGCACCTACAAATTCAGTGCCTCGTACTCGGGCAGCAGCCTGTTTGCCGCCTCGACGGCCCGCTCGACAGTCAGCGTGACGCCGATCGTGCCGGTCGCCACCACGACGACGGCCGGCATCGTCACGGCTGCCCCCACCGCCTACCAGCCGGTCGTCCTGCGGGCGGCGGTCACGCCCGTGCCGCAGGGCGGCACCGTCACGTTGACGGCCACCCTGGATGGGGCCGCCCTCTCACTGCCGTCCTCGTGCGCTGCGTTGGCGCTCGATGCCAGTGGACAGGGCACCTGCAGCTTCAGCCCGCAGTTGGCCGGCGTGCTCAGCGTGTCAGCCGCCTACAGCGGCAGCCTGACGCACCTCGCCTCGGCCACCACCACCCCCGCCTCCGGCGCCGTGGCGGGTGCGGCAACCACGGTGACCGTCACCGATAACGCGACGTCGGTCCCCGGTGGCCCTGCGCCGGCGGTCTTCGGCGACATGGTGGTGTTCAAGGCCAGGGTCTCTCCGGCCGGCACCACGGTGCCGCCGACGGGCAGCGTCGTGTGGACGCTGACCCACGAGGGGCCGCCAGACGCGGCGCAGGGGCTGGGCACCTGCCAGGAGTCGGTGGTGTCCGATGGCGAGGCCATCTGCGCGGTGACGCCCGTCGAGTGGAGCGAACCGGGCGACCCCTTCAACTTCTATCCGTTCAAGTACTCGATCACCGCCACGGCGACGTTCGTCCCGGCAGCGGGCACAGGCTGGGCGACGGGGTCGACGGCCTCCGACAACACGAGCAAGATCACGCTCGGCAGGCTGCTCGCGAAGTACTCCTCGGTGTGCGTCGGCGCCACTGCGTCGTAGAGCGCGGCCGACTCCTCGTCGAACGACACGCGCTGGCCGCCGCGGATGGCGGCACGCGTGGCGAGCGCCCTGGCCTGAGCCCGAAGCATCTCGAGCCGCCAGGCGGCGTCGGGCAGGGTGGGCATCGCGAGGGCGTCCAGCGACGCGCGCAGGGCGGCGATGTCGCGTGTCACGTCGGCAAGCGGGCGTGCCGCCGCGGTCGCCTCGGCCTGCAGGTCGGGCGGGCCGTAGTACGCGTCGACGGCGTCGGGGTCGTGCACGCCCAGCGCCAGCACGAGACGCACGTAGACAAGGGGGAGTTCATCCATGCTGGTCACGTCGTACCATGCGGAAGGCCGCCCGTCGTGCCCGTCCGGGACCGTTCATCCGCGTCATGGCACCGTCGTCGTGAACGACGTGCCCTCGACGTTGACCACGCGGCCCTCGCCGTCGAGGATGAAGACCTGGAGCTGCCGACCATCGTCCATGTGCAACGAGAAGGAATCGCCCCGTCCCCGCCACGCCGTGAGGACGTCGGGGGGCGCGAGCACGTGGCCCTCGATCACCCATTCCCCGGGCTGGAGTTCGGCCCCGTCGACATGCCAGTCGCGATAGACGTCGAGTTCGTACGCCACCGCCGTCGGCGAGGCCGGCGTGCGCGGGTCATGCAGGCGTCCTTCGCCGAACAGCCGCTCCACGAGTCGCAACATGGGTGATCTGCTCCGTCTTGTCCTGCGCGCCGTCGCCACCGCCTGGCTCGTGGCGATCGCGCCGCTGGAGCTGGCCTCGACGCTCACGCGCCTGGTGCCGCGCCTGGTCGACGGCGTCGGCTGGATGGCCAGCGGGTTGATCGCGGCGCGCATGCTGGTGGTCGTGCTGGGCATCGTGGTCGGTCGCCAGCTCTGGCACCGGTCGGCCCATGTCCTGCGCCCGGTCCTGGTGTGGGCTGCCGCCGATCTTGGCACGCTCGCGCTCGTCCTGGCGAGTCGCGCGCTGCCCAGCAATCGGGCGCCTGGCGATGGCCTGGTCGCGTGGCTGGGCTACGCAGGCGCTGCGCTCCTCGTGATTGTCGCGGCGCAGATGACGCAGGACGCGGCCCGGGACGCCGACCACTGACACGGATCGCGCTTGCCCCGCGCGGAGGCGCACGGTAGCATCGCGACCTTTCCGGGCGCTGCGCCCGCGTTCTCGCAGGAGGAGGCTCCGTTGTTCATCGCTGCGCCCGCGCGCGTCGCCGCGGCAGGACTGTGGTGTGTGCTGGCCTCGGCCGGCGCGCTGGCCCAGCCGGTCGCCCCAATAGCCATCCGCAACGCCCGCATCGTGCCCGTCGCGGGCACCCCAATCGAGAGCGGGACCATCGTGCTGGCCAACGGCGTGATCAAGGCCGTCGGTCCGCGCGTCGACATCCCCGCCGAGGCCGTGGTGATGGATGGCACCGGCCTCACCGTCTATCCGGGGTTGATCGACACCTTCTCCGAGGTCGGCGTCGGCGCGCCTGCGGGCCCGCCCGCCGGGGCCGCCCCGGGTGCGCCCGCAGGGGCTCCACGCCCGGCGACGCGCCCGATTCGCGGGCCCGAGGATCGGCCGGGCACCACGCCGTGGATCCAGGCCGCCGACGAGTTCCGCGCCGACGACCGTCGCATCGAGACCTGGCGCAATGGCGGCGTCACGACCGTCGTCACGGCGCCTCGCATCGGCGTCTTCCCCGGGCAGGCCGCCGTGGTGAACCTGAGCGGCGAGCGGCGCGAGGACGTCATCGTGCGCAGTCCCGCGGCCCTGCCGATCTCGCTGTCGCCACCAGCCGGGGGCGGCACCTTCCCGGGCTCGCCGATGGGCGTGATCGCCTACGTGCGGCAGGTGTTCCTCGACACGCGCGATGACGCGGAACGGCAGCGACGCTACGCGCAGGATCCGCGCGGCAAGGCGCGCCCCGACCACGACCGCTCGACGCTCGCGCTGCAGCAGGCCCTGCAGGCGAAGATCCCCGTGCTCATGCCGGCCGTGAGTGCCCGCCAGATCAGTCGCGCGATTGCTTTCGGCCGGGAACTGGATGTGCCCACCGTGATCTATGGCGCCCATGCCGGGTTCGAAGCCGCCCCGCAGTTGGCCAAGGCCCGCGTCCCGGTGCTCGTCAGCGCGCGCTGGCCCGAGAAGCCGCGCGACGCGGATCCCGACGCGGATGAGGCGCTCCAGGTGCTCGAACTGCGCGATCGCGCGCCTGGCACCCCCAAGGCACTCGTGGATCAGAAGGTGCCGTTCGCCTTCTACTCGGACGGCCTGGCGACGCCCGCCGAGTTCCTCGCCAATGTCCGGAAGGCCGTCAAGGCAGGCTTGCCGGCCGACGCGGCGCTGCGCGCGCTGACGCTCGATGCCGCGCAGATCTTCGGCGTCAACGATCGACTCGGCAGCCTGGAGACCGGCAAGGTCGCCAACCTCGTTGTCGTGCAGGGTGACTTGCTCGGCGACAAGCCCGTCATCAAGCATGTGTTCGTCGATGGTCGCCGCTTCGACGTGCCCGCAGACGCCGCGCCCGCCGGCCCCGCCGGGCCGCGCGGTGGTGCGCCCCGTCCCGGGGAAGGAGATCGCCGATGAAGCGCCTGGCCACCCTCGTCCTCACCGCCACGGCCGCCGCCGGGCTCGTGCCTGCTCGCGCCGATGCGCAGCCGGCCGGCCCGGTGACGGTGATCCGCAATGCCACGGTCCTGACGGTGACCAAGGGCACCCTCGAGAAGGCGTCCATCGTGATCCGCAACGGCCGCATCGCCGCCGTCGGGACGAACGTCGAGGTGCCGCGCGGCGCGACCGAGATCGACGCGACCGGGCGCTTCGTGATGCCGGGCATCATCGATGCCCACAGCCACATCGCGATCGACGGCGCCGTGAACGAGACGAGCCTCTCGGTGACCTCGATGGTCGGCATCGAGGACGTGCTCAATCCCGACGACATCGACATCTACCGGGGCCTGGCCGGCGGCGTCACCGCGGCCAACGTGCTGCACGGCAGCGCCAACGCGATCGGCGGCAAGAACGCCGTGATCAAGCTGCGCTGGGGCAAGGACGCCCAGGGGCTGCTGCTCGAGGGCGCACCTCCGGGCATCAAGTTCGCGCTCGGCGAGAACCCCAAGCGCGCGAACTTCGGTGGTGGCGGCGCCGCCGAGCGTCGCTACCCGGCGACGCGCATGGGCGTGATCGACGTCATCCGCGAGGCCTTCCTCGAGGCGCGGGCCTACCAGGCGACGTGGAAGGCCTACGACGCCGCCGTCAAGGCCGGCGACCGCACCGTGCAGGCGCCACGCCGCGACCTGAAGCTCGAGCCGCTCGTCGAGATCCTCGAGGGCAAGCGACTCGTGCACGCGCACAGCTACCGCGCCGACGAGATCCTGCAGTTGCTGCGCCTGGGCGAGGAGTTCAAGTTCCGCATCGCCACGCTGCAGCACGTGCTCGAGGGCTACAAGGTCGCCGACGAGATCGCCAGGCACGGGGCGGGAGCGTCCACGTTCTCGGACTGGTGGGCCTACAAGTTCGAGGCCTACGACGCCATCCCGTACAACGCGGCCCTCATGACCGAGCGCGGCGTCGTGGTCTCGATCAACTCCGACAGCGCCGAGGAGCATCGGCACCTCAACCAGGAAGCTGCCAAGACGATGAAGTACGGCGGCATGACCGAGGAGCAGGCCCTGCGGATGATCACGATCAACCCGGCGCTGCAACTGGGCATCGACAAGCGGGTCGGCTCGATCGAGGTCGGCAAGGACGCCGACCTGGTCATCTACGACACGCACCCGCTCAGCACGTACGCCGTGCCGCAGCAGGTACTGGTCGATGGCACCGTGTACTTCGACCGCCAGAAGGACCTCGAGCAGCGCGAGGTGCGCGCGCGCCGCAAGAGGGAGCTGAAGGACAAGGAGAAGGCCACCGCGCCGGCCGCCCGCCCCGGGGGCCCGGACACCACGCCGAAGGCCGAGACCACGCCTGCCCTGGAGGTCCGTCGATGACGCGCGCCCGCCACATCCTCGCGCCCGCCTTCGCGCTGGCGATCGCCGCGACGCAGTTGGGCACGGCCCCGGCCCACGCGCAGGCACGGGCCTCGACGTACGCCATTCGAGGCGCGCGCGTCCACACCGTGTCTGGCGCGGTCCTCGAGAACGCGACGGTCGTCATCGCCGACGGCCGCATCCTGTCGGTGGGGCCGTCCGCCCCCGTGCCCGCGGGCGCGGAGGTGATCGACGGCGCCGGCCTCGAGGTCGCGCCCGGGTTCTTCGATGCGATGAGCCAGCTGGGGCTCACCGAGATCAGCGCGGCCGCCGCGACCAACGACAGCACCGAGGTCGGGGCGTTCGCGCCGCAGGTCGACGCCGCGACGGCCATCCACCCCTCGACCGAGCACATTCCCGTGGCGCGCGTGAACGGCGTCACCCACGCGGTCTCCGCGCCTGGCGCGGGCGGCAACGGCCCCGTCATCGGCGGGCAGGCGTCGGCCATCCACCTCGATGGCTGGACCGTCGAGGAGATGCTGCTCCGGCGGTCGGTGGGCATGGTGGTGAGCTGGCCGACCGCGGGCGGTCGCTCGTTCGACCCCGCCACGTTCACGCTCCGCACGCGGCCCTATCGGGAAGCCCGCGAGGAGCAGGCACGGCAGACGCGTGAGCTGGCGCGCTGGATCGCCGACGCGCGCGACTACCGTGCCGCGCGAGCCACCGGCGGCGACCGCATCGGGCGCAACCACAAGCTCGAGGCGCTCGGTCCGGTGGTGGCTGGCGAACGGCCGTGGCTCGTGCGGGCCGACCGCGAGCGCGACATCCGCGAGGCCGTGGCGTTCTTCGTCGACACCCACAAGCAGAAGATGGTGCTGGTGGGAGCCGCCGAAGCCTGGAAGCTTGCGGGGTGGCTGGCCGAGAAGCAGGTGCCCGTCATCCTCGGGCCGACGCAGGCCCTGCCGCCCTCCGACGACGACCCCTACGACACGACGATGAGCGCGCCGGGCGCGCTGCACAAGGCGGGTGTCGCCTTCGCGCTGTCGACCTACAGCTCGTCGGACGTGCGCAACCTGCCCTACGAGATCGGCACGGCCGTCGGCTTCGGCTTGCCACGCGATGCGGCGCTGCGCGCCATCACGCTCGCCCCGGCACGCATCCTGGGCCTCGACGACCAGGTCGGCTCCATCGAGCCAGGCAAGGTCGCGAACCTCGTCGTCACGCGAGGCGCCCCCCTGGAGATTCGCAGCACGGTGACGCACGTCTTCATCAAGGGCGTGCCGGCGCCACTCGCCTCCAGGCACACCGAGCTCTACGAGAAGTACCGCAACCGACCGCGGCCGGCCACGAAGTAGGCCGCTCAGGGGGCCGGCGCCTGCCGCCGGCCCTGCCGTAGCCGCGTCCCTTCCCTCTCGGCGTCCAAGCGGCTACGATGCCGTGTCGGGCATGGCGCGCCACACGCTCGTCGGCGCCGGCCACGCCCTGCGTCCACGCCGAAAGATCGATGTCCAGCCTGCCCACGCCCTCGTCGCCCCAACCCCGTCCGTCCGTGCTCGGCCCCACGGTGGTGATCATCGGCTCGGTCAGCGCCGACGAGGACCTCTTCATCCACGGCACGCTGCGCGGTCACCTCGCCGCCCCGGACCACTGCGTCCGCCTCGAAGCCGAGGCGCATGTCGACGCCGACGTGCTGGCGCGCGACGTCACGATGCTCGGGGAAGCCACGGGCAAGTTCACGGCCACCGAGATCGTCGACATCCGCAACGGGGCGCGCGTCCAGGGGCAGATCGCCGCGCCGCGGCTCGTGCTCGAGGAAGGCGGCATCGTGAACGCCAAGGTCGAGACCCGCAGCGTCGACGCCGCCGTGCGCGTGGCGCAGTACCGCAGGCAGAAGTAGTCGCCTTCGCCGCGGTGTGGCGGCGCCACCCACGGCCGAATCACCCGCAGCGCGGCGTCGGCGCACGTGGCCGGCCTGAAACCGCTTGCCCACGGCGATGGCTGACCTCATGATGTCCGGATGACCACGGTCTCGCCTCGCGCCCTGCCGGGCACCAGCGCCACTGACTCCTGGACCGCCGTCGACGCGACCGAGCTGTACGACATCGATCGCTGGGGCAACGGTTACTTCTCGATCGGGAGCAACGGCCACGTGCTGGTGCATCCGACCAAGGATCGATCGCGGGCGATCGACCTGAAGGAGCTGATGGATCGGCTCCAGATGCGCGGCATCAACCTGCCGATCCTGGTCCGCTTCCCCGACATCCTCAAGCACCGCCTGGGCGACATCCACGACGCCTTCCAGGCGGCGATCCAGCAGCACCAGTACACGGGCAAGTACACGTGCGTGTACCCGATCAAGGTGAACCAGCAGCGGCAGGTCGTCGAGGAGGTCCTCGAGTTCGGCCGGCCGTACAACTTCGGCATCGAGGCCGGCAGCAAGCCGGAGCTGATGGCCGTGGCGGCGCTGGCCTCCAACGACACGCCGATCATCTGCAACGGCTTCAAGGACGCCGAGTTCGTCGAGATGGCGATGCTGGCCCAGAAGATCGGGCGCAACATCATCCCCGTCGTCGAGAAGTACACCGAGCTCCAGCTGATCCTCGACTACGCCGAGAAGGTCGGCGTGCGCCCGCAGATCGGCTTCCGCGTCAAGCTGGCGGCGCGCGGCAGCGGCCGCTGGCAGAGTTCGGGAGGCTACCGCTCCAAGTTCGGCCTCACCGTCACCGAGATCATGCGCGGCTTCGAGGAACTCAAGTCGCGCGGCATGGAGGACTGCTTCAAGCTCCTCCACTTCCACCTCGGCAGCCAGATTCCCAACATCCGCATCGTCAAGGGTGCGCTGGTCGAGGCGGCCCGCATCTACTGCGAGCTCCACAAGGCCGGTGCCGGCCTGCAGTACATGGACGTGGGCGGCGGCCTGGGCGTCGACTACGACGGCTCGCAGACCAACTTCGAGTCCAGCATGAACTACACGCTGCAGGAGTACGCCAACGACGTGGTGTACCACCTGCAGCAGATCTGCGACGAGATGTCGGTCCCCCATCCGACGATCGTGTCGGAGAGCGGCCGCGCGATCGCGGCGTACCACAGCCTGCTGGTGTTCAACGTGCTGGGCGTATCGGAGTTCGGCGAGGAACGCGTGCCCGAGGAGGTCACCGACGACCTCGAGCAACCGGTCGCCGACCTCATCGAGACGCTGAGAAACCTGACGGGCCGCAACGCGCTCGAGAGCTACCACGACGCGCAGGCCGCGCTCGACATGGCGATGAACCTGTTCTCGGCCGGCTACCTGTCGCTGGAGCAGCGCTGCCACGCCGAGAACCTCTACTGGCACATCTGCGTCAAGCTGCAGAAGCTGGTCGCGGGCCTCGATCACGTGCCCGAGGACCTGCAGTCGCTCGACGAGATGCTGTCGGACACGTACTTCTGCAACTTCTCGCTGTTCCAGTCGATCCCGGACAGCTGGGCGATCGGCCAGCTGTTCCCGGTGATGCCCATCCACCGCCTCGACGAGCGGCCGACGCAGCATGCGGTGCTCGGCGACATCACCTGCGACTCCGACGGCAAGATCGATCAGTTCATCGATCGGCGCGACGTCAAGAAGACGCTGCCCCTGCACACGATCAAGGACGAGCCGTACCTGCTCGGCGTGTTCATGGTGGGCGCCTACCAGGAGATCCTCGGCGACCTGCACAACCTGTTCGGCGACACGCACGCGGTGCACGTCTCGCTGAACGACAAGGAAGAGGTCGTCCTCGACGCGGTCATCAAGGGCGACACCGTGAAGGAAGTGCTCGACTACGTGGAGTTCGACGTCGAACACCTGCTCGGCAAGATGCGCATGGACGTGGAAGCCGCCGTGCGCGCCGGCCACCTCGACTACCTCGAGTCGGGTCGCCTCCTCAGGTTCTACGAGGAAGGCCTCCACGGGTACACATACCTCGAGGACCCGAACGACAGGTAGAGCGGAAGAGTAGAAGGAAAGAAGAGTAGAAGAGCAGAAGGCAGGGCGGGAAGGCGGAAGGGCGAAGCCCTGACACACAAGGGGCGAAGCAAGTCACCAGCAGCGCGGCCACTGGCCTTGCGTCTTGCTGGCTTCTTCCTTCGCCCCTTCGCCCTTCCCGCTCTGCCTTCTTACCTTCTACCCTTCTGCTCTTCTACCCTTGTCGTCGTGCCGCGGACCGCGCGGCGGTCTGGGGCCGCGGCGGTCGCCACGGTCCCCGCGGTCCCCGCGCTCTTCCCGCGGATCGTCGAAGCGACGGCACGCCGCGGCGAAGCGGCGCTCCAGGTCGGCGGCCTCCGGGCCGGCGAGCGGGCCGAGGCGGGCCCAGGCCCCGCGGGCGACGCGCACCGACTCCTGCGCCGCGCGACGCTTCGTCTGGTCGTCGACGCGGCCGCCGATGGTGTTGGAGGCGAGGGCCTCCTTCAGCATCGTCGCCAGCGCCACGGCGGGCGCGGCCTGCACTGCCGCCTGGGGCGCCTGCTGGGGCACGCCGAGCTGCTCGACCTGCTGCACGAGTTCGGTCATGCGGGCCCGCGTCACGGCCGCGTCGAATGTCGACTGGCGGAACGCGTCCGGGTACCGCTCGACCAGCGTCGCGGCGGCGGCGGCGAAACGCTCCTGCATCGGCGTGACGACGTCGCGCGGCAGCGGTGGGCCATTGCGCCAGGCCTGCCAGGCCTGCTCGGCCTGCGCCAGCACCGTCGCGCCCTCCAGGGCCTCGCCCTCGGCCGACGCCAGCGCCTCGAACTCGGCCAACGCCTGCTCACGGCTCACGCGGCGACTGTCGAACTCGACCTGGTGCCGATTCTTGTAGCGCTCGAAGAAGCGATCGCATGCGGCGCGGAACTTCTGCCACAGCTGTTCCGACTTCTGCCGCTTCACCGGCCCGCTGGCCTTCCACGTCGCCTGGAGCGCCTTGATCTTCTCGACGCCCGCCTGCCAGTCGGTGGACTCGGCGATCGCCTCGGCCTGCGCGATCAGGTCCTCCTTCACCGCCTGGTTGGCGCTCCACACGTCCTTGCGCTGCGACAGGTCCTCCTTGCGACGCGTGAAGAACCGGTCGCAGGCCGCCCGGAAGCGGTTGTTGAGCGCCTTGCCCTCGTCACCCCGCGGCGCGTGGCCCAGCGTGTTCCACCGCTGCTGCAGCGCCTTGAGGGCATCGGCCGTCTTGAGCCAGTCGCTCGACTCGGCGAGGGCTTCGGCCTGCTCGGCCAACTGCGCCTTCTCCTGCAGGACGGCCGCATCCTCCACCTGCCGCTGCGCGAACCAGGCGTCGGCGCGGACCTGCGCCGCATCGGCGCCGGCCTTGAAGCGCTGCCAGAGGGCGTCGCCCTCGGCCCCGCGCGGGCCGGCGCTGGCCTGCTTCCAGAGCACACGGAGTTCCTTGAGCTGCCTGGCCACCTCGGGCAGGGCCTCGACCTGCGCGAGCGCCTCGACCTTCTCACACAGCTCCTGCTGCACGGTCGCGTTGGCCCAGCGCTTCCAGTCGTCGGCGCTCCGCAGGTCGCGCACGACGTCCATCAGGCGCGCCTGCACCTTCTTCAGGCGCTCCACGACGCCCGCCTGGTCGTCGCGCGACGGCAGGGCGCCGAGCTGCTCGGCGGTCGTGCGGGCGTCACGCAAGGCCTGGTCAGCATCCTTGAGCGGCAGGTCCTCTCGCGCGGCCACGGCTTCGAGACGCTCCACGGACTCGAGCGCCCGCTTGAGGTTCTCTGCCCGGGCGGTCGCCTCATGCTCGCGGACGGCCGCCGTGCGGGTCGCGATGGTGCCCTCTGCGGCCTTCACGCGCGCCACGAGGACGGGGTCGACGGCAGTGCCATCCTGCGCCAGCGAAGTCCAGCGCTTCAACAACTCGGCCCACCGCTTGTGCGCACTCGCCAGGTCGTCCACGGCAGCCAGCTGCTCGGCCTCCTCGGCCAGCGTCGCCAGCTGTGCGTGCCGCTCGGCGTTGGCCAGGCGTGCGGCGAGACGCGCGCGTTGCCCGGCGATCGCGGCCAGGAAGCGCTGGTTCACGGCATCGCTGCCCGGCTCGTGCTCCGCATCGAGCGTGCCCCATGCCGCCTGGGCGGCCGTGACCGCGTCCTCGATGTCGTCGCCCGTGTAGCCTTCGAGCGTCGCGCAGACCTCGGCACGACGCGCATCCTTTGCGGCGCGCGCCTCCGCCTCGGCCTGTGCAGCCGCGACCTCTGCCCGCAACTGCTCCACCCGGGCGCGGGCGGCAGCCACCGCGGCGTCGAACCGGGTCTGGAGCAGCGATGTCTCGCCCTCGCCACCCGCAAGCGTCTGCCAGGCCTCGACCGCGGCGTCCAGGGGCGCCTGCACGGCATCCGGACGCACCTCCCGGGCCAGGCCTTCCACCATCTCGCACAGGCGCTCGAGGCTCAACTCGCCCGCGGGCGCCGGCGCTTCGACGACGGCCGGCTGCTGCTCACGCAAGCGGGCCCGGGCGCGCCGCGACACCAGCTTGTTCTTCGCGCGGCTGGCTACCTGCTCCAGGGCCTCCGCGTCGGTCACCGACTCCAGCGCCGACAGGGCCACGTCCTTGTGCTCGCTGTTGAGCGCCACGAGGAGCCGCTCGGCAGGATCGGCGATCAACGCAAGCGCAGCCAGGCGAATACCGCCGCCGGCCGCCCGACCCGCCACGCTGCCGATCAGGCGCGGCGCCGCCAGGCGGCGCAGCGCGGCAAGCCCCACCGCCTCGGCCTCCGTCGTGCGCGCAATCACGGCGAGGTCACGCTCGTCGTCAAGGCCGCCGAGCGCCTGGAGCGCCTCGGCCTCGTCGCCGCCGTCGGTGGCCAGGTCCATCAGCAGCTTGCGCGCCTCGGCACGCACGCCCTCATCCATGTCGCCGCGGGCGACGCTGGCGAGCGTCCCGATGTCCTCCACGCGCGCCACGGCGCGGCGGCGGACGGCCGCGTCGGCGTCCTCGCGGGCCAGCGTGCGCAGCACGTCCTGGGCGTCGTCACCGAGCTCGTTGACTGCCTCGAGCCGGACGGCCGCATCGGCATGCTTCCACTTGGGCTGCCGGAAGCGATCGAAGAGGGACATGGCTGCGCGTTCTCCGGAAATGTTCCAGCGCGGCAGGCGGCCGCGCGACAGAATCGGTAGTCTACCCGCTGATCCCGACCTTCTGGAAGCGTTTCGCCTCGACCGGTCGGGGCGGTCGGGCTATCGTGTAGCCGCATGCCGCCACCGCGCCCGACGCACTTCGACCGCTCGATCATCGAGGGGTCCCTCAGCCGGGCCGTGTGGCGCATCGCCTGGCCGACGATGCTGCAGAACGCCATCGGGGGGCTGCAAGGCATCATCGATCACGCGCTGGTGGGCCACTTCGTCGGCTTCACCGCCAACGCCGCCATCGGCGTCAGTTGGCAGATCTTCCTGGTCGTCATCGTCTTCATCAGCTCGTTGTATGCCGGCATGAGTGTCCTGGTGGCGCGATTTGCCGGGGCCGGGGACCGCGATGCGGTGGACCATGTCGTCGGCCAGGCCTTCCTCGTCTCCCTGGTGCTGGCCGGGGGCATCATGGCGCCGGTCGGCTACCTCCTGTCACCGCGCCTGCTCCTGTTCGTCAATGCGGCCCCCGAAGTGCGCGAGGCGGCCCTGCCGTTCCTGCGGCTGATGTTCCTCGGCGGTATCGGCCTGCTCACGTTCTTCCTGCTGGGCGGCGCCTTCAGGGCGGCTGGCGACCCACGCACGCCGCTCCGCCTCGGGGTCGTGCTCACCGCGCTCAACGTCCTCTTCAACGTCATCCTGATCCGCGGCGCCGGCCCCATCCCGGCCTTCGGCGCGACCGGTGCCGCCATGGGCACCGTGTCGGCCTCGCTGATCGTCGCGGCCCTGGGCATCGCCGCCATGCGGTCCCCGACGGCGGCCATCCACCTGCCAAGCCTCACCGCCCTGCGCCCGGATTGGGCCATCATCCGGCAGCTCTTCAAGTTCGGCCTGCCGACCGGGTTCCAGGGCGTGGCGATGAACGTCGGCGGCGTGTTCCTGCTGCGCTTCATCGGCGCGCTCCCGCAGAGTGCCCACGCGCAGGCGGCCTACGCCATCTCCTACACCGAACTGTTCTCGCTCATCACCTTCACGTCGGTGGGCGTGATGGGCGCCACCGCCGCCGTCGTCGGCCAGAACCTCGGCGCCGGCAAGGTCGACCGGGCGTGGCAGGCCGTGGGCGTCAGCTCGCGTATCGCGTTTGCCGTGGCCGTGGGCGTCGGCCTGCTGTTCGTCACGATTCCCGGGCCGCTCCTGGCCATCTTCGGCGTCGACGACCCGGTCACCGGCGCGCTCGGCCGCAGCCTGCTGCGTCACCTCGCCGTCTCGGGGTTGTTCGTCACCGTGGCGCTCGCCTACACCGGCGCCCTGCAAGGCTCGGGCGACACCCGCAGCCCGCTGTACATCTCGATCGTCTCGCAGGTCCTCATCCCCCTCGGCTTGTGCGCGCTCTGGCAGCGCGTCGGCACCTTCGAGCCGGTGGACATCTGGCGCGCCATCGTCGTCGGGCACATGACGCGGTGCCTGCTGTCGATCGCCCGCTTCCGCCAGGGCAAGTGGCAACGCATCGTCGTGGACGTCGGGCAACGGGTGCCCGACGCGCCGCGGCCGGAGGTCACATAAGCAATGGGCGACACGAACAGGCACGTGGTGGCGATCTTCGGAGGGGCATGCGCGGGCTCGACGGCGGCGGATCTGCTCGCAGCCAGAGGCGTCGAGGTCGTGGTGTTCGAGCAGAACCTCCGCCCGTACGGCAAGATCGAGGACGGCCTGCCCCGCTGGCACCGGGACCAGCGCCGCATGGAGTACCGGCGAATCGACGGCCGCCTCGACAAGCCGGGCGTGCATTTCGTGCCGCGCACCCGCCTCGGCGCCGACATCACCTTCGAGGACGTCACCACCTGGGGCTTCAGTGCGGTACTCCTCGCCAATGGCGCCTGGCGCGACCGTCCCCTCGATGTGCCCGAGGCCGACCGCTGGGTCGACCGCGGCCTGGTCTACCAGAACCCCTTCATCTACTGGTTCAATCACGCTTGCGAGGCGGGCTACGCCGGACGACGGTACGACGTCCCTGTGGGTGCCCTCTGTATCGGCGGCGGCCTGGCGTCCATCGACGTCGTCAAGGTCTTCCAGCTCGAGACCTACGGCCGCGCACTGCGCGGCCGCGGCATCGACGTCTCGATGCACGACCTCGAGCACGCCGGCATCCCGGCCACCTGCACGGCCCACGGCATCGCCGACCCGCGCGAGCTCGGCGTGGAGGACGCGTGGCTGCTCTACCGGCGGCGCGTCGAGGACATGCCGCTCGCCACGCCTCCCGACGGCGCGACGCCCGAGCAGGTCCTGAAAATCGAGGCCGTGCGCAAGAAGATGCTGGCCAAGGCGCAGGAGAAGTTCCTGTTCCGGGTGCGTCCCATGGCGCTGCCGACGGCGCTCCTGATCGAGGACGACCACGTGGCCGGCGTGCGCTTCGTCGAGACCGAGATGCGCGACGGCAAGGCCGTGCCCGTCCCTGACAAGCCGTTCGAGTTGCGGAGCCCGCTGGTCGTCAGCGCCATCGGCAGCCTGCCCGAGCCGCTGCCCGGCATCGTCATGAAGGGGACGTTCTACGACTATGCCGACTGGGGTACGGGCGCGTATGCCCCCGTGCCCGGAGTCTTCGGCGTCGGCAACGTGGTCACCGGACGCGGCAACATCAAGGCGTCCGAGCTCCACGCCAAGGACGTCGCCCGGCACCTCCTCGAGCACTACCTCGGCATCCAGTCGCCAGACGCCTCCCGCGACGTCAGCGGCCTGGCGACAGGCGCCGAGGCGCGCGCCGAGGCTGCCGTCGAGCAGGTCGCCACGTACCTCGACGGCAAGGCCCCCTTGCCGGCCGCCGCAGCCGACGCGTTGCTGGCCCGCGCGCGAGCGCGGCAGGCGGCGGTCGGCTTCGACGACTACCGCAGCTGGATGGCGCGCGTGACGCCCCCGGATGCGGAATGACTTTCGATTTCACTTCGCCTTCAGGTAGCCTGTAGCCCGGCGGCTGCAGTCCTTCGACCTGGAGTCCGCACGACCGCATGCCTGAACCGAACCTGTTCGACCTGCCCGACGCCCCCGACGGCGGCAACACGCCGCCCTCGGGGCCCGGCGAGACCGCCGTGCCCCTGCACGAGGCCGCCCAGACCCGCTACCTCAACTACGCCCTGTCGGTCATCACCTCGCGGGCCCTGCCCGACGTGCGCGACGGCCTCAAGCCCGTGCAGCGCCGCATCCTCTACACGATGTGGCAGCAGAACCTGACCGCCGACGCCAAGCACCGCAAGTGCGCCAAGGTGGTCGGCGACGTGATGGGCAACTACCACCCGCACGGCGACAACGCGCTCTACGAGACGCTCGTGCGCATGGCGCAGCCGTTCTCGCTGCGCTATCCGCTCATCGACGGCTCCGGCAACTTCGGCTCGCTCGATGGCGACAGCGCGGCGGCCATGCGCTACACCGAGTGCCGCCTCGCCCGCATCAGCGACGAACTCCTCGCCGAACTCGATCAGGACACGGTCCCGTTCCGGCCCAACTACGACGGCACGCGCACCGAGCCGGTGGTGTTGCCCTCGCGGGTGCCGACGCTGCTCATCAACGGCGCGATGGGCATCGCGGTGGGCATGGCAACCAACATCCCGCCGCACCACCTCGGCGAGGTCTGCACGGCGCTGCTGCGGCTGATCGACAACCCCGAGCTCACCACGCTGCAGTTGTGCCGCTACGTCAAGGGCCCCGACTTCCCCACCGGCGGCCAGATCCTGAACTCGCCGGACGAGCTCAGGGAGATCTACCGCACGGGCAGCGGCGCCATCCGGCTGCGCGGCATGTGGGAGAAGGGCGAGGTCGGCCGCGCCACCAAGGTGATCACGATCACGGCCATCCCCTACACGGTCGACAAGTCCGAGCTCGTGACGCGCATCGCCGACCTCGTCGTGTCGCGCAAGCTGCCGCCCCTGCTCGACGTCCGCGACGTGAGCACCGACGACATCCGCGTCGAACTCGAGGTCAAGCGCGACGCCGACGACGCGCTCGTGATGGCGTACCTCTGCAAGCACACACCGCTGCAGGTCAGCCTCGGGGTGAACCTCACCTGTCTCATCCCGACCGAGCAGGACGACATCGGCCGGCCCGAGCGCCTCGACCTCAAGGCCATGCTGTGGCACTTCCTCCACTTCCGCATGGACGTGGTGGCGCGGCGCCTCGAGCACGAAGCGGCCGCCCTCGCCAAGCGGCTGCACATCCTCGAGGGCTTCGAGAAGGTCTTCGACGCGCTCGACGAGATCCTGGACATCGTCCGCAAGTCGGACGGCAAGGCCGACGCGGCCGGCAAGATCATGGCGCGCTTCGGCCTCGACGCGGAGCAGACCGACGCGATCCTGGAGCTCAAGGTGTACCGCCTCGCGCGGCTGGAGATCCTGGTCATCCAGCGCGAGCTCACCGACAAGCGCGAGCGGCAGGCCGAGATCCGCGCCCTCCTCGAGGACGAACCGGGACGCTGGGCGCTCGTGCGCAGCGAGATCGCCGAGGTCCAGAAGCTCTACAGCGACACGCGCGCCGATCGCCGGCGCACCTCGTTTGCCAGCGACGAGGACGTGGTCGAGTACGACGCCGAGGCCTTCATCATCGAGGAGGACAACGTCGTCATCGTCTCGCGCGACGGCTGGATCAAGCGCCAGAAGGAGGTCAAGGATCCGGCGACGACGCGCCTGCGCGAGGGCGACGAGGTGCTGGCGGCCATCGGCGGCAGCACGCGCGCGACCCTGGTGCTGTTCACGACGCAGGGTGTGGCCTACACGTGCCGCTTCATCGACGTGCCGGCCTCCACCGGATACGGCGAGCCCGTGCAGCGCCTGTTCAAGTTCAAGGATGGCGAGCGCGTGGTGGCGGCCATGAGCCTGGACCCGCGCGTCAGTCCCGACCTTCGCGCGACGACGGAGGGCGCCACGCCATCGCGGCACGCCCTGGCGGCCACCTCCGACGGCTACGCGATGCGCTTCAGCCTCGAGCCCTACCTCGAGCCGAGCACCCGCGCCGGCCGCAAGTTCGCGCGCATGCCGGAGGGCGTCGAGATCGTCGGCGTCGCGCCGGTGACCGGCGCCGAGACCATCATCGCGGCGACGCGCGAGGCACGCGCCATGCTGTGTCCCGTCGAGGAGGTCAACGTCCTGTCGGGTCCCGGACGCGGCGTCATCCTCATCAAGATCGAGGCCGCGCGCGATCGCCTGCTCGGCTTCATCGCCTCGAAGGGCGACCGCGACCTGATGATCGTGGAGACGTCGCGCGGCGCCGAGCAGACCATCAGCACGGCCAAGTACGACGTCACGGCGCGCAGCGGCAAGGGTCGGGAACTGCTGCAGCGCGGGTCGTTCACGCGCATCGTGCCGCCGGCACCGGTGGTGATCGGCCCGGCCGAGTAGGCCCTCCATCGACGACGCCCGCGCTCGTGCGCCTGGCGCTCGGATTAGGATCGAATGCCATGCGCGCGCTGCTGCTGATGCTGTCCCTCGCTCTCGCCGCCTCCTGTGCCGGCGCCTCCGCCCCCCAGGTGCCCGAGACCGGCTGGCGTGTCGGCGCGTCGAGCCGATCGGTGCTGCCCACCGTCGACGGCGGCACCGGCTACGCCGCGCCGGAGCGCCTGCCGCCCGACGCCGACGCCGACGACCCGGGCGTGTTCGCCGCCCAGTTCGACCAGGGGCCGCTGACCGTCGGCAACGGCCGGGACAACGCCCACTGGGTGCGCGACGACCTGCGCGTGCGCGCCTTCGCCCTGCAGCGCTCCGACGCAGAGCGCGTCGTGGTGATCGTGTCGGCCGATGTGTACATGGTGTTCCGCCCCGACGCCGAGGAACTGCGGCGGATGGTGCGGGAAGTGCTACCCGAGGCGCAGCGCGACCGTGTCGAGGTCCTCGTGCACGCCACGCACAACCACCACGGCCCCGACACCGCGTTCGCCGTCAACGCGGAGTGGTACCGGCTGTTTCTCGAACAGGCGCGCGATGCGGTGCGCGAGGCCGTGGCGCGTCTCGAACCCGCCACCCTGCGCGTGGCCGAGGGCCTGCACTACTTCGGCGGCAGTGATCTGGGCGGCCTGCGCGTGTTCGACCCCACGCTGGGCGTGCTGCAGGCGCGCGCCGTCGACGGCCGCGTCATCGCCACGCTCGTGAACTGGGCCAACCACCCCGAGAGCACGCTGAACTGGTCGCCACCGCGCGACCGCATCGCGGCGGCCTGTCGCACGCTGGGCTGGGTCGACACGGCCTGTGATGCCCAGGGGCGCTACCTGACGGCCGACTACCCGGGCGCGCTGGCGCGCTGGCTGGGCCGCCGCATCGGCGGCGAGGTCGTCTACGTCAACGGGGCGGTGGGCGCGATGGCGTCGCCGCTCGACGTGCCGGTCTGGGAGGTCACCGAGCGGGCCCCGATCGGCGACGGCTACACGCCGCCGTCGGCGGCCGTGCCGCCCGGCAGCGCCGGCCAGGATTTCAAGGTCCGCAACTTCCGCAAGGCGATCCTCATCGGCGAGCAGTTGGGCGTGGCCGTCGAGGGACTGTTACGCGATGCGCGTCCGCTGGCACCGGGGCCGCTCACCGTGGCGCACCAGGCCTTCTTCACGCGCATGTCGAACATCGGGTTCCGCAAGCTCGCGGTCGTGGATCCCCGGACCGGTCGGGCCGCGCTCGGCTTCAAGCCCGGGGAACTCTTCACGTGTCCGGCCTCGGGGCCCAAGACCGCGGCGACCTGCACGGACGACCGGCGGGCGGTCGAAGACGACCCGGTGGTGGGACCGATTCGCAGGGGCGACCACACGCGGTCGGCCGTGAGCCTGCTGCGCATCGGTGAGGTCACCATGGCGTTCCTGCCGGGTGAAGTGCCGGGCGAGTTGGTGATCGGCCTGCCGCGGGGCATCGCGGCCACGCCGCAGCACTGGGCGGACGAGACGCCGGAGCAGCACGCCGCGCCCGAGCGCATGCGGATTCCCGGATACGTGAAGCGGATGCTACCGGGGACCTACACGTGGGCCGTGGGCCTTGGCAACGACGAGCTCGGCTACATCCTGCCCATCGACAACTACCGGGTGCTCTGCGTCGCCGACAAGCTCGGTGGCCCCGGCGCATGCGCGCGCCTCCATGCGGCCGGCATCATCGACTTCCCCGATGCCGTCGCCGGCACACGCTGCAAGGCCCTCGCCGACGATCCCGCCGCAGCGGCGGCGCTGCCCGAGGGTGCGGCGCGCGAGGCCGTGGTCGGCTCCTGCCGCTACGGGCAGGCGCTCGGCCGGGCGGCCGGCCACTACGAGGAGACCAACTCGGTCGGGTGGGACGCGGCGGCCGACATGATCGCTGCCGTGGCCGCAGTGACCGGTAAGGACGATCGCACGCAGGTCAACGAGCGCTTCGCGGGGCACCACCACAGGTATCCGCCGCCTCGCCCCTAGCGGGGCTCGGCGGCGGTCAGCAATGCCGCGATGCCGGGATGCCGGAATGTCGAAGGCCGGCAGCATCCCGTCGCTCCTCAGCACTCGAAGTCAGCACGTCGGCGTTCATGGCTGCGTCGCGGGTCGCTCGCGCATCGGGGTGGGGCCGTCGCCTTCGGCTCGGCCCGATCGTCTCCAGCATCGCCACGGGTCAGATCGCAATGCCGTGATGCTGCGATGCGCAAATGTCGGGGGCCGGCAGCATCCCGCGGCGCCGGTGGCCTTGGACGTCCCGACGTGGCCATGAAGGACGACGGCCGACGCTGGAGGCCGAAGGTGCGGCCTTCACATTGTCAGCATTCCGGCATCGCGGAATTCCCACCACAGGGCCGCCGAATGACGACCCGGTCGGTCACGCCGTGACCGACCGGGTCTGGAATCCAGCGGCCTCCAGGTCATGCAGGATGGCTTCCATCCGCGCCGGGACGTCGGCGGGCAGGTCGGCGCTGTGCTGCTTGATGAGGCGACTCATGGTGAACGCCCGGAAGCGGATCGCCTCCATGTGGAAGGCGCGGATGGCGCGTTCGAGATGCTCGCCGAGGTCGATCAACTGGGCGGCGACGGCTGTGGTCGGGGCCGTCCGCAGGAGCGCCACGAGGGCCGCCGCATCCTGGGCCGCCCGTTCGCGGGGGCTGAGGGTCGAGGTCGTCACGTCGTCATTCTAGCGAGACGGCGGGTCCCGTGGTACCCCACCGTGCCCCGATCGGCATGGGCCTGCCAGCAACTCGCTGTCGTGCCACGGGTGTGTCCTGTTTGGGTTTGTTGCCCCACTTGCTAGCTCAAAGTTGGCGTTTCAACAAACCGTGTCATCCGCCTTGCTCAACTGCGCTCCATCCGGCATACTGCCGCCACTTGCGTCGGGTGCAATGCCGCGCCCGCCCACGTCTTCCTCTCCACGCGAGGCACACGTCACTATGGGTTCTGCTGCGTCGCGCGAAGCCATTCGCGCCATCCGGGAATGGGCCATCACCGGGCCCGCTTCCCGCCCTGCTCCCCGTTCCGCGGACGACTTCGGCCGGCTCGTGTTCAACGATGCCGTCCAGCGCATCAAGCTGCCGCGGGCGGTCTACAAGGCCCTGCGCCGTACCATCACGCGCGGCGAGACCCTCGACGTGTCGGTGGCCGACGCCGTCGCCGTCGCCGTCAAGGACTGGGCCCTCGAGCACGGCGCCACGCACTACACGCACTGGTTCCAGCCCCTCACCGGCATCACCGCCGAGAAGCACGACGCCTTCCTGTCGCCGACCGCCGAAGGCAAGGCCGTCACCGAGTTCAGCGGCAAGGAACTCATCAAGGGTGAGCCGGACGCCTCGTCGTTCCCGTCCGGGGGCATGCGATCGACGTTCGAGGCGCGCGGCTACACCGCGTGGGACCCGACGTCGCCGCCCTGGATCTACAAGACCGCCTCTGGCACGACCCTCGTCATCCCGAGCGCCTTCGTCAGCTGGACCGGCGAGTCGCTCGACAAGAAGACGCCGCTGCTCCGCTCCATCGAGGCGCTCTCGAAGCAGGCGGTCCGCATCCTGAAGCTGTTCGGCTCCTCGTCGGACCGCGTCATGACCACGTGCGGCCCCGAGCAGGAGTACTTCCTGATCGATGCCAACTTCTACTACGCGCGTCCGGACCTGATCGGCGCCGGCCGGACCCTCTTCGGGGCCAAGCCGCCGAAGGGCCAGGAGCTCGAGGATCAGTACTTTGGCTCGATCCCCGAGCGCGTGCTGGCCTGCATGCGCGAGGTGGAGGACGAGCTCTACGCCATCGGCGTGCCGATCAAGACGCGGCACAACGAGGTCGCACCGAGCCAGTACGAAATCGCGCCGATCTTCGAGCAGGCCAACGTCGCCACCGACCACCAGATGATGGTCATGGAGACGCTCAAGCGCGTCGCCCCCAAGCACGGCCTCGCCTGCCTGCTGCACGAGAAGCCATTTGCCGGCGTCAACGGCTCGGGCAAGCACGTCAACTGGAGCATGTCCGACAGCGAGGGCAACAACCTCCTGAATCCGGGCGACACGCCGCACGACAACGTGCAGTTCCTCGTGTTCTGCTCCGCCGTCCTGCGCGCGGTCAACAAGTACCAGGGCCTGCTGCGCATGAGCGTGGCCAGCGCCGGTAACGACCATCGCCTCGGCGCCAACGAGGCCCCGCCCGCCATCATCTCGATCTTCCTCGGCGACATGCTCACCAGCATCTTCGAGCAGATCGAGAAGGGGGCCACGCGCAGCACGCAGCACGGCGGCCTGCTCGAGACCGGCGTCGACGTGCTGCCCAAGCTCCCGCGCGACGCGGGTGACCGCAACCGCACGAGCCCGTTCGCCTTCACCGGCAACAAGTTCGAGTTCCGCGCGGTGTCGTCCAACCAGAGCATCGCGTTCCCGAACATCGTGCTGAACGTGGCCGTGGCCGAGTCGCTCGACTACATCGCGACCGAGCTCGAGAAGGCGGTCGAGAAGGGGGCGGCGCTCGAGGACGCGATCGGCAAGCTCCTGGTCAAGCTGGTCAAGGAGAACAAGCGGATCATCTTCAACGGCAACGGCTACTCGGAGGAATGGCAGAAGGAAGCTGCCAAGCGCGGCCTGCTGAACCTCCGCAACACCGTCGACGCCCTGCCCCAGCTCGGCACGGCCGAGGCCGTCAAGCTGTTCGAGGACTACAAGGTCCTCAACAAGCGGGAGCTCGAGGCACGCCTCGAGATCAACCTGGAGGCCTACAACAAGTCCATCAACATCGAGGCCCAGACGATGGTGCTGATGGCCAACCGGTACATCCTGCCGGCCGCGCTGTCCTACGTCACGCAGGTGGCGCAGTCGGTGGCCGCGGGCAAGGCGGCCGGCGTCCAGAGCAAGGAAGCCAAGAAGCTGCTGACCGAGCTCACCAAGCTGGTGGACAGCTTCAAGCAGCGCACCGAGGCCCTGATCAAGGCGCTCGCCCATGAGGGCAACGGCGACTCGCACAAGCACGCCAAGTACATGCGCGACAAGATCGTGCCCGCCATGGCCGCGCTGCGCGAGACCGGTGATGCCATCGAGCAGATCGTGCCGTCCAACGACTGGCCGCTGCCGACCTACCGGGAAATGCTGTTCATCAAATAGGACATCGGCAGGCGGCAGTCGGCGGCAGTCGGCAGTCGGTAGTGACAAGAACGGGCGGCGGGTGCACACGCACTCGCCGCCTTTTGTTTTTGTTTCGCCTGCCGTATCCTTGCTCGGCGGCGCCGCGGCTCGCCTCGGGTCTCCTGTGGCCCGCGGCCGGCAGTCCGGCCCGCCTGACCGAACACCTGCCGAATGAGCACGTCCTACACCGCCAAAGACATCACCGTCCTCGAGGGGCTCGAGCCGGTCCGCAAGCGCCCCGGCATGTACATCGGCGGCGTCGGCGCCGCCGGGCTGCATCATCTCGTCTGGGAGGTCCTCGACAACTCCATCGACGAGGCGATGAACGGATATGCGAGCCAGATCGGCGTGGTCCTGCACGCCGACGGCAGCTCCATCACCGTGACCGACGACGGGCGCGGCATCCCCGTGGATGAGCACGCCCAGACCAGGAAGACGGCCCTCGAGGTCATCTTCACCGTGCTCCATGCCGGCGGGAAGTTCGAGCAGGGCAACTACAAGACGTCAGGCGGCCTGCACGGCGTCGGCGCCTCGGTGGTCAACGCGCTGTCGAAGGAACTGGTCGCCACCGTCAAGCGCGACGGATTCCTCTGGGAGCTGCGCTTCCGCCAGGGCGTGCCCCAGGGCCCCATCAAGAAACTCGGCCCCGCGCGCGGCACGGGCACGACCGTCTTCTTCCATCCCGACGCGACCATCTTCCCGAAGATCGAGTTCGACGCCGAGACCATCGCCCAGCGCCTCGAAATCGCCAGCTACCTGCATCGCGGCCTGAAGATCTCGTTCGAGAACGAGGTGACCCGGGAGAAGGTCACCTACAACCACGCCGATGGCCTGGCCGACTACCTGAAGAAGCTGGTCGCCGACCGGGGCGCGAAGCCGGTGCACGACACGGCCTTCGTCGTCACGCGCGACGGCGCCCTGCGGCTCGACCTCGCCCTCCAGTGGACCGAGTCGACCGACGAGCACCTGCGCAGCTACGTCAACGGCATCCCGACGGGGTCGGGCGGCACCCACGAGAACGGATTGCGCGCCGGCCTCGGCAAGGCGATGCGCAACTTCATCGAGACGCACAACCTCACGCCCCGCGGCGTGACCCTCACCGCCGAGGATCTGCGCGAGGGCCTGGTGGGCGTGCTGAGCGTGTTCATCGAGGAGCCGCAGTTCCAGGGGCAGACGAAGGACCGGCTGAACAACCCCGAGGTGCTATCGGCCGTCGACGGCCTGGTGCGCCCGGCGCTCGAGCACTGGCTGAACTCGAACATCTCGATTGCCGAGGCCATTGTCGCGCGGGTGATCCTCGCCGCGCGCGCCCGCGAGGCCAGCCGCGCCGCGCAGCAGGAGGTGACCCGCAAGACGGCGACCGCCCATCGCCTCACCCTGCCCGGCAAGCTCTCCGATTGCACCACCACCAACCGCGGCCTCAGCGAGCTCTTCATCGTCGAGGGCGACTCGGCCGGCGGTTCCGCCAAGCAGGGCCGCGACCGCATCCGGCAGGCGATCCTGCCGTTGCGCGGCAAGGTGTTGAACACCGAGAGCGCCTCGACCGCCAAGGTCCTCGAGAACAAGGAACTGGCCGACCTGGTCACGGCCCTCGGCTGCGGCGTCGGCAAGCAGTTCGATCTGGCGCGCCTGCGGTACGGCAAGGTCATCATCCTGGCCGACGCCGACTCCGACGGCCACCACATCGCGACCCTCCTGCTGACGTTCATCTACCGGCACATGCCGCAGCTGATCGCCGGTGGCCGCGTCTACCTGGCGCAGCCGCCCCTGTTCCGCATCGACGTGGGCAAGGAGACGTTCTGGGCGCAGGACGATGCCCAGCGGGATGCGCTGGTGAAGAAGCTCACCGGGCGGGCCCGGCCAGACATCACGCGCTTCAAGGGCCTCGGCGAGATGATGCCGAAGGTGCTGTGGGAGACGACCCTGAACCCCAAGACGCGTCGTCTTCTCCGGGTCACGATCGCCGACCAACTGGTCACCGATCGGGTGATCAACGAGCTGATGGGGAAAGATGCCTCGGCCCGGTTCCGGTTCATCATGGACCGCGCCGAGGAGGCCGAGGAACTGGACGTGTAGCGCCCGATAGTTGCAGCCCAGCCGTCACGAGCGTAAGGTTGAGCACTCGAACCCATGACTCGTCGCCCCGCGTCCATGCTTGCATCGGCGCTGTTCCTCCTCGCGTGGAGCACGTGCCCCTCGACCGTCCTCGCCCAGGCCCCGACCGCGCCGCCGGCCCCAGCCCCGGCCACCGGGCAACCGGCGCCTCAGCCTCCTGCCGAGGCTGAGGCCGAGGAAAAGCAGAAGTACGAAGAGGAAGTGGTGGTCAGCGCCTCCCGCACGGAGCAGGCGCTGGTCAATGCGCCCGCCACGGTGACCCTGATCGATCAGGCGCTCATCCAGAACTCCCCGGCCACCAACTACGCCGACCTGCTGCGCGCCGTGCCCGGGCTGAACGTCACGCAGACCTCGGCGCGCGACATCAACATCACCTCCCGCTCGGCGACCGGGACCCTCGCGACCTCGCAACTGGCGCTGGTGGACGGCCGGAGCATCTACCAGGACTTCTTCGGGTTCATCGCCTGGGACTTCCTGCCGATCGACCCGCAGGAGATCAAGCAGATCGAGGTCATCCGCGGGCCGGCCTCCGCGGTCTGGGGCGCCAACGCGCTGACCGGCGTGGTCAACATCATCACCAAGACCCCGCGCGAGCAGCAGGGGTCGTCGTTCTCGCTGAGCGGCGGCGTCTTCGGGCGCGACGCGGACGGCGTCGAGCGCGCCCAGGGCAACCTGTTCTCGGTCAGCGCCAGCCACGCGGCGGCGGTCAACGACCGCTGGGCCTACAAGGTGACCAGTGGCTACTACCAGCAGGACGCGATGGCCCGGCCGTCGGGCCCCATCAACAATGGCACCGCGACGCAGTACCCCGACTTCGGCAACAGCGGCACGCGACAGCCGAAGTTCGATGCCCGCCTCGACTACGACCATCCGGACGGTCGCCAGAAGGTGGTCATGCAGGGCGGCTTCTCGGGCACCGAGGGCATGATCCACACCGGGATCGGGCCCTTCGACATCGATCGCGGGACCTACCTGGCGTACGGCAAGGTGAACTACTCGCGCGGCGCGACGCGGCTCAACACCTTCGTCAACCGCGTCGATGGTAGCGCCACCAACCTGCTCGCCGTCGGCGTCGACGGCAGGCCGCTGCCCTTCATCTTCAAGAACACGACCTTCGACGTCGAGGCCGGCCACCTGGCCACCATCGGCACCCGCCACGTGCTGAGCATGGGCGGCAACTTCCGCTACAACGCCTTCGACCTGTCGTTGGCACCCGGCGAGGACTCCCGGACCGAGGGCGGCGTCTACCTGCAGGACGAGATCTTCCTGTCGTCGATGTGGCGCTGGGTGGTCGGCGGCCGTGTGGACAAGTTCTCCGTGCTCGACAACGTCGTCTTCTCCCCGCGCACGACCCTGATGTTCAAGCCCGCGCCCGCACACACGATTCGCGTGTCGTACAACCGCGCGTACCGGGCACCCTCGCTGGTCAACAACTTCCTCGACACGACGATCATCAACCAGCTCGATCTCGGCGCGCTCAACCCGGGGCTGGCCGGGCGCGTGTACAACTTCCCCGTCGCCGCCGTCGGCAACCCCGGCCTCTCCGAGGAGTCGCTCGACGCGTACGAGATCGGCTACTCGGGCGTGATCGCCAACCGCGCGACCGTCAGCGCCGCCTTCTACGTCAACGACAGCAAGAACTCGATCTTCTTCACGCAGAACGGGTCGTATCGCGCCGCCAATCCGCCGCCGGGCTGGCCGCTGCCGCCCGCCGCGCTCGAGCTGATCTTCCTCTCGGGCCGCTTCGGTCCGGGCAATGGGCTGCCGGCCTCGTTCACCTACCTGAACTTCGGCAAGGTGCGCCAGAAGGGGCTCGAACTCGGCGTCGACGCCGACATCGCGGCCGGCTGGTCGGGCTTTGCCAACTACTCGTTCCAGCCGACCCCCGAGCCCTCGGGGTTCGACATCTCGGAACTGAACCTGCCGTCGCGGCACCGGGTGAACATCGGCGCCAACTACAACGGTCCGCGGATGCTGGGCAACCTGTCGATGAGCTACGCCAGCGA
>NZ_JBIINP010000241.1:0-5650 GCF_044337415.1 Luteitalea sp.
TTCACGCTGGCCAGCGGCGACCAGGTGGCGATCGCGATCGACGGCATCGGAACGCTCAGCAATTCAGTCGCCTGAACTGTTCGCTCCCTGGTAATGCCGCGATGCCGCGATGCCGGGAATGCCGAGACCGAGCCCCGAGCCCCCAGCCCCCGCTCTACGGCAGCTTCGGATCTTCGGTCGGCTTCGGGCTGCCGGCGCGGGTCACGGTGATCAGCGCTTCCATGTGTCCGAGGTAGCGCTCGAGCGCCACGCGGCCGGCGCGCGTGAGCGAGTACTCGCTGCGCGGCAGGCGTCCCTCGAAGGTCTTGGTGCAGCTGATGTAGCCGGCGTCCTCGAGCTTGCGCGCGTGGACGCTCAGGTTGCCGTCGGTCGTGCGTAACAGCGACTTGAGGTCGTTGAACGACAGCTTGTCCTGGACGGCCAGGGCGCTCACGATGGCGAGCCGGAGCCGCTCGTGAATCAGCTTGTCGAGGTTGAGCGGCGACGAGGGATCGGCGTGCGAGTCGATCGACCGCACACGCGGACGGAAGCCTCGCAACCGGCCCACAGGCACGTCGTCCTGGGTCCGGAGTCGGTCGGTCATGGGCACCTGGCGGAAAGGGCCGCCAGACGCATCCTACGCCCCGCCGGCCCGCGCTCCAAGCCGATTGCCGGCCGGACCGGGCCGGCTCGTACAATGGCTGCCATGGTGGACAACCCGAAGGGGTACGCCAACCCCCAGCTCCTGATCACCCCTGACGCGTTGGCGGCGCAACTCGCGGCCGGCGACACGCCACTCCTCCTCGACCTGCGCCCGGCGGACGCGTGGGCGGCCGGACACCTGCCCGGCGCCGTGCACCTGGACCTGTTCGGCGTGAGCCTGATCGACACCGATCCCGCGCCGCTGCGCGCGTTTCTCTGGATTCTCGAGCACCTGCTGGCCTCGCGCGGCGTGGAGGCCGGGCGGCGGGTGATCGTGTACGACGAGAAGTCGGGCATGCGCGCCGCGCGGGCGTTCTGGGCGCTCGAGTTCTTCGGCCATCCCCGCACCCAGCAGCTCGATGGCGGCTTCGGGGCCTGGCAGGCCGGCGGGCATCCGGTCAGCACCGAGCCCGTTGCCCCCGTGGCCTCGACCTGGACCGGCACGCCGGTCGAGGAGCGCGTCGCCTCGTACCGCCACGTGTGGGATCGCCTGAAGGCCACTGACGTGGCCATCCTCGACACCAGGTCCGACGGCGAGTACCAGGGCACGCTCGTGCGGTCGGCGCGCGGCGGCAGGATTCCCGGGGCCGTTCAGGTGGAGTGGACCACCAACCTCAGGCCAGACGGCTCCTTCAAGAGCAGCGACGAATTGCGCGCCATGTACGAGCCGCTCGGCGTCACGCCCGACAAGGAAGTGCTCACGTACTGCCAGGGTGGATACCGCGCCGCGCACGGCTACCTGGCCCTGCGCCTGCTCGGGTACCCGCGCGTCCGCAACTACGTGGGCTCGTGGAAGGAATGGGGCGACAGGCTGGAACTCCCCATCGAGACGTAGGAAGACCGCCGCAGCACACAGGTAGGGCGCGGTGTCCCACCGCGCCGCTGCCATTCACGGCCGGGTGGGACACCCGGCCCTACCCTGGTCTCACCCCATGAACAAGATCCTCGACCACATCCAGACGCACCGCGACGACTACATCCAGCAGCTCAAGGGCTTCCTCGCGATCCCGAGCATCAGCGCCCTGCCCGACCACGCGCCGGACGTGCGGCGCTGCGCCGAGTGGTGCGTCAGCGAACTGCAACGCATCGGCCTGAAGAACGCCGCCCTGCACGAGACGCCCGGGCACCCGATCGTCTACGCCGAGTGGCTCGGCGCCCCCGGCGCGCCGACGATGCTGTTCTACGGGCATTACGACGTGCAGCCGGTGGACCCGATCGACCTGTGGGAGTCGCCGCCCTTCGAGGCGACGGTGCGCGAGGGCGCCATCTACGCGCGCGGGTCGGCCGACGACAAGGGCCAGATCTTCATGCACCTCAAGGCGATCGAGGCGACGCTGCTGCAGTCCGGCACGCTCCCGATCAACGTGAAGGTGATCCTCGAGGGCGAGGAGGAGGTCGGCAGCGTCAACCTCGACAACTTCATCGCCGCCAACAAGGAGATGCTGAAGGCCGACGTCGTCGTCATCTCCGACTCGCCGATGTTCGACCGCGACGTGCCGTCGATCTGCTACGGCCTGCGCGGACTGGCGTACTTCCAGATCGACGTGCGCGGCAGCAGCACCGACCTGCACTCGGGCTCGTACGGCGGCGCCGTCGCGAACCCGGCGATCGTGCTCACGCAGCTGCTGGCGCAGATGAAGGACAAGAGCGGGAAGATCAAGATTCCTGGCTTCTACGACGCCGTCGTCGACGTGACCGAGGCCGAGAAGAAGGAGTTCTCGCGCCTGCCGTTCAACGAGAAGCGCTGGGCCAAGGAGATCGGCCTGCCCAAGCCGTTCGGCGAGACCGGGTACTCGACGCTCGAGCGCAAGTGGGCGCGCCCGACCTTCGAGGTCAACGGGCTGCTCGCCGGCTTCACCGGCGAAGGCGCCAAGACGGTGATTCCGGCCAAGGCGATGGCGAAGGTCAGCATGCGCCTCGTGCCGAACCAGGACCCGGCGGTGATCGGCAAGCTGTTCGAGGACTACATCAAGAAGCTGGCGCCGAAGACCGTCGAGGTCACGGTGACGCACATGCACGGCGGCAAGCCCTGGACCACGGGCTTCGACAACGCGTGGGTGCAGGCGGCGGGCCGGGCGATCGAGAAGGGCTTCGGGCGCACGCCGGTGTTCGTGCGCGAGGGCGGGTCCATTCCGGTCGTGTCGACGTTCCAGGAAGTGCTCGGGTTGCCGAGCGTGCTCTTCGGCATCGGCCTGCCGGGAGAGAACGCGCACGCGCCGAACGAGTGGCTCGACCTCGGCAACTTCCACAACGGCGTGCTGGCGGCCGCGTACCTCTACGACGAGCTGTCGCGTGCAATTTGAAATTTGACAGTTGAAATTCTCGGGCGAGGGCCTCCGGCCCATCGCCACGATCAGGGATGACGCGCGAGCGAAGGCCGAAGGCCGAGCCGCCGAGAATTTCGAATGTCGAATTTCGAATTACCGCACCACCGGCAGCGTCACGTGTGAGCCGCGGTAGACGCGGTGCGTGGCCTTCACGAACTGCTCCGGCTTCGCGGTCGGGATGTCGGTGAACGTCTGCGGGTTGCGGTCCACGAGCGGGAACCACGAGCCCTGCACGTGCACCACGATGCGGTGGCCCTTGCGGAACGTGTGGGCCACGTCGGGCAGGTCGAAGCGGATGTGGTCCGGCTGGCCGGGCACGAACGGCTCGGGCGCCTCGAACGACTTCCGGAACTTGCCGCGGAACGGCTCGCCGCGCACGAGGATCTGCTTGCCCGCTTGCGGATCGCCCTCGCCGGCCTCGTCGAGCACCTTGACCACGAAGTCGGAGTCCGTCCCCGTCGTCGCCACGCGCAGGTCGACGCCGATCGGACCGAGCACGGTCACGTCCTCGGTGAGAACCGGGCTGCGGTACACCAGCACGTCCGGGCGCTTGGCCGCGAAGGCCTGGTCCGACGCCATGTAGTCGCGCGGCATGCCGATGGCTGGCTCGCCGACCAGCGGCACCGGGTTGGCGGGGTCGCTGACGTACTCGTCGGCCCCGTCGGTCGATGCCGGTGCGTTCGTGGCGAGTGCGCGTCCCTGTCCCAGGTAGTAGGCCTGGCGACGGATCGGCAGCGCTGGCCCCTTCTGACCGGAGCCGTCGAGCGGCCAGGTGTCGAACGTGCGCCACCGGTTCGCACCGGTCTCGAAAATCGTGACGGGCGGCACGGCAGGGACGTCGGCCCCGCGCAGCGTTCGTGAGAAGAAGCGGTGCTCGATCTGCGTGCGGTAGTGCGCGCCTGTCGGCTGGCCGAACTCCATCTGCCCTGTGCGCGTGCCGTCGCTGCGGGCCCAGGCGCCGTGGGTCCACGGGCCCATCACGAGCGACGCGCGCGTCTGCGGGCTCTGCTCCCGGAGCGTCCGGAACACGCGCAGCGGGCCCGCGAGATCCTCCGCGTCGTACCACCCTCCGACCACCAGCACATCCGGCGTCACGTTCCTGAAGTGCCGCCAGATCGAGCGCGCCTTCCAGAACGCGTCGTAGGTCGTGTGCTCGTGGTTCTGCATCCAGTACGGGTTCTTGTCGAGGCCGTACTTGCGGCTCATGTCCATCAGCGAGCCCGCCTCGAGGTAGAAGCGGTAGCCGTCGCGCGTGCCGTAGTCGAACGGCGCGTCACGTTCCGGCCGGCGCGGCTTCGGCCCGCGCGGCGGGAACTCGACGTAGAACGAGAAGTTGTGCGCCAGCAAGAAGGCGCCGTTGTGATACGAGTCGTCGCCGAGGTAGTAGTCGGTGACCGGCGCCTGCGGCGACACGGCCTTGAGCGCCGGGTGCGCGTCGATGAGCGCCGCGAGCGCGTAGAAGCCCGGGTACGAGATGCCCCACATGCCGACCTTGCCGTTGTTGCACGGCACCTGCTTCACCAGCCAGTCGACCGTGTCCCAGGTATCCGACGACTCGTCGGTCTGCGTACCTGTCTTGTTCGGGACGTACGGCCGCACTTCCTCCCATTCGCCCTCCGACAGGTAGCGCCCGCGCACGTCCTGGTAGGCGACGATCCACGGCTCGCTGGCGTACTCGCGAGTGGGGCCGACGCTGGGCGGATAGGCGTCGAGGCCATACGACCCGACGCTGTACGGCGTCCGCTGCAGCAGGATGGGGGCGCCGCCGGGCGGGCACGTCTTCGGCGTGTAGACGGCGGTGTGCAGGCGCACGCCGTCGCGCATCGGGATGAGGTGCTCAGCCTTCTTGTGGGTGTCCTTCGCCGTGGTAGCCGGCGGCGTCGGCGCCGTGGCCGGCTGCGCGAGCAGCGTCAGCGAACAGAGCGACAGGACGAGCGAGGCCAGGAGTGAGTGCGGCAGGTAGCGGAGCATCGCCCCCGATCCTACCGTCGCGCACGCGCGCCGGCTACGGGGGCCGGGGAGCGCCGCCGAACCCGGTACCCGGTACCCGGCTCGTTCAGTCGCTGGCCATCACCGCGCCGAGGCCGACGAGGATCACCACGCCGCCGAGGGCGAGGCCGATCAGCAGGAACGGGAGGATGGCGGCGGGCATCACTGCCGCGAGCGCCTGTCCGCCGCCGTCGAGCGACAGCCATCGCGCCATCGTCTGCAGCACCAGGTCGCCGCGCATGACGAGCACGGCCACGATGGCGACGATGGCGACGATGGGTTCAGAGCGCTCGAGGGTGTCGATCGGCTTCAGGGCGCGTTCACGGGCCTCGCGCCGTGCCAGCCATGCCGCGCGCCACCACACGTCGCCGGCCGCCGGCAGTGGCAGGGCTGCCTCGGCGTCGACCACCTCGCGTAGCGCCGAGGCGACGGCCTCGACCTCGCGGCAGGCCTCGCAGGCCGTGGCGTGGCTGCGCAGGTCGGCAGGCCAGAGGCCCTCCTCCACGGCACGCAGCACCTCGGACTCGCGCGGGCAGGGATCGTCGTGCATCACATCCTCCTCACCGACTCACACCGAGCGCGGCAGCGAGCTTGTGCCGAGCGCGCGACAGCAGCACGCGCACGCTGCCTTCCTTCACGTCGAGCGCCGAGGC
>NZ_JBIINP010000264.1:0-4926 GCF_044337415.1 Luteitalea sp.
AGCACTTCCCCAACGAGACGCTGGCCTACGACCCGGCCACCATGCAGGTGACCAGTCACAAGGCACCGAACGCCATGCTCCGCCGGTCGTTCCGCAAGCCGTTCCTGCTCGAGCGGCTGTAGGCGGCCGTCGTGTCCATGCGCCTGCGCCGGCTCGCCGGCTTCGTCCTGCTCTCGTGCGCCCTCGCGCTGCCGGCGGCCCCCGCCGGCGCTCAGGGGCCCACCCCGGCACGTCCGACGCGTCCCGCGCTGGTCGTGGTGATCGTCGTCGACCAGTTCCGCGGCGACTACGTCGACAAGTTCGGCCACCAGTGGCGACACGGGCTGCGCCGGCTGTTCGACGAGGGGGCGTACTACACCGAGGCCGCTTACCGCTACGCGAGCACGATGACCTGCGCCGGCCACGCCACGATCGGGACGGGGTCGACACCGCAGATCCACGGCATGATCTCGAACGTCTGGTACGACCGGGCGACGGGACGCGACGTGGCGTGCACCGAGGACGCCACGGTGACCAACGTCACCTATGGGGCGGCCCCGGCCCGCTCGGGCGACAGCGGGGCACGGATCGCCACGCCGACGCTGGCCGACGAGATGCGCGCCCAGCTCGGGGCGTCGTCGCAGGTCGTCACGTTCTCCATGAAGGCACGCGCGGCGATTTCGCTCGCCGGGCGCCGATCCACCGTAACGGCCTGGTACGACGGCGCGCGCGGCTTCGTCACGTCGCCGGCCCTGAACGGCCCGGAACGACACCCGTTCCTCGCGGCGTACCTGCCGGCACATCCGGTCGAGCGCGACGTCAACGAGGTGTGGACGCGGGCGCTGCCGGAAAAGGCTTACCTGTACACCGACAATGGCGTAGGTGAGTCGGGCACCGGCCCGCTCTTTCCGCACCGCCTGTCGACGCCCAGGGCCGACGGCTCGATCGACCCGGCCTTCTACGCCAACTGGCAGATGAGCCCGTTCTCCGACGCCTACCTCGGGAAGATGGCGGCCACGGCAGTCAAGGACCTGCGGCTCGGCCAGGGCGCGGGCACCGACTTCCTGGCCGTCAGCTTCTCGGCGCTCGACACCGTGGGCCACGCCTACGGCCCACGCAGCCATGAGGTGCAGGACGTGCTCGCGCGCCTCGACGTGACCCTCGGGCACCTGCTCGAGGCGCTGGACGCCCAGGTGGGCCGCGATCGGTACACGCTGGCGCTCACGGCCGATCACGGCGTCAGCCCCATCCCGGAGCAGATGCGCGAGCTCGGCCTGGGCGGCGGCATCGTCGATCGCAAGGCCATCGCTGGTGTGCTGGCGGCGAGCCTCGGCGGAAGCCTGCTCGAAAGCCTGACCGGGGCCGAGCTGTACCTGTCGCTCGACGCCGCGGCACGCCTGACCAATCTCGACGACCGGGCGTGGGAGTCGCTGCGCAGCTCGTTCGAGCAGATTCCCGGCGTGACGCGCGTGTGGCGCACGAGCGACCTGCTGGCCGGCCGCTACGAGGCCGAGTCGGACCCGCTGGCGCACGCGGCCAGGCTGAGCGCCTATCCCAACCGGTCGGGTGACCTGATCTACATCACCGATCCGTATTGGTTCCCTTACCAGATCACGGCGACGCACGGCACGCCGTACGAGTACGACCAGCACGTGCCGCTGGTCTTCATCGGCGCGCAGTTCCGGCGCGGCCGGTACACGGCCCCGGCCAGCCCCGCCGACGTGGCGCCCACCCTCGGGCGGCTGATCGGCGTCACGCTCCCGGCTTCGGACGGGACCATTCGGACCGACGCGTTCGCGACGCCCCCGGGGCTGCCCGCCCCGATGTCGGGCGCAGGGGCAGGCGGCACCGGTCGCAAGGAGCCTTGACCCCGCCCGGGGCGACACACACAATGCAGGGGTCAGCCCCTGCCAGGCGCGTCGCCCCCCTCCGCGCGCCGGCACCTTCGCGCCATGCGCTTCGGTGCCCAGGGGGCGTCACACGAAAGTGAGTCCCGTGCGTCGAACCGCCACCTTGATGGGGCTGGTGCTCGTGGCCGGTCTCGGCCTCGCGCTCTCGGCCCAGGAACCGGCCGCCACGCGCAGCCCGCGCGCCGACCTCGCCGCCCGCCTGCGCGCCGCCGCCAGCCTCGGCACCGACTACGTCCCCGGCCGCGTGCTGGTGAAGTTCCGCGGCGGTCTCCCCACGCAGGCGCAGACCTCGGCCGTCACCTCCGCATTGCCCGGCCTGGCCGTGCAGTTGCGCAGCGGCGATGCCTACGCCGACTTCGACGTGCTCGACGTGCCGCTCGACGCCGACGTCCCCACCCTCGCGGCGGCACTGGCGGCCCGTCCGGAAGTCGAGTTCGCCGAGCCCGACAGCCTGCAGCGGCCGGAGGTCACCCCGACCGACCCGTCGTACTCGCGGCAGTGGCACCTGCGGGCCATGAACCTCGAGCGGGCCTGGGACATCAACCCGGGCGCCCGCGACGTGGTCGTCGCCGTGATCGACAGCGGCCTCGCGATGGCCAACGACGTCCTGCGGTTCCCGCGGTTCTTCAACGGACGCCTGCAGATCGTGGACGTCCCCTTCGCGCGCGCCACCGACACCGCGCCGGCCGGGCGGCTCGTCGCGCCCTACGACTTCGCGTACGAGGACGCGTTGCCCTACGACATGGATGGCCACGGCACGCACGTGGCCGGCACGGTAGGGCAGCAGCTCAACAGCGAGAGCGGCGTCGGCGTGGCCTACAACGCGCGACTCATGCCCCTCAAGGTCTGCCTCGGCGAGTGGGAGGTGCTGTTCGCCCTGGCCGATCAGGGCGTGTCGACGCTGCCGTCGCAGTTCCTCGGCGGCGTCTGCTTCGCCTCGGATCAGGCCCGCGCGCTGCGGTATGCGGCCGACAACGGGGCCAAGGTGGCCAACGTCAGCATCGGCGGCACCTCGCCGTCGGCCGCGGTGGAGAGCGCGCTGCAGTACGCCGTCTCGCGCGGTGTGTTCGTGTCCGTGTCGGGCGGTAACCGTTTCGAAGAAGGCAACCAGCGCGGCTATCCAGCCTTCTATGCCCGCGACATCGCCGGCGTGATGGCCGTGGCGGCGGTCGGACAGGACCTCAACCGCGCCTACTACTCGTCGACCGGGGACTTCATCGAGATCGCCGCCCCCGGCGGGAACACCCGCGTGGGCGGCGCGGCCGGGCGCGTGTGGCAGCAGACCTACCGCGCCTCCGGCTATGCCCTCAACCAGCTGGCGCCGCGCTTCGACCTGATCGAAGACGACGCGTACCAGGGCACGTCGATGGCCGCGCCGCACGTCGCCGGCCTGGCGGCGCTGCTGCATGCGCAGGGCATCCGGACGCCGGCCGCCATCGAGAGTGCCATCCGGCAGTTCGCCTCCGACCGTGGCACCACCGGTCGTGACAACGAGTACGGTCACGGCCTCATCGATGCACGGACCACCTTGCGGGGCCTGGGGATCGCCAAGTGAGCTCGCACCGCTGGTCTTCCCTGCCCCTCCTGCTCCTGGTCTCGGTCCTGGCTGCCGCCCCCGCGTTCGGACAGGACCCGGCACCGCCGGCGCCCCCAGTGGTCCCGGCGGACGCGCCAAGGCCTGACGACGCCGTCACACCGCCAACCCCTGAGGACCCGCTTCCGGGCGACGAGGCCCCGGCGCCACGCAAGCGCGGGCCACAGGTGCGCGCGCGCGTGTTCGGGCTCGCCGGCTTCCAGTCGTTCACTGCGGCCGACAGCCTCTCGGCCGTGCTCGATACCTCGAGCGGGCCCGTGTTCGGCGGCGGCGGGGGGATGCTCTTCGGCCGCAACCTGTTCGTCGACGTGAGCGTGAGCCGCTTCGCGGCCGAGGGCTCGCGCGTGTTCGTGACCGACACCGGCGAGGTGATCGACCTCGGCATCCCCACGCAGGTGACGATGATGCCGATGGACGTGTCGATCGGGTGGCGCTTCGTGGGCGCGCCGAAGCTCGGCCCCACCGGCAAGCCGCGGTTCAGGCCCGTGCCCTTCGCGGGCGGTGGGTTCGGCCTGCAGAACTACGAGGAGACGTCGGAGTTCGCCTCGTCGAGCGACGACTCGTCGGAGTCGCACGGGAGCTATCACGTGCTCGGCGGGGTCGAACTGCCCTTCAGCCGCCGGCTCGGGCTGTCAGCCGACGTGCTCTACCGCTGGGTGCCCGACGCCATCGGGAGCGGCGGTGTGTCGGCGTACTACGACGAGACCGATCTGGGCGGTGCCCAGGTGCGGGTGCGCCTCCTGTTCACGTTCTGACCGCGCGATGAAGGCCCGGACGCCCGCGCCATCGCCGCCGGGCGACAAGCCGTTCGCGGCGCGGGTGTACGACGCCGTCCGCGCCATCCCATCGGGGCGTGTCTCGACCTACGGCGACGTCGCCGCAGCGGCAGGTCGGCCGCGCGCCGCACGCGCGGTGGGCACGCTGATGGCCAACGGCGCGCCGCGCGCCATCCCCGCCCACCGGGTGGTCGCCGCCGGCGGGGCGCTGGGCGGCTACGGCGGGCAGGAGGGCCAGAAGGCGGCGCTGCTGCGTGCCGAGGGCGTGCTGGTGGTCGGCAGGAGGATCAGGAACTTTTCCGCCGTTCGCTGGGAACCCTAGGTCGCCCCGCCACGCCCTTCTCGGCATCCCGGCATCGCAGCAATGCCACGTGCGACGCGAACCCGTCTGGGGCGCCGCACGTACCATGAACGACGCCGGGCAACGCCGGCGTGCCCCTCACCGTCCAAGATGCCAGTGACGAGTCATGCCGCCGACGTGCGGCTCGCCGCACGATGCCGTACGGGAGACCTGGCGGCATTCGAGGAGCTCTATCGGGCGCACAGCCCGAGGCTCTACGCCGTGGCGTACCGCATGCTCGGCCAGGCCGAGGACGCGGAGGACCTGCTGCAGGAGATCTTCCTGCTGGCCTTCCGCAAGATGGATTCGTACAAGGGCGACGCGTCG
>NZ_JBIINP010000239.1:0-5705 GCF_044337415.1 Luteitalea sp.
CGAAGGAGCGTCGGCTCGACGCCAAGCAGCGCCGCAGCGAGGTCAAGCGCGCGCGCCGCGACGGCGACGACTGACCCGCAGCCCTGTCGCGGGCGCGCGGCCTACTTGGGCCAGCCCGTCTGCGGCAGGCCCGGCGTCACCTTCAGCGCGTTGGCGTAGTACACCTTCCGCAGCACCTGGTCGGGCAGCTGCAGGCCGTACAGCTTCCAGAACGCGTGGTAGTCGCGGTAGTAGTCGAAGTACTCGTCGCCCGTCTCGAAGACGCGCCAGTAGTACGGGTACTCGCTCGTCTCGTACGCATCCTTGCCGAACAGGATGCGGTCCTGGTACTTGATGAAGAACTCGCGTGACGCCCGCGGCGCGCGACCGAACTCGTACAGCACGGCCGACACTTCCGGGTATACGTTGGGCATGCGGTCGAGCGCCGCTGCCGCGCGCGCGAGGTCGTGGCCCCAGTACCCGAAGTGCGCGGCGATGTAACGCGTCTTCGGGTTGGCCGCGAACATGCGGTCGCGCTCGGCGAGCAGCTCCTCGAACGTCGGCTGGCCGGGGGCGTTGTTGCGGCGGCTCGGGAACAGCGCGAGCTCCAGCCAGCGCTCGTTCTTGTAGTCCATCTCCGAGAAGAACTCCATCGGTTCGGCCGTGTGGATGATCACCGGGATGTTCAGCCGTGCGCAGGCCTGCCACACGGGGTTGAGCGCCGGGTCGTCGACCTTCAGTCGGCCGCCGTTGGCGGCCTTGGCCGTGAGGCCGAGATTCTTGAAGATCTTCAGCCCGATGGCCCCGGCCTTCACGGAGGCCTCGAGATCGGCGACGGCCTTCTCCGACCAGCCGGGCGCGCCCGCGCCATCCCAGTTGACGTTGGCGAAGACGCGGAAGCGGCTCTCGTGCGGCGTGCCCTTGTAGACGGCGACCTTCTGCGCAATGGCCTCCGGACTCGTCCCGCCACTCAGGTTCACGAGCACGCGGATGTTGAGCGCGTCGAGCTCGCCGACGAGCCTGGCCATCGTCTCGGCGGTCGGGCCCGTGTGCGAGTGGATGTCGACCACCGGGAACTTCGCCTTGGGCACCGGGTGCTGCGGGGCGACCAGCGTCGAGCGCGGGCGGTAGTCGAGGATGCTGGGCGGCGGCAACTCGGGCTTCTGGCAACGGCCCTTGCGGACCTCCGTCGTGCCGGGCGGGCACTCGCCGTCGGCAGCAGGCGGCACCGACGGCGGGCCGCCGCCTCGCGGTTGTGCGACGACGCCGATCGTGAGGGCGACGAGGACCACGGCGAGGACACCGGTGAGGGCGGGGCGCATCCTGGACATGCGCGACACTCTATCGCGCGCGGACGGGAATCGGGAATCGGGAATCGGAAGTCGGGAATCGGGAGTCGGGAATCGGGGACGCCGTTGGTGCCCGTCCTCGAATCCCCCGGTCCGAGCGTGTGGTCATGGCCGCCGCCCCGAGCTCGAGAGTCGCCTGTACCCGGTACCCGGTACCCGGCACCCGGTTCTTGCTACGCTGGCGCCGTGGACTCCCCCGACCCCGGTGCTGCCCGGCGCTTGCGCGAACTCCGAGAAGCCCTGGTGCGCCTGCATCGCGCGTTGCTCGACTGGGAGCGTCGTGGGTACGAGCGCGCCCACGGGCGCCAGGCGTCCACCGAACTGCTGCAGGTGCTGCTGCACGACCCGGCGTTCGCGTGGCTGCGGCTGGTCTCGGATGCCATCGTGCGGGTGGACGAGATGCTGGCCGAGCCTGCCGACGCCGACGAGGACACCATCCTCGTGCAGGTCCGGGCCCTCGCCTCGCCCGATGCCGAGGGCACGCCCTATGCGCAGCGCTACCTGCAGGCGATCCAGGAGTCGCCGGACGCAGTGCTGGCGCACCGCGACCTGCTGGCGCTGCTGCGCCGCGCCCGGTAGCCGGCGACAGGCGCAGAGGTAGGGCGGGGTGTCCCCACCCCGCCGTCATCGACAACGGCGCGGTCGGAGACCGCGCCCTACCTGTGTGCTGCCCGTTCCTAGAACAGGATCTTCACCGTGAAGAACCCCTGCGTCCCCGGGTCGAACAGGTCTGCCTGGCCGTAGCGGGGGTCGTACGCGTTGCGGCCATCAGGCGAGGCCTCGATGAGCGCACGGTAGTCGTAGCCCTGCGACAGGTCGACGTGGCTCAGGTCGATGGCCGAGGACGGACGCGGGGCACCGGCGCCGCGGTTCAGGAAGTTGAACACGTGGCGCGTGGCCTTCTGGTTGAACACGTTGAGCATGTTCAGCTCGAGGCGGAGCCGCCGGCTCGCCCCGAGGCCGATCTCGTGCGAGACGAGCAGGTCGGTGCGCGAGAGCACGGGCGTGCGGCCCATGTCGCCGCGGCCGTCGACGAACAGCTGCGTCTGGTTGGTCGACACCACGTAGGTGGTCAGCGGCGTGCCGCTGCCGGCGTAGAAGAACGCGCCGATCTGCGTGCCGAACGGCAGCAGGTAGCTCCCGTACAGCTTCACGACGTGCGGACGGTCGGTGGGTAGCCGCCCGAGGACGTCGAGCGTGCCGCGCGAGTCCCAGAAGAGCTCGTCGATGTCCCACGCGCGGTTGGCGTTGCCGCCCGGACGCGCGATGCTGCCGCCCTGCTGCTGCGCCGTGGCCGAGCTCACGTTGGTGGTCGGTGTGTTGACTTCCTCGCTGGCCGCCAGGCCCGAGTAGTTGCCGTACAGCCGGCTCCACACGTAGCTCGCGCTCCAGAAGTAGTTGTTGGCAAAGCGCCGGTTCAGCGTGAACTCGAGCGCGTCGTACTGCCGCTTCGGCATCGGCACGGCGTAGCCCACCGGCGTCGCTCCCGACGGGAACTGCACCGTGGCGAGCCCGCGGCCGGGGTTGCCGATGACGTAGGTCTCGTTGCCCGACGCGTCGACGGCGCCGATGTCCTCGATGGTCTGTGACAGGGCGTTGTGCACGAAGTGGACGCCCATCGACATGTTGGCGCCGAGCTGGTACTCGGTGCCGATGCTGGTGCTGTCCTGGTACATCGGCCTGATGTCGGGGTCGGTCGAGTCGAAGTTCGGGACGCGCCGATCGCGGAAGCTGCCGGGGACGACCCACAGGTCGGCGCCGGGCATGTTCGACAGGTTGAGACTGCCGATGTCGAGCGTGTCGAGGCCGCGGTAGTAGACCTGCCACGTGTCGCCGCCGTAGGACCCGCGCGACAGTTCGTACTTGGTCCAGTCGAAGTAGCGTCCCCAGCTGCCGTAGACCTTGAAGCGGCCGTCGCCCCGGACGTCGTAGCTCGCGCCGAGGCGCGGCGCGATCTTGTCGCCGAAGCCGAACTGCATCGCGTCGACGCCGTCGCGGAACGACGGCACGGTCTCGCGCTCGGTACGCAGGCCGAGGTTGAGCGTGAGGCGGTCGGCCAGCGTCCACTGGTCCTGCACGTAGAACGACCAGATGTCGGCGCCGGCCTCGCCCTGCACGCCGCGGTTGTTCACTTCGTAGTACCCGTAGGTGCCGCGTCCGCGGTTGCCCTGGAAGTTGAAGTTGCGGTCCCAGAAGATGTTCACGTAGCCGCCCGGGTACGCCTGGTCGGCGTCGTTGATCGTCTTCTGCCAGCCGAACCCGCCCTTGAGCGAGTGGTTGCCGCCGAGGCTGAACGCATGGTTGTAGTCGGCGTTGACGAACCCGCGGTTGGTCGTGTCGTCCTGCACGATCAGCGCTCGCGGCGTGTTCTGCGTGCCGATCGGGCCCTGCAGCGATCCGGGCACGCCCGCCAGCCCGACGCTCGACGTCTGGTAGATGTAGTTGGTCGTCGTCGGGATGCCGGTGTCGTTGTAGGCGTCCTTGAAGTAGCCGCCGCGCACCGACAGGAACGAGCCCGGGGTGAGCGCGACGTCGACGTTGCCCGTCGTGTTGAACTGACGCGACTCGAAGCCGCGGGTCAGGTTCACGGCGTTGGCCGCCGCCGAACTGGTGAGCACGTTGGTGGCCGCGCCGTTGTAGGCCGGGAGCGTGCCCTCCGACGTCGTCGGCGTGAAGAGCACCGAGGCCGACGACGTGGTGCGCCCGGCGCGGTAGGTGAGCTTGCCGAAGGCCTGCGTGAAGGTCTGCGTGCGCGTGATCGCGCCAGGCTCCGTACCGTTGGAGAACAGGTAGTCGTTGGTGCGGCGTGCGAAGCGCGGCGAGTACGAGCCGAAGAAGAACAGCCGGTCGCGCAGGATCGGGCCGCCGAGCGAGCCGCCGATCTCGTTGCGGTGATCGGGCATCCGGTCGTCCTGCACGTAACTCACCGTCTGGTCGTCGGCGGGATCGAGCACCAGGCGCCTGACCGGGCCGGCGCCGAGCGGCGAGCCCTCGTAGTAGTAGTGCGCCTCGCCGCGGAACGTGTTGCCGCCCGACTTGGTCACCGCGCTGATCACGCCGCCGAGCGCGCCGCCGTACTCGGCGCCGATGCCCGCCGTCTTCACCTGCACCTCCTGCAGGTACTCGAACACGGTGTTCTGCCGCGAGCGGCCGTCGATCAGGCTGTTGGTCACCACGCCGTCGACGGTGAAGGCGTTCTCGGCGCCGCTGGCGCCGTTGACCTGGAAGCCGCCCTCGATCTCGCCGCTGTTGACCGAGGGTGCGGTCAGCGCGATGGACTGGAAGCTGCGGCCCTTCGGCAGCCTGTCGATCTCCTCCTCGCGGACGTTGTGCGCCACGAGCGTGCTCCGCACGTCGATGTCCTGGGGCGCACCCGACACCTGCACGACCTCCGACAGGTCGCCGACCTTGAGCTGCGCGTCGATGCGGATCGTCTTGCCGAGCGTCACCGCCACGTCGGCGAACTCCGCCTTCGCGAAGCCGGAGAGCTCGACCGTGAGCCCATAGCGGCCCGGGTCGAGGTCGGGGACCAGGTACAGGCCCTCGCCGTTGGTGGTCGTGGCGCGGACGGCGCCCGTGCCCTTGTTGGTGATGGTGACCGTGGTGCCCGGAAGCACCGCGCCGCTCGTGTCGGTCACCACGCCGCTCAGCCCGCCGAACCGCTCCTGCGCGGCGGCCGGGTGGGGGAGCAGCAGGAGCACCGCGGCCGCAGCGGCCAGGAATCGTCCCGCGAAAGGCATGTCGTCCCTTCCTGCGGCCGCGCGCGCGGCCGCGATGCGCACCGGGCCCGCCGGGCGCCGACGCCGGCGCAGGCGAACCACGGTCGACGCGTGCCTCACTGCACGCGCGGTCACCACAGGGAGCAAGCGGGGTTCCCGATCGGCCCGGTCGGGGACGGCTCGTCACGCGCCCGTGGCCGGGCGGGATGCGGTGGGGATGGAGGGCCCGTGGCCGATGGTGAAGAGGAGAATCAGCGCGTCACGCCACGCTTACGCATGGCCGCAATGGGCGCGCTGGCGTCCAACGATCCGGATCGTACGGCGTGGGTGACGCCAATTTGCTGGATCACTGTGGTGGCAATTTGAAATGTGACATTTCAGATTACCGGCGGCTCGGCCTTTGGCCTTCGCTCGCGCGCGACATCCCGAGGCGACAGGCCGAAGGCCGTCGCCCATCAATTTCAAATGTCGAATCTCGAATTGCCACCTCAGGGCACGATCTTGATGCCGGTGAACGTGCGCTGCGGCCCGTCCTGGTGCTCGACGTCGACGCGGATCACGTAGTCGCCTGCCGACAGCGGCGCGAGCGACACGTCGGCCGTGGCCCAGCCGATGCCGTTGTCGTCGGGCGGCACGATGGCCGTGGTGACCGGGATGA
>NZ_JBIINP010000059.1:0-23528 GCF_044337415.1 Luteitalea sp.
ACGTTCAGCGTGCGGTCCGGCGTGGAAGGGTTGCCGCCCCTGGCCGGTGTCACGATTCACCTCGGCGACGTCACCCGCGTCACTGACGCACAGGGGACGGCGTCGTTCGAGCCCCTGCCTTCAAACCCCTTCTACCAGGTCTCCGCCGCCAACCACCTGAAGTTGCACGGCGTCGTGCGGTCTGCCGCCGAGCAGGTCACCCTGTGGCCCGTCGAGGCTGGTGTGACGGCCCGGTGGATCGCCCTGAGTTCCTACTACGGCATCGACTACAACAGCGGGCTGTGGCGCCCGACACGCGACATCACGCTCGACCTGCAGGGCGACATGGCCGCGGAGCCGTACCGCTCGGTGTGGGAGTCCGCCGTGCGGCAGGTGGCCAGCGCGGTCGAGAGCGCGGGTGCTGGAGGACCCACCATCCGCCTGGGCTCGGGCCCGGGTGCGGTGCCCGTGCGGCTCAGCCCGTCACCCACCTGCAATCTGTTGCGATGGAACCACTCGACGTTCGCACTGCTGCCGCCGCCGGCGATCCCGCTGTCGTCCGAAGAAGGGGCGCGCGACCCCGTCGCGACCCTGGATCGCGTTGCCGCGCTGTTCGGCTTTCTCCGACGCATGGGGAGCGAGGAGATCCGGCCGCGCGTCGAGGGAGTCCTCTCTGTGCCCGAACGGACGGCGTTGCGCATGCGGGTCCTGCGCGCGCCGGGTACCGTATTCGTCGGCGACGACCTCGAGGACGCCACCTTCGGCGTTGCGCCGGAAGCGTCCGATGGCCAGACCTGCTTCTGAGCGGTTACTGCGGTGATGGCTGTGGGTCGTCGGGGCCGGCATCACGCAGCCCCTGCAGTTCGCGCAGCAGCCACAGCTTGGCGATGCGCCAGTCGCGCGCCACGGTCTCGACCGACACCGACAGCGCCTCGGCTGTCTCGGCCACGCTGAAGCCGCCGTAGTACCGCATCTCGACCACCTGGGCCTTGCGGGGATCTGTAACCGCAAGCTTGCTGAGCGCGGCGTCGAGGGCCAGGAGGTCGACCGAGACCTGCGTCGACAGGCCGAGCGCCTCGTCGAGCGGCACCGCGTGCAGATCGCCGCCGCGCTTCTGCACGTTGCGCGAGCGCGCGTGGTCGACGAGGATGCGCCCCATCAGCCGCGAGGCCATGGCGAAGAAGTGCCCTCGATCCTGCCACGTCACCCGGTTCACGGCGAGCAGGCGCAGGTACGCCTCGTTCACCAGGGCGGTGGTCTGCAGGGTGTGCCCGTCGCGTTCGCCGCGCATGTGGCGGCGCGCCAGCCGACGGAGCTCGGCGTGCACCAGCGACACCAACTGATCCGCTGCCGCCTGGTCGCCGTCGCGCCACGCGACGAGCAACTCGGTGATGCGGCGCGGTGGCACGTCGTCGGGCACGCTGGCCGCCATGGCGCGGATTCTATCGCGGGTCCGCCGCGCGAACGAGCGCGCTCCAGGTTGCCTCGCCTGCAGGCTCGTGCGCGATGCCATGACAGATCGCGCCACGCGATCCCGCCTCCCCGTACAGCCACCCTCGTTGAACTCCGTGCTCGTGGATGCAGGAGCGGCGCCGCTGCGCCCGGGGGTTCACCACAGGTTGTGTTCGATCCCTTCGACAGGAGTTCTCATGACACGAGCAGGAGTTCTGGCCATGGCGGCCATCGTGCTGATGGCCAACGCGCCCTCAGCGCTCGCGCAGGATGTCTCGGTCTCGACGGTCGTCTCGGGCCTGAGCGACCCGCGCGGGCTGGCCTTCGCGCGCAACAACGACCTCTACATCGCCGAGACGTGGACGGCGCCAGGCACACTGACCACGACCAACTGCTTCCAGTCGGTGATCGGTCCCTTCACGGGCGGCTTCACGTCGCGCATCCTGCGCCTGCGTCGCGGCGGTGACACCGCCTCGGTGCTGGCCGACGGCTTCCCCTCGAGCACGGCGGCTGTGGGCGACAACTTCGGCCTGGCCGATCTGACCTTCGACGGCCAGCAGTTGCTCGCCCTGAGTGGCGGGGGCGGCTGCTCGAAGGGCCATCCCGAGGCGGTGAACGAACTGCTCGCCGTCGACCGCGACGGCTCGCGGCGCTCGGTGGCCAACCTCAGCGCCTGGATTCTCGCCAACCCTGGCCAGAAGGGCGTCGAGCAGTTCCAGTCGCCGGACTACGAGCCGGACGGCGTGTGGTTCGGGATGACCAGGAATCGCGGGCGCATCCTCGCGGTGGAGGCCAACCACGGGCTGCTCGTCGAGATCGCTCCACCGGTGGGCAGCCAGGGCACCGCCCCCGGCCCGACCGTCTCGCTGGTGGCCGACCTCTACAAGATGTTCGGCGACAACACCTATACGAGCATCGTCGCGGAAGGCCGCGAACTCTACCTCGGCACCTACGGCCGCTTCGACAACAACTTCGCCGGCGCGATCTACCGGCTGTCGCCGCGCGGCAACATCCAGGTGGCCAGCGGCCTCACGTCGGTGATCGCCATCGCGTTCGACCGCGCCAGGCGGCTCTATGCGCTCCAGGCGCCGATCTTCGACGGCGGCGGCGCTGGCCTCGGTAGCCTCGTGCGCATCAACGACGACGGCACGCACACCGTGATCCTCTCGGGTCTCGCCTCGCCAGGCTCGCTCACGCGCGGACCCGACGGCGCGCTCTACCTCACGCAGTGCAGCTTCCACTGCGCGCCGGGGACCGGCTGGGTCAGCCGCGTCGTCGTCGAGTAGGCTGCGCCGCCGATCGTCGAACAGCAAAGAGGAGTCGTGATGTTCAGAAGCACTTCGCGCGCATGTCTCGTGAGTCTTCTCGCCGTGCTGGTCTGCTGCGTGCTGCCTGGCGCCCGCGCGCAGGCGCAGGCATCGGCGTGGGAGGCGCTTGCCGTCGGCCGACCAGCCATTCAGGCCCCCGTCGGGCTGTGTCCTGGCGATCCGGCCCTGATGTACGTCGCCACCTTCGGCGGCGGCGTGCTCAGGAGCCGCGACGAGGGGCGCACGCTCCAGCCAGTCAACACCGGTCTCACCAGCCTGGCGGTGAGCGCCATGGTCGTCGATCCGCTGCACTGCGAGATCGTCTACGTCAGCACGTTCGGGAGCGGGCTGTTCAAGACCGTCGACAGTGGCCGCACGTGGCAGTCGCTCGGCGACAACGCCGGGGCCCCGTTGTGGCTGGCCATCGACCCGACCCGGCCGTCCATCCTGTACTCGGGGACCAATGGCGGCAGCGTCTTGCTCAAGTCAGTGGACGGCGGGGTCACGTGGCAGGCAGCCAATCGCGGTCTGCCGGTCACGTCGATCTGGACCGTCCAGATCGATCGCGAGCAACCCGACGTGATCTACGTCGGCACTGGCGGCGCCGGTGCCTTCAAGAGCACGAACGGTGGGGCCTCGTGGCAGGCGCTCCCGGTGGGACCCATCGTCTGGTCGATGGCCATCGACCCGCAGCACCGCGAGACGATCTATGCGGGCACGAACGGCGACGGCGTGTTCCGGAGCGACGACGGCGGCGCGACGTTCCACCAGGTGGGTTCGCCACTCGACCGCCGGGTGGTGTCCCTGACCCACGACCCGGGCCGCCGCGGGTTGGTCTACGCGGGCACGGCCGGGGGTGGCGTGGCCTACAGCCGCGACTTCGGCCAGACGTTCGAGCAGACCGCGCTCGATGGCAGCCTGACGTTGGCGCTCGCGGTGCGGGCCACGGGCGAGCTCTATGCCGCCACCGGCACCGACGGCGTCCTCGTGTCCGGAAGCTACGGTGCCGTCTGGAGTGCCGTCGCGACCGAAACGATCGCCGCGCTCAACGCCCAGAACGTCTACGGCCTGGCGGTCGATCCGGCCAACCCGGCGCGGGTCGTCGCCGCCACCAACGATGGCGGTCTCGTGGCGTCGGGCGATCGCGGCGCGACCTGGCAGAGGTTCGGGACCGGTTTCAGCAGCCGTTCGTCGCGTCAGGTCGTGTTCGATCCCGCCGACAGCCGTCGTCTGTACGTGGGCGCCTTCAACGGCGGTGGCCTCAACGTGTCGACCGACGGCGGCGCGACGTGGACGTCACGCCGGGTGGGCTCGCCGGTGTCGTATGTCTGGTCGGCGGCCGTGGACGCGCGCACCGGTGCCGTGTTGGCCGGCACGGTCGGCGAGGGGTTGTGGCGCAGCGCTGATGGCGGCACGACGTTCGTCCGGCTCGGGGCCGCGACGCTCACCGACGTCCGCGCCATCCTGGCTGACGGCGATCGACTGCTCGCGGGTGGCCGCCTGGGCCTGCACCGCAGCACGGACGGCGGCGCGACATGGACGCAGCCGCTCACGGCCTCCGTCTCGAACCTCACGGTCGACCCGCGCAACTCCGCCATCGTCTATGCGGCCCTGCAGACCGGGGGCGTGATGCGCAGCCGCGACGGCGGTGCCACGTTCGAGACCACCAATACCGGGCTGACGTCGCTCCGCACGAGCCGTGGCAACGGCGTGGTCATCGACCCCACCGACTCGGCCGTGATCTACATCGGGACCGAAGGCGGCGGCGTCTTCAAGAGCACCGACAGCGGGGGGACGTGGCGCGCCGTGTCGCAGGGCCTGTCGAACCCGACCGTGTTCGCGCTGGCCATCGATCCGCGCGACCGGAACGTGCTGTACGCCGGCGGGGGCAGCGGTGTGTTCAGAACAGCGACTGGCGGGGAGCCGCGTTGACGCCCAGGGAACGAAGGGCCCTCGACCCCCTGCGGGTCAGCCGCGTCGTCGTCGAACAGGCCTGAACGCAAACGGGGGCGAGGCCTTCGCCTCGCCCCCGGACCTGCCTCAGGGGAACAATCTGCCGGCCCGTCCCAGGCGCCTGAAGATCGTCTCGCCGGCCGACCCATCGACGCCGTCGTTGTCGGTCACGACGTAGATCGAGCCGTCAGGCAGCCGCCCGATGCCCTCGGGCTTGTCGGTGATCCAGCCGCGGCTCGACAGCAGCGCCGGCCTCAGGTCGAAGATCTCCTTGTCGGCGCGCGTGTAGCCGTTGACGCCCGGCGAGAGCGGCAGCCGCACCAGCGTCTTGTACCCGTTCGGCGTCTCGGCATCGTCTGGCGAATCGAAGCTGCCGGTGAGGTTGTCGCGCTCGATCAGCAGCCAGCCCGTCGGCGTGTAGGTGATCTCCGAGAGACCGATCCAGGACGCGTTGGCCGGCTTCGGCTGGAACTGGTAGTTCACCGAGGTCCACGCCGCGTCGTTGTTGGCCACCGACGGGTCGAACACCCAGATGCGCGTCTGGTTCGGCTCGTCGATGTTGCCGCCATCGACCGGGTCGTCGTCCAGGGCATCGCACTCGGGCGTGGTGGCGTAGTTCCAGCCGCGCTGCTGGGCGGCGTAGATCAGGTATCCGCCGCCTTCCTTCGCGACGATGTCGAGCCCTTCGAAGCCGGACCCGTGGCTGCCCGTCGCACGGGTGCCTGCCGGCTTGCCGCGCTCGGCGGCACGGCAGGCCAGCACGGCCGACGGCAGGCCAACGGTGCGGAGCACTGCGCCGTTGGTGGGGTCGACCTGCACCAGGCGGTTGGGCCGCGTGTCGTCGGTGTTGCCCTCGCTGGCGATCCACAGGTCGCCGTTCGGCGCATAGGCGAGCCCCTCGGGATCGAGGCAGTTGGCGGGCGTGGTGCACTGCGTGCCCACGGTGAGCGCCCGCGTGATCAGGGCCGGCGAGGTCGTGGTGTCGATGTTGAAGATGGTCGTCGGCGTGTAGAAGGAGTCGGAGATGGCCTGGAACCGGCCAGACTGCCCAGGCACCTCGGTGAGGCCCGAGAGCGCACCCCAGGGAATGGGCGTCGGGGCCGCGCCGCCGATCGACTCGTCGGCCGAGATCACCGTCGGATAGAACGGACCGCTGTTGGCCAGCTTGTAGATCTGGACCGTCGAGCGGACCCCATAGGGCGGCGCGTCGCTCTCGCCAGAGGCCACCAGCAGCTTGCGGTTCGTCACGGCGAGCAGGCCCTCCGGTGCCAGCGGCCCGGGCAGCAACTGGAGGAACTGCGGCATGCCGGTCGAGTCGACGACGTAGACCGCCACGAAGCTGCCGCGCTCGGACCCGACGAACAGCATGTCCCGGTCCCCGTACTTCGCGAAGAGGATGGCCTCGGGCTCGGTGCCCTTGGAGTTCGAACGCCGTTCCGGGTAGTGCCCGAAGCGAACGCCGAGATGATCGAAGGTGTTGCCGCTCTCGTAGAAGACCGTGCCGTCGGCGTTGAAGAGCGTGAAGCCGCGGCTGCCGCCGTCGTAGTCACCCTCGTTGGCGGTGGCGATGCGGTTGCCGACCCAGGCCACGGCATCGGGCTCGCGGAGCCGGCCCAGCTGGTTGTTCACGAGCGAGATCGTGTTGGGGATCCCCGAGCCAGCCCGGACGGTGTCGATCTGCGTCAGGTCGACGGCGCCGGCCGAGAAGTGCGACGTCACGCTGCGGGTCGGCAGGTCAATCACCACGATGTGGTTGTTCTCCTGCAGCGTCACCACGGCCTGGTTCTGCTGGTTGATGTCGACGAACTCCGGCTCCGGATCGAGCGGGAAGCGGCCGGCAAGACCGGTCAGCGTGATGTCCTCACGCGTCCAGGTCGATGGGGCCCCGGCCGTCGCGATGACCGACAGGTAGCCGGCGGGGTTCCCGAGCTGGTTCTGCGGCATGCCGCCCAGCCGGCCGCCGCCCGTCGTGCAGACGGCGTCGGCGACCACGAGATCGTTCGACGTGCCGCCCACGCACAGGGTCTCGTCGCGCTCGTTCTCGACGACCACTGCGATGAAGCGCGAGTCGGGGCTGACCTTGATCGAGTCGGGCTGTCCACCGAGCTCGATGGTGGCGACCGTGGTGCGGGTGGACAGGTCGATCACCTGCAGTTCGCCGCTCGGCTGCTTCTTGGACAGGCTGGTGTCGATGGCCACCAGCACGTACTGGTTGCGCAGCATGGCGATCGAGGTCGGCGAGAAGACCGGCGCGGTCAGCGGGTCGGTGTCGAGTGCCACCGTGCCGGCAGCCACCGGGTTGGCCGGATCGGTGATGTCGACGAAGCCAATCGCGCTCCCCTCCGCGTCCGTGTAGATCAGCGTGCGCCCGCCGGGCGTGCTCGTCACGATCTCGGACACGGTCAGCGCGTCGAGGCCGGCGTTGCGGAAGTTGGCGAAGGTGCCGACGCGCTTGAACTGGCCCGGCGTGGTCTGGCGTTGGCTGTCGCGCGCGCCCGCGTCGTCCTGGGGCTTCGTTTGCGCGCGGCCGATGGCATGGGAGATAGGTGAGGCCGCGAGCGCCAGTGTGAGCGCGCAGCCGAGTCCGAGCAGGGAATTTCTCATCGTAAGGGTCGTCCTCCAGAAGGCCCTGCAACTGTGTATCGACAGTGTTCCGTCCGCGTGCCGTTCGTGTGACGACGGCGTGTCGGCCGGCGAGGCTGTGGCGGGTGTGGCAGGAAGGACGCGTGGGTGCACCGGGTGGTGCCGCGCGCGGCGTCGATGTAATCTGTGCATCTGATGTTCGAACTGCTAACATCACGCATCATGCGAACCACGGTCGATATCGACGACCCGATCCTGCGCGAGGTCAAGGCCCTGCAGGAGAAGGAAGGCCGATCCATGGGTGCCGTGATCTCCGAGCTGCTGGCCGACGCGCTGGCTCGGCGCCGGACGGCCCGTGGGCGCACCGCCTTCCGGTGGACGTCACGTCCCATGACCGCGCTCGTCGACCTCGACGACAAGGACGCCCTGTACGCAGCGCTCGACGCTGACCGGCCGTGAGCTACGCGCTCGACACCAACGTCCTGCTCTTTGCCTCGGATCGCTCGAGCGCCAGGCACCGCGCTGCTCGCGAGTTCCTCGAGTCGTGTGCGGCCAGCCCCGAGGTGCTCTGCGTGGCGTGGCCGACCCTCATGGGCTACCTGCGAATCGCGACACACCCGGGCATCTTCGCCTCGCCCCTTTCTCCGGATGAGGCGTGGGCCAACATCGAGGCATTGCTGGCGCTGCCGCAGGTGCGGGTCGTGGGCGAGCAGGACGGATTCCCCGACGCGTATCGTCATGTGACGGCTGGCACGACCGTGCGCGGCAACCTGGTGCCAGACGCGCACCTCGCCGCCGTGTTGTTCCAGAACGGAGTCGGGACGCTCTACTCCAACGATCGCGACTTCCGGAAGTTCGAGTCGCTCGACGTCCGCGACCCGTTCGCCTGAGCCCCGCAGCGTGCACATGGCCCACGGCCGCACCGGGTGACGCGGACGTCGGCGTCCAAACACGCATGGCTACAACCGCCGACGGGCATCTGCCGTCGCCATCGCTCGACCACACGCACCACATGCGACGCGCCATCGCACTGACCACCAACTGTCCCGACTTGCCGTTCGGGGCGGTGATCGTGTCGGCCGAGACCGGCGACGTCGTGGCCGAGGGCTGGAATCGGTCTGGCGCGAACCCGACGTGGCACGGCGAGATCGACGCCATCAATCGACTTGCCGACGCCGGGTGGGGCGATCGCGGCCCGGAGCTCGTCCTCTACACGACGGCGGAGCCGTGCCCGATGTGCATGGGAGCCATCCTCTGGAGCGGCATCGGCACGGTGGTGTACGGCACGTCGATCCGGACCCTGCGGCAACAGGGGTGGAAGCAGATCGACATCCTGGCGGAGGAAGTGGCGCGCCGCAGTCCGGGGTGGACATGCGCGGTCATCGGCGGAGTGCTCGAGCAGGAGTGCGACGTCCTGTTCCAGCGCGCACGCACCTGACGCCCGCTCACGGTGGTGGCATCAGCTCCTGGCGCAGGCGTCTCCAGTCGAGCCCGTAGAGCAGGTGGCCGAGGGCCCAGAGTTTCTGCGGGGACGCGGGGCGCGCGGCTGCGGGGCGCCCCGCCGCCAACACGCCGGCCGTGCCGACCGTCACCACCTGCGCAGCGGCCCGCGAGACGCGGCGGTCGAACAGGGCGGGGTTGTCCTCCACCAACGCCACCCGACATCCAGGTGTTCCCACGCGCGCGACGCCGTCGAAGAGCGCCAGCGATGCCGAGGGGGCGGTGAGGCAGGCGGGGGCCGCCGCCTCGTCAGGTGTCAGCGTCGTCAGGCGCACCTGCGCGTCGGCCTGCTCGCGTGTGAACCGGTGACGCATGTCGGTCGACGTCTTGTCGGCGCCCGTGGTCTCGGCCAGCTGTCGTGTGCGGTCGGCAATCAGCCAGCGGAGGGCGCGATCGAGCCGGACGGGGCGCAGCAAGGGCTGCGTCGTGTCGCGGGCGATGACGATGCGCTCGCTGTAGACGGGGAACCCCTGGAACCATCCGGTCTGCACGGGCTCAGGGAAGAACACGCCTGACTCGTCGAACATCCGTTCGCTGAACGCGTACGTCGACGCCGTCGCCAGGTCGAGTTCGTTGACGCGGATGTCGAGCCACCGCAGTTCGGCGTCCTTGATCAGTCGCCCACCAGGCGCATCGCGGCGCAGGTCGCCCGCCTGCCAGATCCCCAGCCTGACCCGCACGCGGAAGGCATGACCCGCGACGCGGCCGTTGCCGACCAGCAGCACGGAAAGCTCCGGGCACAGTCCGATGGGCGGATCGAGGACAGGCGCCGTGCCGAGGAAGTCCCGGAGCCGTTCGAGCAACCGGAACTGCTCACGCAACTCCGCCTCTGTCCGCTGCGCGCGGCCGGGCTCGTTCCTGGTGGGCAGCGAGAGGGGCAGCCAGCGGCACGGCCCGTCGAGCGGGAACTCGACGCGGTCGTGGTCGGGTCGCCCGTCCGGGGCCGTCGTTGGCTGCCGAGTGGGTGGCGTCACCACCTCGCCCGGGGCGAGGTACGTGACCGGCTGCGCCGCCGCGGCCGTGGCGCACACCAGCACCGCGACGGTGCCGAGGCAGGCCGACCACACGTGCCGCAGGGTCACGACCCGAGCATAGCCGAGCGCCGACGTCTTCATCGCCTGTGCACGGTGACCGTTCCGGAGGGTGAAATCGTTGCAAAGCTCGGCGTCGACGTCCGCCTGCACGTGCCTGGCGCGGGTCCGCCGGGCACGTGGGCGCCAGCCCGTGACCCGCGCTATGCGAGCGCGAGGTTCAGGTTCTCGATCGCTTCGTCGATCTCGGCAGGGCTCTTGTAGCCGACGGTGACGCAGTCGACGCCGGCGTCGCGGAACGCGAAGCGCATCGCCCGGCGACGGTCCTCGCGATCGAACGCGCCCTCGCCCACCAGCTTCATGCCGATGACGCCCATGCGGTCGCGGCGCACGGCGTGGACGTGCGTCACGACCTCAGGCACGTTGCCGAGCCCGGACGTCGCGTAGTCCTCGGCATCCATGCTCTTGCCGGTGTGGTTGACGCGGACCATGGCGACGTCGAGGAACGGGTTGCCTGGCGCGCGGCGCAGGGCCGGCAGCCCGTGCATCGACGCGCCGTGCCCCAGCACGACGTTGCGCGATTGGGCCTCGAGGATGCCGTCCTGCCAGCGGGCGCTGTCGGTGGGCCAGGTCGCCGTGTGCTGCCAGTGCAGCAGCATGATGTCGAAGTACTCGGTGTTGGCGAGCGTCCGCAGTTCGTCGAACTTCTGCCGTGGGTCGACGCCATCGCGCGTCGTCACCTTCGACATGATCTGGTAGGTGTCGCGCGGGATGCCCTTGAGGGCGATGCCGAGCATCCGGTGCATCTCCCCGTAGGACTCGGCCGTCTCGAAGAAGCGGATGCCGTTGTCGTAGGCGTGGCGCACCAGGCGCGTGAAGCCGTCCTGCCCGAGCTGGCGCTGGACCCGCCCACTGAAGCTGCCGGTGCCGAAGGCCAGCCTGCTGACCTTCACGCCCGAGCGCCCCAGCGTGACCACGTCGGTTGCCGTGCCGCGCTGCGCAGCCAGTGGCAACGGCGCGGAGATGGCCAACGTGCTGGCAGCGAGACCCGTCTTCAGGAACGTGCGTCGCGTGAACTTCGTCATCGCTCACCTCCTGCCTTCGGCTGGCTGCAATGCTAGCAGAGAGGCTGGGCGGGGGCCCCCGCGCGGCCGTTGACCCGCGGGCCCACCCTGCGTGCCTCAGCGGCCCTCACGACGAAGGACCTTGATCCACGCCACCTCCAGCACGAACGGGCCGGGGGCTTTCTCGGCCAGCAGGAAGCCGACCGACAGGACGTTCCGGGGATCCACCGGGTCCGCTCCCCGCAGCACCCGGCCGAACGAGGTGGCCTCGAACCGGTCCAGCGGGACCGCCACCTCAATCCACTCGCCCGCGCGGGTCTGCACCGGCGCCCGGTACGAGAAGGCCCTCGATCGCCCTGAGCCGTACAGGTTGAACTGGTACTCGCGCCCGTCACCCCGCACCCGAGCCACGAGCGTATCGCCCGTCTGCAGGCCGAGCGACCGGGGCCGGGATCGCACCGACGCGAAGCCGCCGTTGTTCTCGAGCGAGAGCGTCCCGGAGAACTCGAGCGTCTGGCGGTCGGTCATCCTGAATCGGCCGTCGGACACCCCGCCCATGACGCCGTCGTTCACGGCCTGCCACTCCGCCGCCGCGTCGGGCGATGCAAACGCAAACAGCGGAACCTCCGGGGCCTGCGCCATCGCCAACACCTGCATCAGAGCAACAAGAGCCGAGACCACCGTCACGCAACGCATCCGAATCACCCCGTGCCAGGAGAACGCGGCACACCCGCCATTCGGACGCCCCCACGCCTCCACCGGGTCCTTGGCCATCGAGGGCCACCCAGCGGCCCAGGTCATCACCCGCCCGAGCCTGGCCGCGCGCTGAAGACCTGCGAGTCGTCGCTGCCGATGACGTGCACCACCACCGACCGGGTGTGCGGGATGCGGCGGTGTTCCCACACGTAGATGCCTTGCCACGTGCCGAGGCACAGCCGGCCATCTGCGACCGGCACGCTCAGGTTGACCGTCGTCAGCGCCGTCCGCACGTGCGCCGGCATGTCGTCGTCGCCCTCCGCGGTGTGGATGAAGAGCGGATCGCCGTCCGGCACCAGTCGCGCGAAGAAGCGCTCGAAGTCGCGGCGCACATCGGGGTCGGCGTTCTCCTGGATGAGCAGCGACGCGGAGGTGTGCTGCAGGTGGAGCGTGCAGAGGCCGGTCTGCACGCCTGCCTGTGCGACGCGTGCCTGGACGTCGCGCGTGATGTCGTAGAAGCCGCGCCCTCGCGTCGAGACCCTGAGCGTGTCGAGTGACTGTATGAGCATGGGGCTCCAATCCTTGTCAGCGCGACGGGCCGCGTTGGGACAACGGGCCCTACCAATCAGCCGCGCGGCCGCAGGTGCGTGCCCATCCACGCGAACGCGTCGTCCTGCATCTGCTTGTTGAACTCGTGCGGCACGTCGTACGACATCGTCGTGAAGCGATCGGTCAGGCCGGCGCGCCGGTGCACGTCGGCGATCTTGCGGACGGCGGCGTCCATGCCCTCGCGCGGATAGAGCCCGTCGCGCAGGCACTGCTGCACGAGCAATGGCCGCGGCGCGGTGAGTGTCGCCACGTCGGGCAGGTCGAGCTGGCGGTAGACACCCGGCGGGAAGTGCACCCACGAGTGCGTGTCGACGTGACGCTGCAGCATCGATCGGATCGTCGACATGAAGCCGACGACGCAACCGGCGGCGATGCGGGGATCGAGCGCGGCGAGGAAGAGCGAGCGCCAGCCGCCGAACGACACGCCCACGCAGCCGATGCGCGAGGCGTCCACCTCAGGGCGCGACGCGAGGTAGTCCACCGTCCGCATGTCGTCCCAGGCGACGATGGCCGGCCAGCTCGTGCCGAGCACGGTGAGCGACTTGGCGAGCGTGGACTCCTTCGAGGCACACACGCGGTTGAGGCGCGTCACGTCGTCGAGCGTATAGGCCGAGCGCTCCCAGCCGCTGCCGAGGTCGGCATCCATCAGCACGCGGCGCTCGCCGAACATGAAGGCGTCGATGGTGATCACCACGTAGCCGCGCTTCACGAGCTCGGTGGCCGTCGGGCGGCTCTCGTAGTTGTCGGCGTGGTACTTCACCATCGCCGGGTGGTTGCGGCCGAAGTCGATCACCTTCTCCTTGCCGAACAGGAACATCCCGCCGTGCGAGTGGAGGTCGACGACGGCCGGCGCGCGTCCGCGCAGGCCCTTCGGGATGAACACGTAGGCCGGCACGCGGAAGGTGGGTGTCGTGGAGAACACCACCTTCTCCCGGATGTAGTCGGGGCCCTCGTAGCGGTCGACGACCTCGGGCGCGGGAGCGACGGGCGCAGGGCGGTAGCCGTACCCGTCGAGCACGAGGGCCCGCGCCTGCGAGGTGAACGCGTCGAGGGTGGGGAAGCGCCCCGACAGGAACGACGCCGGATAGGTGGCGTCGCCGTCGAGGCGCCTGATGGCGTCGAAGTTGGGCCCGAGGTCCGCCGCACTCCTCTCGACGCTCCTCGGCAGGTCGCGGGGCGCGCCGCCGGTGGACGCGGGGGCCTGCGCGGCGACGGCCGGCCGTGCGAGTGCGGCCGCCGCGGGTGCGGCGACCACCGTGTCGATGAATCGGCGACGACTGACGCGTGGAGCGCGAGGCATGACAGGACTATAGCCGTGCTGCCGCCCCGCGCGCGCTCCTGCACTCGCGCAGATTCAGTCCGGCAGGGGAGCGATCCTCATCCGCGTCGACGGGGACGCCTCGGCCGTCGACTGTGCTCAGGCCACCCCGAGCACGGCCGGAGGGCGGTGAGGCGTCCCTACGACGTGCTCGTGCTCAGGCCGACAGGCGTGCCCACTGTTCCGTGTCGGTGTACTGCTGGAACGTCACGGCCTTGCCGTCGCGGAAGTGGTACACGTGACAGAACTGCGCGTCGAGCAGCTCGTGGCTGTGCTTGAACGTGCCGCCGTACCGTCCGAGCACCACCACGTACTCGCCGCCGTCGATGAACGTGTCGGGCACCGCGGAGAAGTTGTCGAGCGCGGCCAGCAGTCGCCCGAACACGCCCTCGCCGATGGCCTGCGGGCCGACGTACGGGTTGCGGTCCGCCAGCGGGTTGCCTTCCGCCTCGTTCCAGGTGATGGCCGGGTCCATGGCCCCGAAGAGCACGGACGGGTCGTTCCTGCCGAAGGCGGCATAGGCCGCCTTGATGGTCTCGATTGGGAGCATGGTGAGCATCCTACGCCTGCTGTCAGACAGATGCGCGACGGTCGGGTCTCGGCCTCCGTGCGCCGCCCCGGCCTACTGCGCCAGCTTCCACTGCCCCTGTTCGAGGATCAGCGGGATGCCGATCGTGGTGGACGACCCCGTGCTGTTGGACGACGTCGCCGGCGTCATCGTGATCAGGTTCAGCGTCGCCTCGTCGCCCTGCATCAGCAGCACGCCGCCCGAGGCCAACGACTTCGCCACGTCGGCCCGCTTCGGCAGCGTCCGCATCCGGAAGTCGGCGCTTTCCTTCTTCTCGCTGGCGGGCAGCGCCTTCCACTCCGCCTGGGCCTTCGTGCTGCCGAGCCTGGCCATGGCCTCGTCGAGCTTGCCGGCATGGAGGAGGTCGACGTACTGGAGGACCACTGCGCTGGCGGGATGGCTCGCCAGGTTGGCCCCCTCGACGCGCGTCATGGGCGCCGACGCGGCGGCGGTGTCGGCCGCGCTCATGAACATGGGCCCGACCTGGATGCGCCACTGCCCGGCCTCGCGTGTGAACATCTGCCGCAGCGTTCCCGCCGACGTGGTGGCCTCGAGCGACGCCGAATCGCCCTCGACGGTCAACTCGCCCGCCTTGCGCACGAGCTCGGCAAACACGGCGGGCGTGGGCGCGAGTTCCTTCTGCCGGGCGCCCCAGTTCTTCTTGTCCGTCGCCGAGGCGGTCTTCCAGTCTGCCTGGTCCTCCTTGACCCTGAGGGCCATCAGCGCATCGAACTGTCCGGCGGCGACGAGGTCGACGCTCTTGCTCGCGAGCACCCCCAGTGGGTGCTCGAGGATGGCGTCGCCCTTGATGGGGGCCGACTGCGCGCCTGCCAGTGCAGGCAGCATCAGCAGGGCCGCGGTGGCGGCCAGTCGAATGGGCTGGAGCATGTGCGGCAATCTACCACCGTAGGTAGTCATTGCCATCCCTTCCGGCCGGACGCATGGGTGCGCAGGCCGTCCGCCGCAGTGGTACCGTATCGCCCGTTCACACCTCTCTGGAGACCCTGTCGAGATGATTCCCGCCCCTGCCGATGTCGCCGCCCCGCCCGCCGATGCCACCACCACGCCGAGCGGACTCGCTTCCCGCCAACTCGAGCCCGGCACGGGGACGCAGCACCCTGGTCCGCGCTCGAAGGTCCTCGTCCATTACTCGGGCTGGACGACCGACGGCAAGATGTTCGACAGCTCGGTGGCGCGCGGCGAGCCCATCGCCTTCGGCCTCTACCAGGTGATCTCGGGCTGGACCGAGGGCGTGCAGCTGATGGTGGAAGGCGAGAAGCGCCGCTTCTGGATCCCCGAGCACCTCGCCTACGGCGGCCGCCCCGGCGCCCCGGCCGGCATGCTCGTGTTCGACGTCGAGCTGATCAGCATCCAGTCGTAGCGCAGGTATGGCGGCTGCACAACGATTCAGAATTCACAGTTCAGACTGAAGGTGACGTCGACTCGCCGAGCGCATCGCGATGCCTCGATTCTGAATTCTGAATTCTGAATCGAGGTGTACCTCGTTAACGCCCTGCGGCTCTCGTGCGTCCCTCCTGCACACGGCGCTGCGCACTGTCGCGTTGCGTCCTGGACAGGGAGTGTGGCGATGCACGCAGGTATGTTTCCGGCAGTCCTGGCGCTGGCCGCGCTTCTCGGCGCGCAGGCGTGGCCTTCCGGCGCTGGTGCGCCCACAGGCGTGCTCGAGCGATTGCCCGACATGGCGACCGCCCGGGCCGCCCACACGGCCACGACCCTCGCCGACGGCCGGGTGCTGGTGGTGGGCGGGTTCGAGGCCGCGAGTGCTGGCCCTGCCGCCGAGTTCTTCGAGCCCGGTCGCGGGCGATTCACGGCCGCACCGGCGATGCGGGTGCCGCGTCACAGCCACACGGCGACGCGCCTGGCCGACGGGCGTGTCCTCGTCGCGGGTGGCTACGGCGAGGGCTCACGCACATTGGCCGCCGCGGAGCTCTTCGATCCGCGCACCGGCCTCTTCACGGCCATCGAGCCCATGAAGACGGCGCGCGCCAATCACGTCGCCGTCGCCCTGGCCGACGGACGGGTCCTGCTGGTGGGCGGCCTCGGCGAGGGCTGGACCTACCTCGCGGATGCCGAGCTCTTCGATCCGGCGACACGCACGTTCACGCGGGTGGGCCCGATGACGGTCGCGCGCGAGGGACATGCCGCGGCGCGCCTCGCCGATGGACGCGTCATTGTCGTCGGCGGGCACCAGGGGCCGCGCCGCCAGCTCACCCTGCACGACTCCGCCGAGATCTTCGACCCGGCGACGCGCACGTTCAGCCGCACCGGCCGCATGACCGTCCGTCGCCACAAGCACGACGCGGTCCTGTTGCCCGACGGCCGGGTGCTGGTGACGGGGGGATCGGACGAGCGGGATGGCGATGGCGCATACGCGTCTGCGGAGTTCTTCACTCCGGCGACGGGTGCGTTCACGCGTGGCCCGGAGATGCGGCGCGCCCGCTACAAGCACCTCGGCACGTCGGTGCTCCTTGCCGACGGACGGGTCCTGATTGCCGGTGGCGCCGTCGCCGCCGAGCTCTTCGACCCACAGGCTGGTGCGTTCTTCGAGGTGCCGGGCTCCGGGGTGCGGTTGCCCGGCCTGTTCTCCGCCGCCGCGGCGCTGCCCGACGGGCGCGTCCTCGTGAGTGGCGGCTACGGACACGGCCAGGCGCCGGCGGTATCGGCGTGGATCCACCGGCCTCAGCGGTGACCCGCGCGGTCGCGCCAGACGACGCGCGCCATCGCCTCCGCCGCGGCCCACGCGACGATCGCGCCCCCGAACACGACGCCCCAGAGCTCGAGCGGCAGCGCCGCGTTCCCGAGCAGCCGCGACACCACGGGCACGGCCGCAGCGCCCACCTGCAGCGCGATGCCGCCGATCACGGCCGCGTGCAGGTACGGGTTGGGCAGCGGGCGCAGCCGCGTGTGCCTCGACGGATACGTCAGCAGTAACTGACCGACGGCCATGAAGTGGAAGGTCGTGGCGCGCGCCACGTCGAGGCCGTACCCGAGCAGCGGCACCAGCCCCAGCAGCGCGAGCGCCAGCACGGCCTTCGTGCTGCCCACGCCGATCACGAACCGCACCGACGGGCGGTCGAGCAGCGGGGCGTCGGAGGCCCGCGGCGGCTCCTGCATCAGGCCGGGCGTCCGGTCCAGCGCCAGCGCCAGCGCCGGCAACCCATCGGTCAGCAGGTTGATCCACAGGATCTGCGCCGCGGTCAGCGGCAGCAGCAGGGCCCCGGCCGCGTCGCGCAGGCCGAACGCGAACGCCAGGATGGCGCCGCCGGCCACCAGCAGCACCTCCGACAGGTTGGTCGAGAACAGGAAGCGCAGGAACTTCTGGATGTTCTCGTAGATGCCGCGACCTTCCTCGACCGCGGCGACGATGGTCGCGAAGTTGTCGTCGAGCAGCACCAGGTCGGCCACCTCGCGACTCACGTCCGATCCGCGCTGACCCATCGCCACGCCGACATCCGACCGCTTGAGCGCTGGCGCGTCATTCACGCCGTCGCCCGTCATCGCCACGACGTGGCCGCGCGCCTGCAGCGCCTCGACGAGCTGGAGCTTCTGCTCTGGCCGTACACGCGCGAAGACGTGCACGCTGCCGATCGCGTCGCGCAGGGGGGCGCCCTCGAGGCGATCGAGGTCCTCGCCCGTGAGCACGCGCTCACCCTCGATGCCCACCTGCTGTGCGATGGCCAGGGCCGTCGAGGGATGGTCGCCCGTGATCATCACCACGCGGATCCCGGCAGCGATGGCGCGGCGCACCGCGTCGGGCACCTCCGGTCTCGGCGGATCCCGGAACAGCGCGAGCCCCAGCAGCGTGAGGTGGTCCTCGGCGTCGCCCGCGCCCCACGCGACCGCGATCACGCGAAATCCCTCGCGCGCATGCGCTGCAGCCTTGTCCGTCCAGTCGCGCCGGTCCTGGTCGGCCAACACGCACCGGTCGAGCAGGATCTCCGGGGCCCCCTTCAGGTAGCTCACCGAGTCGTCGCCGTCACGCACGGTCACGCGCGCGAACTTCCAGGTGCTGTCGAACGGGCGCTCGCTCACCAGCGGGTGATCGCCGCGCACGCGCGCGACGTCGACGCCGTGCGCGGCGGCGTAGCGGAGCAGGCCGAGGTCGAGGGGATCGCCCGCGCCGGTCACGTGGTCGGCGTCGTTGGCGAGCACCAGGGCGAGGAGCGCGCGTGGGACGTCGGTGGCCTCGAGCGCCTGCACGTCCATGCGGCTCTCGGTGAGCGTGCCGGTCTTGTCGGTGGCGATCACGCTCACCGACCCGAGCGACTCGACGGCCGCGAGGCGCCGGACGACGGCCCGCAGGCGCGCCATCCGCTCGACACCGAGTGCCAGGGCCACCGTGAGCACGGCCGGCAGGCCTTCCGGGACCGCCGCGACGGCCAGCGCGACGGCGAAGATGATCATCTCCGGCGCGCGCGCCAGCCCCTCGGCCAGCACGCCCAGCACGCCGAGCGCCACGGCCAGCGAGAGCACCCACCGCGCGATGCCCTTGCCGAGCGCGTCGACGCGGCGCTCGAGCGGCGTCTTCATGGCCTCGATCCCACCGAGCATCGTGGCCAGCTTGCCCATCGCGCTGGATGCACCGGTGCGCGTCACTTCGAGGAAGGCCTTGCCGCGCACCAGCAGCGTGCCGCTGAAGGCCTCCTCGCCCTGGCCCTTGTCGACGGGCACCGACTCGCCGGTGAGGAGCGCCTCGTCGATCAGCACGCCGCGCGGGTCGTGCAGCGCGCCGTCGGCAGGCACGCGGTCGCCGGCCTCGAGGCGCACCCAGTCGCCGGGCACGAGCACGTGGGTGGGCATCCGGACCAGCTCATCGTCGCGCAGCACCCACGCCTGCGCGCCCGCCAGCACCTTCAGCCGCGCCAGGGCCGCCTCCGAGCGCCGCTCCTGGTACAGGCCCAACGCGGCATTGCAGAGGAGGATCAGGCCGATGGCCGTGGCCTCGACGGGCCAGCCGTGCGCACCCTCGTACCACCACACCCCGAGATCGAACGCGAGGGCGAAGAGCAGGATGTGGATCAGCGGGCTGCCGAACTGCTGCAGGAAGCGTCGCCAGGTCGGGACCGTCGGCGCGTCGGGCAGGGCATTCGGGCCCAGCTGTGCCAGCCGAGCCGTGGCGTCTGCGGAAGAAAGTCCGGGCATGTCGCCCCCCGACGCAGTGTGTCACGTCGCGTCCGTGAGGTGCGGGCGGCCGTCTTCCGCCTCATCCGCGCCACGATCGTGCGAGTGTCGGCTCGCGCGACACGTCGGGTCGCCTGCCGCCGGCAGCCTGTCGCCGTTCTACGTGACCGGCTCGTACCTCACTTCGACCACCTCGATGCGCTCGTCGCCCTTCGGCGCGCGCAGGGTGACGACATCGCCCACCTTGGCGCCGATCAACGCCCGCGCGAGCGGCGCGCGCCAGGAGATGCGGGCGTCGCCGTTGTCGATCTCGTCCACGCCGACGATGGTGAGCTCGCGTTCCTGGCCCGACTCGTACTCGATGGTGACGGTGGCCCCGAAGCGGACTTGCGCGAGCCCCTTGCCCGCGTTGTCGACGATGACCGCCTTGTCGAGGCTCTTGGACAGGTAGCGGATGCGCCGATCGATCTCGCGCAGGCGCTTCTTGCCGTAGATGTAGTCGCCGTTCTCGGAACGGTCCCCGTTGGCCGCCGCCCAGGCGACGGTGTTCACGACGGGCGGGCGCTCGTCCTTCCACAGCCGCGCCAGCTCGTCCTGCAGGCGCTTGTAGCCGGCCGGCGTGATGTAGTTCTTGACCTCGTCTGCCATGTCGCTCCCGACAGGGTAGCGCGTCGGCGACCACGGACCCGCCTGGCGGGCTACGTCACGCGCGTGATCGCGCGACGGCCGCCTCGTGGAGGCGGGGTGTCGATCCAGTAGCGTCGCTTCGCAACGTGCAGGTCCGTGCCCTCGACGATGTTCTCCAGCACGCCGCCGTTCTTCTCGATCACCCTGATGGACGCCACGTTGTCGTCGTCGCAGGTGACGAGCACACGAGCGAGGCCGAGCTGGCGCCGGGCGATGCGCAGCGCCTGTCGGAGCATCTCCGTCGCATGACCGCGACGCCTGAACTCGGGCACGACGGCGTAGCCGATGTGGCCGGCGATCCGCTCGAGCGGTGGCGTGAGCACGTGGCGCAGCGACACGCGCCCGACGATCCGGGGGCCGACGAACGCGAACAGGAACGTGGCGGGCACCTGCCCGACGCCGAGGTGCTCCCCCCGCTCGCGTGCGTCGAGCACCTCGAGGTACCGCGCCATCGGCATGCCGTCCTGGTAGAGGTGCAGGAAGCTCGGCAGGTCGGGCGATGTGGCGCGGTGCGCGCGCAGCAGTTCCGCCTCGTCCTGCAGCCGCGGCCGCCTGAGCACGAGGCGTGGCATCAGCGCGGCGTCACCACCCGCGTCGTATAGGCGACGCCGTCGGGCGTACCGCCGACCGTGAGGTGCCCACGGACACTGCGCGCCGCGGCATCGATGATCGCCACGCGTGTCTCGGCGCTCAGCGACTGGAACAGATAGCGACCATCCGGCGTGATCGTCACGCCCTGCGGCGCACCCGGTAGCGCGAGCGTGCCGATTACCGTCCGCGCGGCGCGGTCGATGAAGCGCACCTCGTGCAGGGTCGGGTCCGGGACGATCACCTGCCGTCCGTCTGGCGTGAACAGCATGCGGTAGGGCCACTTCAGGCCCTCGGCGGCCTTCGTCACGCTGCCGGTCGAGGGGTCGAGCACGCTCACCTGGCCGGTCTGGTTGCTGCCGACCCAGACCTCCTTGCCGTCGGGCGTCACGTTGATCGCCTCGGGCACGGCCGGGACGGGGTAGCGGCGCACCGCCTTGCGCGTGCCGAGATCGAGCTGGGTGACGGTGTGGTCGCGCATGTCGCCGGTGTAGGCGCGGGTGCCGTCGGCGGTCACGCCCACCATGTGCGACCCGCCTGCGTCGGTGGAGATGGCGTGACTCACGACACCCGCAACCACGTCGACGATGACGACGTTTCGCGTCTGCTCGCAGGTGACGGCGACGAGCCGGTCGCCCGGCAGGAACACGATGCCGTGCGGCGCGCGGTGTTCGCCGAGATCGATCGTGCGGGCCACCTTGAGCCCGGGCACGTCGATCACGGTCAGCGTCCGGCGCTGGCCGCCGTAGTCGGTGATGACGGCGAGGCTGCCGTCGGGCGACATGACGATCTCGTGCGGGTTGGTGCCGGTGGGCAACGTCGCCAGGGTGCGCCCGGAGCCGACGTCGACGATCGTCGCCGTCGACGGCGTCTTGTTGGTGACGACGAGCGTGCCCGTGAGGCCGCTGACCTGCGCGTGTGCGGCAGTGGCCGCGACAGCGAGCGCCAGGCATGTGGCCGCGAGCGAACGCAGCAGGCGGAACGAGGACAGGCAGGCGGACATGGCAGCTCCGTGGGGACGAGTCACCGGGGTGGGGTCGGGCGCGCGACGGGCGTGGTGGAGAAGCGGACCTTCGTGAACAGCTCGGGCACGTGGGAGTCCCACACGCCATGGGGACTCCACGCCCAACCGCCGGGATCGGCCGATGGCGGCGCTTCCTTGTACTGGTTGAAGCGCGAGAAATCCATGCGCCACTCGTCGCCGTCGCGTGGCGGCAGGGCGCGCCCGTCGGGCATCGCCAGCGGCGCGAGCGATGCCCAGGGGATAGCCAGTTCCACCGTCCAGCCGCGGTCGCGATCGCGGTTGTCGTTCAGCGTCCCATCCACGTGCACGGCCGTCCGGAGTCCGGGCATGTCCCAGTTCCAGTAGCCGATGCGCGGTCCCCTCGGGTGGTTCTTGAAGCCGACGCCGTTGAACGGCTTCACGCCCGGGTGCGCGCGATCGAACTCGGGCCGGGCGGCGTAGCCCGACGACACGAACTCGCGCTCCCAGATGAAGAAGACCTCGTAGATGGTGTTGTGCGCGTTGATCTCGAACTCGTAGTAGGCATCGCGGCCGGCGATGAACAGTTCGACGTCGTTGTTGGTGTAGATGAGCGAGTCACGCTCGGTGAGCGTGGCCTCGACGAACGGCTCCTCGATCCAGTAGCCGACGTACAGGTACTGATCGTCCCACAGCACTGCGGCTCGCGTGTCGTGGATGCCCGGCGCACCGCCCACGAGGTGCGAGAAGCGCGGCGACTTCTCCGCTGCCTGCCAGTCGGCCTCGTCGAGTCGCCCATCGATGACCAGCGGGGCCGTGGCTCGTCGGGCCGTGTAGGAGGCAATCCGATCCTGTGGCCACGGAAACGGCCACGACTGCGCCTGCATCGTCATCGGCACGCATGCTAGCAGGGCAGCGCAAGGGACGAGGGACAAGGGACGAGTCAGAAGGGAGGCGAGGGACAAGGGACGAGGATAGAGCAGGGACGAGGGACAAGGACAGGGCAGCGCAAGGGACGAGGGACAAGCGACGAGGGACAAGGGAGGCGAGGGACAAGGGACGAGGACAGAGCAGGGACGAGGGACAAGGACAGGGACGGGGGACAAGGACAGGGACAGGGACGGGGGACAAGGACAGGGACGGGGGACGAGTCACCAGGGAGGCGAGGGACAAGGGGCAGGGACAGGGCAGCGCTCGGCAAAGGGCGCGCGGCAGCTCGGATTCGCATCGGTTGTTGCGCCCCCGAGGCCCCTGCGTGGTCAGGCGCGCGTCCGGGGGGCGATCGGTCGGACCCGCCAGCGGCCCCACGCGACAACGACGATCATCAGCAGCAGGATTGCGGTGGTCACCGACGACCCGTACTCCGCGCGGGCGATGTGCAGCACCGTGGCGCCGACCATGATCGGCACCAGCCCGGCGGCGGCGAGCGGCACGAGCCACGGCGCGATGCGCGTCAGGCCCGGCACCACGAGCCCGATGCCCGCGGCAACCTCCGCGACGCCCAGGAAGTAGCGCAGGGGCCGCGCGATCGATGCGTTCATCAGCGCCTCGAGTTCGGGGCCCGGGAACAGGAACATCAGGCCGTGCGCGAGGAAGGCGGCAGCGAGCAGGACCTGGAAGACCCACAGCAGAACGTTCATGGCCATGCTCCATTGGACGACGAGTCGTCGCGGAAATCATCGACGGCGGCCGCCGCACCCAACCTCGACGGCGCCCGGTGGCAAGACCGTGGCAGGTTGCCGAAAAAGCCCGCAACCTGAATGCAGAGTTCAGAATTCAGAATGGAGGGGCTGCGATTCCCTTGAAGATCGGCGCACTCTCCATTCAGAACTCTGAACCTTCCACGACAGGACGGAGTTTTTCAGCGCCCGGTTAGCCCCCAGCCCCCCAGCCCCCAGCCCCCAGCCCCCAGCTCCGTCTGCAAGCTGTCTGCGCCCCTGCGCCTGCACTTTCTCCCTGCCCTTGCTCCTATGGCCTGGCCTCGCCGGCCGCGCCCCTCCTCGTCCCTTGCTCTCTCGTCCCTCGCTTTGTCTGCGTCGCCCGCGCGTTCCTGTTCCTTGTCCCTGCCC
>NZ_JBIINP010000194.1:0-7247 GCF_044337415.1 Luteitalea sp.
GTGGTCGCGTCGAGGGCGTACAGATGATCGCGCTCCGCGAGATCGGCGAGTACGACAATGCGACGGCCATCCGGATGCCAGCGCGCCGCATACGAGGGATAGATGCGGGTGGCACGGTGGTCGTGCCACAACAGCCGGGGCGTCGTCGCGCCCGGGTCGAGCACCGATACCCAGCGATCGGTGCCCGTGTCGGACACGCGGTCGATCAGGAGCCGGCCATCCGGCGCCCACTGGAAGTCGCTCACCGCCCGGTAGCCGGGATCCTCGAGCGCGATCGGGCGCAGGGTACCTGTGGCGACCTCGACCACGTGCAACGTGCGACGCTCGTTCTCGTCACCCGGATACCCGCGTCGCAACTCGCTCACGGTTGTCTCGTCACCCAGATACGACGGAAACGGCACGCGGCGGATGTGACGACGGTCGACCTGGTGCACGGCAATCGACCGGCCATCCGGCGCCCACGCGAACGGGCGCCAGCTCGCCCCCCAGATGCCCGTGCCGATCTCGACATCCGCCCGGTTGTACGTTCCCAGCGGCACGCGCGCGATGCCAGGCACGGCGAGCTGGGTCAGGCGCATCGCCGGCCCGCCGGCACCGAGCGACCACAGCCACAGATCGCCGCTCCGCAGGAAGGCGAGCTTTGTCCCGTCGGGTGAGGCGGCCAGGTTCGACGCACTCCCCCCGAGATCGAGACGCACCGGCTCGCCAGCGTCAGCATCAACGCGATAGGTCCCTCCGGCCGCCGTGAACAGGATCGTTCTGCCGTCGCGCAGCCACAGGACCTCGCCCACTCCGGTACGCGCCCGTGCCGCAGCCTGTGCAGCCAGTGCTGCGGTCGATCGCCCCTCGGGCGGCGATGGGGCCGGATGTGTGCGATCGAGATCGGTCAGCCGGCGCAGTCCGCGCCCGTCCGCGTCGACGACCCAGAGATCGCGGAACGGTTGCCCGCGTTCGTTCCACGCGAAGGCGAGACGACGGCTGTCGGGCGACCAGACCGGCGAGGACGGTGGCGTTCCGATCAGACTGGGCCGTGACGTGACCTGATCGAGTGTCAGCGGAGCCACCGGTTGCGCGAGCACGTTCGCTCCCGGCAGGCTCACGAGCATCGCCATCAACAGGCGGCGAGAGACAATCCCCATCGGCGAATGGTACGCCGGTATACTTGCGGTCCTCATGGCAGGATCTGCAGGGCGGGCCTCACTCGCCCGCGAGATGGGTGTACTGGGCCTGACGGCCACTGGCGTCTGCGCGATGGTCGGCGCGGGCATCAACATCATCCCGTTCATGATCCAGCGCAACGTGCCGGGCATCGGTCCGTACGTGGTGCTGGCGTTCCTGTTTGCCGCCCTGCCCGCCGCATTGGCAGGGCTCGCCTACGCCATCCTCGCCTCGGCCATGCCGCGCGCAGGTGGCAGCTATGTCTATGCGAGCCGCGGACTGAGCCCCTACCTGGGGTTCGTGGCCTCGTTCTCCCAATGGTTCGCGCTGTGTATTGCCATCGGTGTGGTGTCGTATGTGCTCGTCCCGTTCATCCGGGACATCGCGGTGGCCGCGCGATGGTCGGGTACGGCGGCCGCGCTCGAGACCGGTCCCGTGCGACTGTTGATCTCGCTTGGTGTGCTGTGGGCGGCAGTCGCCGCCAATCTCCGCGGCATCGTGTTCTATCAGCGACTGGTGGTGCCGCTGATGTTCCTGACCTTCGCGCTTGGCGGCGTCGTGATCGTTGCGGGATTCTGGTTCGACGCCAACGATCTTGCGGCGGCGCTGATGGCACGTGAGGGCCGTGCGGTGCCGAACCTCCCCGGCGGCTTCCAACCGTGGCCGTTCCTCTCGGCGTCGGCCGTGCTGTTCGCGTCGTTCATCGGCTTTGACGCCATCGCGCAAGCCGGCGGCGAAGCCCGGAACCCTGGCCGCACCCTGCCGATGGCCATCGGCCTGGCGGTCGGCTCGGTGGCCCTGTTCTACCTGCTGTTCACGGCGGCGGTGTATCACGCGGTGCCGTGGCAGTACGTGGCGACTGAAGCGCTGCAGCGCGACGTGACGGCACCTGGCTTGCTCGGGTACCTGCTACCGCCCTTCTGGACGGTGGTGATCGTGTCGGCGGCGGCGGTGGCGCTGGCCAAGGATCTGCCGGCCATGCTGCTGGCGACCTCGCGCCTGATGTTCGCGTGGGCGGAAGACGGCATCTTTCCCAAGGCGGTGGCCGCCGTCCATCCGCGCCACCGCACCCCGCACGTCGCGGTCGTCGCCAGCGGTGTCATGGCGACGCTGGGCATCCTCGGCAGCCACCTCGCCGGCGACTTCTTCCTTGGCATCGACATTCTCGTCACGGCCATGCTGGTCAACTTCCTGGCCATGGCGGCGTCCGTGCTCACGTTGCCTCGTCGAAATCCGGTGCTCGCACGCGCCATCACGGTGCTGCCCAATGCGGCGCATCGCGTCCCTCTTGCCGTGCTCGCCGTGGTCGTGATTGCCGGCTTCCTCGCGGTACACACGATCAAGGACCTGACGTCACCAGCCGCCGCGTGGTACTTCCGGTCCACCTGGGTGTGGCTGGCGGTGATGGCGGCCGGCACGGTCGTCTACGTGCGCGAGGTCACCAGACTCAAGGCGACGGGCGTGGATCTGTCCGCGCGTTTCGCGGCACTGCCGCCGGAGTGAAGCTGCCAATGACCTCGTCTCCCCGGATTCCGAGAATCGATCTTGCGCCAGGCCTCTCGATCTCGCGTGTGCTCACCGGCTTGTGGCAGCTGGCCGACATGGAACGTGATGGGCACCCGATCGATCTCGAGCACGCGGCGGCCGCGATGCACCCCTACGTCGACGCTGGACTGACGACGTTCGACATGGCCGATCACTATGGGTCGGCCGAGCTGGTGGCAGGGATCTTCCGGTCGCGGCACGGCGGCGCGGTCCAGTGCCTCACCAAGTGGGTGCCGAAGCCGGGCCGCGTGCCCAGGGCCGACGTGCGTGCGGCCGTCGAACGGGCGCTTGGACGGCTCCGGGCGGACTCGATCGATCTCCTCCAGTATCACGCGTGGAACTACGCCGACCCCAGTTGGCTCGAGACCCTCTACGAGTTGCAGGACCTGAAGCGGGCCGGACTGATTCGCGAGCTCGGTCTGACCAATGTCGATACGGCGCACCTGCGGATGGTGCGCATGAGCGGGATCGATGTGGTGTCCAACCAGGTGTCGTTCTCGCTGCTCGATCAGCGCGCGGCCAGGGGCCTGGCTCCGTACTGCGAGGCGACAGGTGTGCGGCTGCTGGCCTACGGCACCGTGGCCGGTGGATGGTTGACCGAGCGCTGGCTCGGCCAGCCGGAGCCGGACTGGGAACGAACCGGCACCTGGTCGATGATGAAGTACGGCCGCTTCCTTCGAGTCGCCGGCGGTTGGGCCGCGCTGCAACGCGTGCTTGCGGCGGCCAAGGCGGTGGCCGACAGGCACGGCGTCTCGATCCCCAACATCGCGACGCGCTACATCCTCGACCAGCCCGGCGTCGCCGGCGTGATCGTCGGCGCCAGGCTCGGCGAGCGCGCGCACGTCGACGACACTCAGCGACTGTTCTCGTTTTCGCTCACCGAGGCCGACCGCTCCGACATCCAGGCCGCGCTCGACACCCTGGAACCCATTTCCGGTGACTGCGGTGACGAATACCGCACACCGCCGTTCCTGACGGCATCGGGAGACCTCAGTCATCACCTGCAGACGATGCCGGCGCCGTTTGCGTCGAGCACCGGGGCCGATGGCCGATCACGATGCCTGACCGGCACGGTCTGGGAAACGGCCGCCGGGTTTGCCCGAGCGGTGCGTCATGGTCAGCACATCTCGGTCTCGGGCACCACCGCGACGCTTGGCGCCCGGGCCATCGGCGGCCAGGACGCGGCCTCGCAGGCCCTCTTTGCGATCGACAAGATCGAGGGTGCACTGCAGTCGCTTGGCGCCGCGCTCACTGACGTGGTGCGCACGCGCGTGTACGTGCGGCACATCGACGATTGGGAGGTGGTCGCGCGCGTCCACGGCGCGCGCTTCGGCCGAATACAGCCGGCCAATACGATGGTCGGCGCCGCACTCGTCGGGGACGAGTACCTGGTGGAGGTCGAGGCCGATGCGATTGTCGGCGGCTGATTCTGCGGCAATCGCGGCGGCGCGGGCGACGGCCCTCACGCAATCGCCTCCGCACGTGCCTACGCCTGTCGCCTGTACAGCCAGACGTGTGTGTGCAGGGCCCCGGCAGTTCCTGCCCCTTCACGTGTCTCGATGCGATCGAGGGTGAAGCCCAGCCGGTGCGCGACGGCGCCACTCGGGGCGTTGCGTGGGTCGCAGCGGATCTCGACCAGCCGTCCCTGGGGTAACGACCGCGCGAGGTCGAGCATCGCGCGCGCCGCTTCCGTGGCGAGTCCCTGCCCCGTTGCGTCGCGACGGAGCCAGTAGCCGATCTCGAAGCGGTCGGCGTCGGCCAGCGCGACGCGGCCCTGCGCGTCGCGGGGGAACAACGACACCTCGCCCAGCAGTCGGTCGTCCGCGCGGAGGAGGTAGGCGTAGCGCCAGGCCCGATCGGCCGCGAAGTCCTCGGCGCGTGCCTCGAGCCGCGCCTCGAGCACGGGGACGGACACGGGTTCTGACACGGCTCGAGGAATCCACGACGCGAAGTGGTCCTGGTTGGCCTCGAGGATGGGCAGCAGCGCCGGGGCATCGGTCGCGCGCCACGGGCGCAGATCGAGACGCGGTGTCGTGATGACCGGTGGCGCGGGCATGGCGACACGGTAACCGAATAGGGGAATGCCGCGATGCTGCGATGCCCTTCGACTCGCTGCGCTCGCTCAGGGCAAGCCGGGGGATACCGAAAGAGCGACGGGCAGCGGTCCCGTCTGGCCCTTGCGCAACCTCGCGTGGTCGGCGAACGTAGAACACACGCATGGACCGACGCACGTTCTTCACGACCACCGTCGCAGGTCTCGCCACCGCGCACGCGGGAGTACACGCCCAGGCCGGCGGCCCACGCCAGTTCCCGCTGACGTCACCCACCGGCCTTCGGCTGCACAACGTGACGGCGGTTGCCGCCATGCTCGACGGCAAGGCAGGCGTGCGCGTGCGGTCGAACGTGCCGGGGCCAGGCGGCGCCAGTCCCGCCGCGCTCGCCGCCGAGACACTGGCGCTGGTCGAGGGCCTCGAGTTCGGCGACGGCGTGATCGAGGTGGAGGTGGCGGGCTCGCCGCGGACCGACGTGTTCGCCGATGCGCGCGGCTTCGTCGGGGTGGCGTTCAGGGTGCAGCCCGACATGCGCACGTACGACGCGCTCTACCTGCGCCCGACCAACGGCCGCGCCGACGACCAGGTGCGGCGCAACCACTCGGTCCAGTACATCTCGCATCCTGACTGGACGTGGCAGCGGCTGCGCAAGGAGACGCCGGAGAAGTACGAGAGCTACGTGGACCTCGTGCCCGGCCAGTGGACGCGCGTGCGCATCGAGGTGCGCGGCACGCAGGCGCGCCTGTTCGTGCACGGTCAGGCGCAGCCCACGCTCGTGGTCAACGACCTGAAGACGGGCCAGGGCGGGCGCGGTGCCGTGGCGCTGTGGATCGACGTCAGCACCGACGCGCACTTCCGCAACCTGACGGTCAGCGGCTGACGAGTCTCCGACGCACGACGGCCCGCCGCAGGCGCGATGCCTGGGCGGGCCGGTGTAACGAGTAACGCTTGACGTTTAACGCTTAACGCTTAACGTCTTCAAGGCGGTTACGACTGCAGGTCGAAGCGGTCGAGGGTCATGACCTTCGTCCACGCCGCCACGAAGTCGTGCACGAACTTCTCCTTCGCATCGTCGCAGGCGTAGACCTCGGCGAGGGCGCGGAGTTCCGAGTTCGACCCGAAGAGCAGGTCGACGCGGGTGGCCGTCCACTTCTGATCGCCGCTGCCGCGCACGCGGCCGACGAAGGTCTCGGCGGCGTCGGTGGTCGGCTTCCACTCGACGTCCATGTCGAGCAGGTTCACGAAGAAGTCGGTGGTCAGCGCGCCCTTGCGGGTGGTGAGCACGCCGTGCTGCGCGCCGCCCGTGTTGGCGTCGAGCACGCGGAGGCCGCCCACGAGCACCGTCACTTCCGGCGCCGTCAGCGTCAGCATCTGCGACTTCTCCACCAGCACCACCTCGGCCGGCACGCTGCCCACCTGGCCGACGTAGTTGCGGAAGCCGTCGTAGGTCGGCTCGAGCACCGCGAACGACTCGACGTCGGTGTGCTCCTGCGTCGCGTCGGTGCGACCCGGCGCGAAGGGCACCTGCACGTCGACGCCGGCAGCCTTCGCCGCCTGCTCCACCGCAGCGCTGCCGCCGAGGACGATCACGTCGGCCAGCGACACCTGCGCGCCGCCCTTCGCGTTGAAGGCCTGCTGCACGCCCTCGAGCACGCCCAACACCTGCGCGAGTTCGGCCGGCTCGTTGACCGCCCAGTCCTTCTGCGGGGCGAGGCGCAGGCGCGCGCCGTTGGCGCCGCCACGCTTGTCGGTGCCGCGGAACGTCGAGGCCGAGGCCCACGCGGTGCGCACGAGCTGCGCCGTGGTGAGGCCCGACGCGAGGATGGCCTGCTTCAGCGCGGCGATGTCGGCCGCGCCGATCAGCGGCTGCGTCGGCGCCGGGACCGGGTCCTGCCAGATCAGCGGCTCGGCCGGCACTTCCTTGCCGAGGTAGCGCGCGATCGGGCCCATGTCGCGGTGCGTGAGCTTGAACCAGGCGCGGGCGAAGGCGTCGGCGAACGCCTGCGGGTTCTCGAGGAAGTGCCGCGAGATCTTCTCGTACGACGGATCGACACGCAGCGCGACGTCGGTGGTCAGCATCATCGGCTGGTGCCGCTTCGTGCCGTCGTGCGCGTCGGGCACGGTGCCCGCACCGGCGTCGCCCTTCGGCTTCCACTGGTGCGCGCCCGCCGGGCTCTTGGTGAGCTCCCACTCGTAGCCGAACAGGTTCTCGAAGTAGTTGTTGCTCCACCTGGTCGGCGTCGTCGTCCACGTCACCTCGAGGCCGCTGGTGATCGTGTCGCCACCCTTGCCGGAGCCGTAGGTGCTCAGCCAGCCGAGGCCCTGCGTCTCGAGCGCGGTGGCTTCAGGCTCGGGGCCGACGTGCGTCGCGGGGCCCGCGCCGTGCGTCTTGCCGAACGAGTGGCCGCCGGCGATGAGGGCGACGGTCTCCTCGTCGTTCATGGCCATGCGCCCGAACGTGTCGCGGATGTCACGCGCGGCGGCGGCGGGATC
>NZ_JBIINP010000195.1:0-7219 GCF_044337415.1 Luteitalea sp.
TGCGGATGGAAGCCGACCTCGTGCACGCGCTCGCCGTGCCGACCGGGGCTCTCGCCGACGGCGCCAACACGCTCACCATCACGTCGAAGACGCCCACCGACGACGTCGTGATCCACAGTGTCCGCCTGGCACCGGCGTCACGCGCCGCGCTGCTCGGGTCGGCGTCGCTGCGCGTCCGCGTGAACGGCGAGGACGGGCAGCCGCTCCCGGCGCGCGTGACGATCGTCGATGCCGACAACGCACTCGCGGCGCTGATGGCGTTGCCCGACTCCAGGCAGGCCGTGCGCCCGGGCGTGGCGTACGTCGGCGAGGACGCGGGCCACGTCGGCCTGCAGCCGGGGACGTATCGCGTGCGCGCCACCCGCGGGCCGGAGTTCGGCATGCACGAGGTCACGGTGTCGGTCGGTGCAGGCCAGACGCGCGACGTCGCGCTGCGGCTGTCGCGGCAGGTCGCGACGGGCGGCTGGGTCGCCGCAGACACGCACATCCACACGCTCGAGGTGAGCGGCCACGGCGATGCGTCACTCGCGGAGCGGGCCCTCACGCTGGCCGGCGAGGGCATCGAGCTGGCGATCGCGACCGAGCACGATCGGCCGACCGACTACGCCCCTGCGCTGGCGTCGATGGGCGTCTCACGCTTCGTGACATCGATCGTCGGCAACGAGGTCACGACGAAGACCGGCCACTTCAACGTGTTCCCTGCCGCCGCGCGGGCCGATGCCGCGGTGGCCGTGCTCAACCATCCCCACGACACGCACAGCACGTTCACGCCGTTCTCACGCGCCCACTTCAACAGCGCGACCGGTGCGAGCCGCGACCTCCCGCAGGCCTTCACCGCCATGGAGGTCGTCAACTCCGGCGCCATGCGGTCGGACTGGCTGGAGCCCGTCCGCAGCTGGTTCGCGCTGCTCAATCGCGGCCTCCGCATCACGCCCATCGGCGCCAGCGACTCCCACGACGTCAGCCGCTTCATCGTCGGCCAGGGACGCACCTACGTCCGCGCCGCGGATGGCGACGCCGGCCGGGTGCCGATCGACGAGGCCGCGGCGAGCCTGCGCGCGGGGCGCGTCGTGGTGAGCCTCGGACTGTTCGCGGAGGCGCGCATCGGCACGGCTGGTCCGGGCGACCTCGTGCGCGCGGAAGGGGCCAAGGACGTCGACGTGCGGGTGTCGGGCGCGACGTGGACGCGCGCCAATCGCGTCGCGCTCTGGGTGAACGGTGTCGAGGCCGCGCAGCAGTCCATCGGGGAGGCTGCGGGCGCGCGGGTGCGAAAGGCCTCGCTGCGCTGGCCGCTGCCCCGCCGGCGCCATGATTACTTCGTGGTGGTGGTCGCGCAGGGACCGGGCGTCACCGATCCCTCATGGGCCATCCCGACGCCGTACCAGCCCACGACGCCGGCCTGGCGTCCCGTGGTGTTCAGCCTCACGGCCCCCATTTACGTGGATGCCGACGGTGATGGCGTGTTCTCGTCGGCACGTGAGTACGCGAGCCGGCTCGTCGAGTCCCACGGCGCGTCCCTGCCCGCGCTCTTCAGGGCACTCGCCGACCATGACGCCGTGGTCTCGTCGCACGTCGCCGAGCTGCTCGAGGCGCGTGGCGTGGACGTCGACGGTCCGGAGGCGCGGGCGATGCTCGCAACGGCCGCCGCCCCGGTGCGCCAGGGCATCGCGCGGTATCTCGCCGCGAAGTGATGCGGTGAGGCCGGCCCCTTGCCCTTTTGCCCTTTTGCCCTTGGCCCTTCGCCCTTCGCCCTTCCTGCATCGCGGCATCGCAGCATCGCGGAATTACCCGAAAACGAGAAGAGCCCGGCTCCCCATCTGGAGAGCCGGGCTCTGTTCGTTTACTGAAGCGTCAGCCTAGAAGGCGAAGCGGAGGCCGAGCTGGATGATGCGCGGCGCGTCGTACGAGCCGGCGCCCACCCACTGCATGAACGTCGGGCTGTTGATGCCCGTGTCCGGGTTGAGGTAGCGCGTGTGGTTCAGCACGTTGGACGCCTGCGCGCGGAACTCCATGCGGTAGCGGCCGATCGGGATGTTCTTGAACAGCGAGAAGTCGAGGTTCCACACGCCGGGTCCGCGGAAGGCGTTGCGGCCGGAGTTGCCCCACTGCAGGCCCGTCGGGTTGGTGAGGACCGACGTGTCGATCCACTTCACGTCGCGGCTCGGGTCGTTGATGTAGTTCAGGTCGCCGCTCTGGTTGGCCGTGATGGCACCCGCGCCCGGCGCGAGCAGCTGCGGGTTGTTGCCGCCGATGGTGAACGGCGTGCCCGAGAAGGCCGAGAAGATGCCGTTGATCTGCCAGTCCTTGACGATGTACGCGAGGATGTTGTTGCTCTCGCGCATGAAGGGCAGCTCGTACACGAACGCCATCTGGAGGATGTGGGTGCGGTCGTAGCCGGCGCGCGCGTAGTTGCGGTCGTACTGGCTCGGGATGTTCCACGTCATGCCCGTCCACCCATCGTCGTCGGTCTCGTTCATCGCCTTGCTCCAGGTGTACGCGCCCTTGAGCAGGAGGCCGTTCTTGAACGGACGATTCACCGCCACCTGCAGCGAGTGGTACTTGCTACCCGTCCACGCACCCCAGTCGAGGATGTTGGCGTTGCCGGCCTGCGCGAAGAACCGACGGCCGGCGTTGCCCGTGCCCGGCTCGGCGTAGTTCAGGTTGATGTCGGCGTAGCCGCCGTTGTTCTGCGTGCCGACGTACGCGACGCTGGTCACGATGTCGAGGGGCAGGCGCCGCTCGAACGTGACGTTCCACTGGTGCAGCGTGGCGCGGTCGACGTTGCCCGGGTTCGGCGTGCGCATGTCGACGCCGCTCGGGAGGCGGGTGCTGCCCGTGCTCAGGTCGGGCTGGGCGATGGGCGGGATGCCCTGCTCGAGCGTGCCGATGAAGTTGAAGCCCGCGGCCGAGTTGCTGTAGGCGACGGTGGCCGGGTAGAAGCCGCGGAGCGGGCGCGACCACGGCATCGGGTTGATGGTGATGCCGTAGCCGGTGCGGAACACGGTGTTGTCGTCGATGCGGTAGGCGAGGCCGAGGCGCGGGGCCACGTAGACCGGCTTGCCGCTCACGCCGACGTCGTTGGGGTTGCCGCCGCGGCCGCCGATGAGGACGTTCCAGGTGGCGAAGTCGAGGCGCTCGATGCCGCGGTCGGCGCGGGTCATCGTCGGGTACATCTCGAAGCGCAGGCCACCGTTGAGGGTGAGCTTGTCGTTCACCTGCCAGCGGTCACGGATGTAGATCCCGTGCTGCCACTCGCGCGTCGTCATCTCCTCGGCCTGCAGGCTCTTGCCGATCGTGGCCGGGAGGCCGAGCAGGAAGGATCCGTAGCTGTTGAAGCCGCCGATCGGCTGGTAGCCGGGCGCGCCCGTCACGTTGCCGCCGAAGGAGAATGCGCCGCGCGGCCCCGAGCCGATCTCGGGCTGCCAGTGGTTCATCTCGAGCTTGTTGAAGTCGTAGCCGACGCGCAGTTCGTGCCGACCGGCGACCTTGGTGAGCGCCTGCGAGAACGAGTAGACCGACGTCGTGTAGAAGTAGGGGTTCCACGACGAGAAGTTGCCGACGGCGCTCAGGCCCGTGTTGATCTGCGGCTGGCCGGACTGGCGGATGTCGGGGCCGTTGGTGCCCGGGATGCCCCAGATGTCGGTGCCCCAGTTGGTACCGTAGTCGGGCGACAGGCCTTCCTGCTCGTTGTAGGTCACGCCGAAGTTGCCGTCGAGGATGAGCGTCGGCGACAGCGTCCACGTGTGGCCGATCACCGGCGCGTTGACCTTGGTCGGCGCGGGCGCCACCTGGTCGAAGCCGATCTGGAAGCGATCCTGCACGTCGGCGTCGAGGTAGGACAGCTTGCCCCAGATCTGGTGCGCGCTCGAGCGGTTGAACGACACCTTGACGTCGTAGTTGTTGCGGTCGAACGTCGGCGCACGCGTGATGACGTAGTCGTCGGCGATACGGTTGCCGTTCAGGTCGCCCGCGTTCGGGAGCGGGTAGGTCTCCTGAATCCTCCGGGCGATCGAGCTGATGCGATTGGCCGGGATGACGGCGCCCGGGAACAGCGCGCGGCCGTTACCGCTGGCGTCGCCGGTGAGCGGGTCGTAGAGGCGGAAGTTCGGGAAGGCCGCCAGCACCTCGCTGAAGTCGCCGTTGCGCATCCGCGCCGTCGGGACAGCGAACGTCTCCTGGAACCCGCGCTCCTCGTAGAACTTCTCGTACGACCCGAAGTAGAACAGGCGGTTCTTGACGATCGGGCCACCGAGCGTGCCGCCCCAGATCCGGTTCTCGACCTTGGGCTTGGCCAGCCGGTTGGCGTTGTTGAAGAACGTGTTGGCGTTCCAGTCGTCGCGGTTGTTGAAGAAGAACGCCGAACCCTTCAGGTTGTTGGTGCCCGACTTGGTCACCACCGCCACCGCGGCGCCGCCGGCCATGCCCGTATCGGCGTCGAAGTTGTTGGTCACGATGTTGACGGTGTCGACCGTCTCGGCCGAGGCCACCATGCCGGCGTGGTGCGGCAGCCAGATGTTGATGCTGGCCGCGCCGTCGATGCGCGTGCTGTTGTTGTTCCGGTTCACGCCGTTGACGTTGACGCTCAGCGAGCGCTGCGGCGTCGAGCCCTGCGAGTTCTGGAACGCGCCGGGCGTCGCACCGGGCACCAGGTTCATCAGCGCCTGGTAGTTGCGGAACTGGTTCAGCGGCAGGTCCGTGATCTCCTTGGGCTGCAACTGGACGCTCACGTCGGCCTTGTCCGTCTTCAGGAGCGCGGCCTCGGTGGTCACCGTGATGGACTCGGTGAGGTCACCAATCTCCAGCGTCGCGTTCACGCGCAGGATGTTGCCGGCCGCCAGCGGGATGGCCGTCTGCGTGAAGTTCTTGAAGCCCTGCAGCGCGGCGCTGAGCTTGTAGTTGCCGGGGGCGAGGTTGCGGATGGTGTACGCGCCCTCGGCGTCCGACACGGTATCGACGGTCAGGCCGGTGCCCTCGTTGGTGGCCGTCACGGTCGCGCCCGGAATGGCGGCGCCCGTCTTGTCGACCACCGAGCCCGTCAACGTGCCATACAGCGTTTGCGCGCCGACCGCCGGCGCAAGGACCAGCCAGGTACAGGCCACCAGGGCCAGGGTGAACGCGGCGTGCAATGAACGGGCAAGCTTCAAGTGGGCCTCCGTAAAGGGTGGCCGGACGAGCACGCGACAACGGGAAGGAGCCCCAGCGGAATCGTCGTGCGGACGATCGACGGGGCTGTCGCGGCTCACCGGATGCCGCTTAGCATGAAGCAGAATCGCCACGAGTCAAGAGGCAACTGCGGCCCCCAAAGCCGCCCTTCTGCAGACATAAGGCACACGCGAGAGGCCGCGACTTTGACCCACGACGAACCAAACCACACACGCCCCCGCCACCTCGTCTGGACGAGCACGGTCCTCCTCGTCCTCACCCTCGCCGCCCTCGGCGTCTCCGCGGCCCCCGACGACGAGGCCCGCGCGGCCGCCAACGGCCGGCTGGCCACCCGTGCCCTCGTGGAGAGCCAGCGCGTGATGCAGGGGTGGCTCGCCCGGCGCGACGCCGTCAGCGGCCTGCTGCCCCATCGCGGCGTGTTCCTCGGCAGCCAGCCCGATCCGAGTTGGGTCGTGGCCAATACCGCGGCCGATCTCTATCCCTTCATGGTGATGGCTGCCCGGCTCACCGAGCCGGCTGCCTACCACGGCACGATGCTCGACATCCTCCGCCAGGAGACGCTGCGCACCACCCGCGTCGGCCGGCTGTCCGACGATGTGAAGGCCGGCAACGGCGGGTTCCTCCGGCCGTCCGTCGACATGGACGCCATCATCTTCGGCTCGAGCGAGTACATGAAGGATGGCCTGATCCCGCTCACCGAGCTGTTCGGCGACACCCCGTGGTACCACCGGATGGAAGGCATCGCGACCGACATCGTCGCCCAGGCGCCCTACCAGACCTCGCGCGGACGGCTCCCCGCCAGGACGACCGAGATCAACGGCAACATGCTGCAGGTGCTGTCGCGCCTGTACCACCGCACCGGCAACCCCGCGTACCTGGCCCAGGTACTCGCCATCGCCGACTTCTACTTCCTCGACATGCTGCCGACCACGGGCGGGCTGCCCGCGGACCGGTGGGACGTCGCGGCGCGCAAGCCGCTGACCACGCGGTTCGTGCTCTCGGACCACGGCAACGAGATCGTCGGCGGCCTGGCCGAGGCGTTCGTGCTGGCCTCGCACGCACGCCCCGACAAGGCCGCGCAGTACCGGCCGGCCTTCATCGGCATGATCGATCGGCTGCTCGCCGTCGGCCTGAACGGCGACGGGCTGTGGCACCACGACATCGACATCGTGACGGGACAGCCCATCGCGCCGCGCCACGCCCACTGCTGGGGGTACATGTTCAACGCCGTGTACACCGCGTACATGGCCACGGGCGAGCCGCGCTTCAAGGCGGCCGTCGATCGCGCCCTGGCGACGGTCACCGAGAAGCCCGACTACCTGTTCGACACGACGCCGCCGGTCGCGTGGTGGAGCGCCGACTCGTACTCGGACGCCATCGAATCGGCCCTCGTGCTGATGAACCGCGTGCCGCAGGAAGGACTGCCCGCCCGGATCGACGAGGCCACTCGCCAGATGCTCGACCGCGTGCGCCCCGACGGCATCGTCGAGGACTGGCACGGCGACGGCAACGTGATCCGGACGGCGCTGATGTACGCGATGTGGAAGTCGCAGGGCGCCCGCCTCGAGCCATGGAACCGGCGCGTGCACCTCGGAGCCGTGCGTGAGGGCGACCGCGCGCTGTTCAGCGTGACGGCGGAGGCTCCATGGAGCGGTGTGGTGCGCCTCGACCATCCGCGCCACCGCGACCACCTGCACCTGCCGATCAACTACCCGCGCCTGAACGAGTGGCCCGAGTGGTTCACCGTGGAGCACGACCGGCGGTACCTGCTGACGGTCGGGTCGGCGGCGCCCGTCGAGCGACTCGGCGCGGAACTGGTGCAGGGTGTGCCGCTGTCACTGAAGGCCGGCGAGACGGTCCGCCTCACCGTCGCTGACGGCGGCGCGGCGCCGTACGGGAAGTAGGAACAGGGTCCAGGGTTCGGGGTTCAGGGTTCGGGACTCAGGGCTCAGCGCTCAGAGAGCACGTGAGGGATCGGCATGCCCTCTGAGCCTTGAGCCCTGAGCCTTGAGCCTGAGCCGTTCGACGTTGCCGAGTATGATGCGCCCCTCGGAGG
>NZ_JBIINP010000364.1:0-2982 GCF_044337415.1 Luteitalea sp.
CACGTTAGGCATCCACTAGAGCGCGCTGCAGGACGACGCTAGAATGCGGCGTGGACTTGCCGAACGCCAATCTCGCCATCATCGACCGGGCGAAGTTGGAAGGCTACCTGTTGTCGGCCAGTCACCCGGTGGGGCGGTTCAAGGCGCGGTTCTTTGCGCGGCTCGGCTTCACGGCCGCCGACTGGCAGCTGTTCGCGCAGGCGCTACGCGAGCAGCATCTGGCACAGGCTGCCGAGGTCGGGCCGGTGGACGCCTTCGGCCAGTCGTTCACCATTCGCGGTATGCTGCGAGGACCGACCGGAGCGCCGGCGCTCGTGACCAGCGTGTGGTTCGTCCGGGCCGGCGAGGACCGTCCGCGATTCGTGACCGCCTATCCCGGAGACTCGAGATGACCCCGCACCTCCTGGACGTCGTCGTGCTCACGCGTGACCTCCCCGCAGAAGGCCTGAGGTGCGGCGATCTCGGCTCGGTCGTCGACCTGCGCGGAAGTGATGCCTTCGTGGTCGAGTTCGTCGCCGCGTCCGGGCGCACCCAGGCGCTGGTCACGCTCGGTCCCAACGACATCCGCGCGGTCGCGGACGGTGACCTTGTCGCAGTACGGCCCACCGACATCAAGGCGTCGTAGGACGTGATGCCTAACCGCCGCTTGCAGCCGACGGCGCCAGCAGTGATCGTGAGGCGCCGCGGCTGAAGCGGAGCACGTTATGCAAACGCACGACCTCCGCGTGAACCGATAGTCACCCTTGCGCGTGTTTACCGAGCGATCGAGCTTTTCGTCGCTGGCGAGGAGCACGATGCCCATGCCGCCACGCCCGAGCTCGCGCTGGATGGCATACTGCCCGTGCAGGGCCGACCGGAAAGCCGCGAGGCCGTCGGGAGTGGTAGGTTCCGTGATCGTCATCGTTGGGAGAACCTACGTGAAGGCCACCACATTGTTACAGGGGGCGTTGTGTGCCGCCCTCGCCGTCACCATGCCGTTACGAACGGCCGCCGCGCAGTCACGCCCCGACCTCGCCGGCACGTGGCGCGGGACGCTGGTGAACTACCCCACGCGCCCCGGTGTTGCGCCGGTGGACGTCACCATGGAGTTTGGCGCGTTGCCCGTGGCTGACTCCACCTGCGTCCCCTGGAAGACCACCTATCGCGAACAGGGGGTGGTGCGGGGGGTGAAGGATTACCGGCTGTGTCGCGGTACCGGCCCCGACGACTATGCGGTGGACGAGGGAGGCGGGGTGGTGCTCCCCGCCCGGCTCCTCGGTGACGTCCTGGTCTCCGCCTTCAAGACCGGCTCGCTGCTGCTCGTGACGCACCTCCGGGTGAGTGGCGACACGCTGACCGAGGAGATCATGACCATCGACGACCGGCCGGCGGCCGATGGGCTGGTGATGATGCGCCCGCGCGCGATTCAGCGGTTGTTGCTCACGCGCGAGCGCTGAGCCGGTCAGCGGCTCTTCGCCAGCGTCGCAATGAGCACGAAGAGCCGCTCCACATCGCGCAGGTCGAGCACCTCGGCCGGCGTGTGGTTGTACCGCCCGGGCCACGACAACCCCGTATTCGGCGCGCCGGCGCACTAACGACGCTTGCTGCCGATGGCCGCGGGTGCGGATGGGTTTGGTGGGGCCGCCGTGATGCCCTAGGCTGGTTGCGGCGGCCCCGCCAAACCCTTCTTATTGGAGCGTCCACAGCAGAAGCACACGTTAGCCAGACGAGCAGGTCGTCGACGATGTAGAGTGACGACGTGCCCGAGCTCTCTCGCTTCTTCGGGATCATCATCCGAATGTTCATGGAGGTGGGCGAGCCTCATCATCGACCCCACTTCCATGCGGTGTATCACGCGGCCACAGGGGTGTTCGCGCTCGATCCCGTCGAGTGCATCGGTGGCGATCTCCCGCGCACGCAACAGCGACTGGTCGAGGCGTGGGCGGAGATCCACCACGAGGAACTGCTGCAGGACTGGGCCCTCTTGCAATCCGGCAAGCCTCCGCTCAAGATCGAGCCATTGCGCTGAGCGCGAGGTCACCCCATGAGTCACGCCATCCATCGCATCGAGCACGTGGAGGTCGTCGGGCCGTACACGCTGGCCTTGCGATTCGCCGACGGCACCTCCCAGCGCATCGACTTTCGACCAGTCCTGGAAGGGGAATTGTTTGGGCCTCTTCAGGACATGACCCTCTTCAACGCCGTGGAGCTCGATCAGACGTTCGGCACGATCCAGTGGCCCAACGGTGCCGACTTCGATCCCGAGACACTTCACGATTGGCAGAAGTATCGCGATGACCTCGTTGCCATGGCCCGTCGGTGGGCCACAGGCCGTGAGACGTCGCACCGGGTGGCTGGCTAACCACCGCTTGCAGCCGACGGCGCCCCGGCGCGATCGTGAGGCGCCGCGGCTGAAGCGGAGCACGTTAGGCAGACCGTGAGAATCTGCGCGAACCAGACAGAGGTGTCCCAGCTTGTTGCCGCACTTCGCGAAGACGGCGCGGCGTCTGGCGGTTGGGACACGCTCTTCATCGACGACTCTACGGGGCAACGGTGGCGACGCACCTACCTAGGATCGGGGCACCACGGGGGCGGCAGTCCCGTCCTCATCCAGGAGCCAGCGCCGACCGTCGATGAGCTGCTCACGCTTGTGGCGGGCTCACCGAATCTGCCCGAAGTCGCCGCTGGCGCCTGGCTGCTCTCCGAGTTGGACCCGCAGGGTGGCTACAAGGAGCGGCTCGTTGCTCTGGCCGAGGAAGCGGCCAGGCATGATGATCTGGCTCGGGCGGTACTCCTAGTTGGCTGGGGAGGCCTCGACGACGACACGAATAGCCGCTCGAGTCTGGGGCGCCACGTCGTGGACGTGGGGCGTGATCACGAGCATGTCCAGAACATCGCCTCCAGGGCTCGTCGCCTGTTAGGCCTGAGGCACACCGCGGCACCGCTGAAGGATCTTCAAGTCTTCGGGCTGGGCTCCTGAATGGCAGCTGCCTAACCGCCGCC
>NZ_JBIINP010000295.1:0-4132 GCF_044337415.1 Luteitalea sp.
GCCTAACCGCCGCCCGCAGCCGACGGCGCCCGGCGTGATGATGAGCCGCCGCGGCTGAAGCCGAAGACGTTCGACGGACGAAGGCAGGCGAGCGGCCTGATCTTTCCTCTCGAGGGGACATCGCGTATGCGCGAGACAGAGTCGGTCAATCGGCGTGGCTTCGTTGCTGCGAGCGCAGCGCTGTCGTTCGGCGTCGCGAGTTGGGAGCCACGACTTCTCGCTTCCGCACCGCGCGTCCAAGTGACTGGTTTCGAACTGGTACCGGTGCGCGCCTCTGAACGGACGGTGTGGCTCTTCGTGAAGTTGCGCACGAGCGCCGGCCTCACGGGACTAGGCGAGGCATCGGATGCGTTTGGCTACGCCAACACGACCAGGCAGGACGCCGCGCGCATGGAGTCGGAACTCCGGCGATTCTTTGGGCTCATCGATGGGAAGTCGCCGCTCGAGATCAACGGCTATCGGGCCAAGAGTGCACCGCTGATCGCAAATGGAGGGCTCGTCGCGGCGACCGCGTCGAGTGCCATTGAGCAGGCGCTGTGGGATCTGGCTGGCAAAACGCTCGATGTTCCCGTCTATGCACTGTTTGGCGGGAAAGTGCGCGACTCGCTCCCCGTGTATGCGAACGTCAATCGCGCTACCAAGACGCGAACCCCTGCCGGGTTTGCCGCGACGGCAAAGGCCGCGGTCGCGGACGGCTTCCGCGCCGTGAAGGCGGCGCCATTCGACGGATTCCCGCCGCCGGGATCGTCCACCTCAGCGATCGAAGCCGCCGTGGAGAATGGCATCGCCGCCGTGGCGGCCATGCGTGACGCAATCGGAGCCGATGTCGAGTTGATGGTGGACTGTCACAGCTTCTTCGACGTGCCGCTCGCGGTCCGCGTGGCGTCGCGACTCGAACCGTATCGCCTGGCGTGGTATGAAGAGCCCGTTGCACCCGAGCGCACGGACGAGAGCCGCCAGATCCGACGACGCATCCAACAGGCGATGGCCGGCGGGGAGATCCTGTTCGGAACGCACGGCTTCGCCCCACTCTGCCGCGACAAGACCGTCGATGTGATCATGCCCGACGTAAAGCATTGTGGAGGGCTACTCGAGCTCACGCGGATCGCTGCAGTCGCGGAAGCAGAAGGTGTCGACGTCGCCCCGCACAACCCCAGCGGGCCGGTGTCCACTGCGGTGAGCATTCACGCCTGCGCGGTGCTGCCAAACTTCCGCGTTCTGGAGTTGCAGTGGGGTGAGGTGGGCTGGCGCGCCGAAATGGTGTCGCCAGCGGAGCGGTTCGTGCGAGGGACTATTGGCGTGTCCGAACGGCCCGGCTATGGCGTCGAGCTCAACGATGACATCGCCCGTGCGCACCCGATCTGAACTCGCATACGCCGCCGTCGGCCAACGCGTTGCAGATGGCAAGCGAGTTCCGGACTGCTCGCTTCCCGCACTTGCCGCGGCCGATCAACTCCGGCGACGGCCGCTGGGGCGACTGGGTGGTCAGCGATCAACGGCCCGTCGATGGCCGACCCGACGTCATGGTCTACATGACGCCGGTGCTGACCGAAGCCGTCCGCGTCTCGGGGGCGCCCATCGCCGACATCTTCGCCGAGACGACCGGCACCGATGCCGACGTCGTGGTCAAGCTGATCGACGTCCATTCCGAGGAAGTGGCCAGCGACCGTAACGCGCTGGGCCAGCTCGACTATACTTCGCCGCATGCGACCGTCACTGCTCCGGGCCGCGACGCTCCTTGTTGCGTCGTCAATGCTGTGCGCCTCGTCGGCCGTCCTGGCGCAGCCGTCGACCGGACCGAGGCCGATGACGTTCCTCGACGTCCAGCAGATGCGCAACGTGGGGTCGCCGACGCCGAGCCCGGACGGCCGACACGTCCTGTACACCGTGTCGACCATGGACTGGAAGGAGGGGCGACGGCAGACCGACATCCACGTCGTCTCGGTGGCGGATGGCGTGCCTTCGTCGCGGCAACTGACCTACACGACCGCGAAGGACGAGGGCTCGCTCGGCTGGCTGAAGGACAGTCGGTCGTTCCTCTTCCTGTCCAATCGCGAGGCGCCAGAGAACGCATCGGGACGCAACCAGCTCTACCTGATGCGCTTCGACGGCGGCGAAGCGAGGCGACTCACCGACACCAAGGACGGCGTCGCCGACTACGCGGTGAGCGACGACGGGCAGTGGATCGTCTATCGCTCCGGCAAGACCGGCGAGCAGCAGCTCCATCGCCTGGCGGTGAGCGGGCTCGATCGACCGGCCGAGCCGCTCACCAAGCACCCCACCGGCATCGCCGCCTGGCAGTGGGCGCCCGACGCCAACCGCATCTACTACACCGCGCCCGACACGACCGACGCCGACGACAAGGCGAGGCGCGAGAAGCGGTTCACGGTCGATGTCCAGAACGCGGACACGCCGATCGCCAGCCTGTGGACCCTCGATCCCTCGGACGGCGGGACGGAACGCCTGACCAGCGAGGGCAGCTACTCGGTCGGCGGCGTCGAGGTCTCACCCGACGGCAAGTGGATCGCGTTCACCGGGGGCTCCACGAAGCGCTACGAGCGCAACATCACCCAGGCTGGCCTCTACAGCGACCTCTATCTCCTGGAGGTCTCGACGCGCCAGGTCGAACGACTGACGGACAACCATGAAGTCGGCGAAGGAGGTCTCAGCTTCTCGCCCGACAGCCGGCTGCTGGCGTTCTCGGCGCCCGACGACCTGACGCAGTACACGATGACCAACCGGCGCCTGTACCTGCGCGAGGTCGAGGCGCGCGGCAAGCCGTTCCGCAAGCTGGGCACCCGCTTCGACGGCGACGTGTCGGCGGCGTTCTGGTCGCCCGACGGCAAGACCGTCTACTTCAACGAGGGTGTGAAGGCCACCACGCAGCTGTTCGCGCTGGACCTGGCCAGCAACGCTGTCCGCGCGGTGACTGCCGAGCAGGCCTCGCTGACGGTGAGCCGCGACGACGACAGCGGCCTGCTGCTGATCACCTACAGCGACGGGGGCACACCACCGACGCTGTTCACGGCTTCGTCGTTCGAGCGGCTGGCGACGCGCGCGACGTGGACGCAACTCACCGACACCAACCCGCAGGTGCGCACCTTCGCGCTCGGCGCGCAGGAGGAGATCTCCTGGAAGTCGAAGGACGGGACGATGGTCGGCGGCGTGCTCGTCAAGCCCGTCGGTTTCACGGCTGGCGTGCGGTATCCGCTGATCGTGGCCCTCCACGGTGGCCCCGCCTCGGCCGACGTGCTCGGCTTCAACGGCGGCTACAACTCCCAGGTCTATGCCGGCGCCGGCTACGTGGTGCTGCGGCCGAACTATCGCGGGTCCACCAACTACGGCCAGGCGTTCACCAACGGTATCGTCGGCAACTACTTCGCGCCAGGGTACGAAGACATCATGGCCGGCGTCGATCACCTGATTGCGCAAGGGATCGTCGATCCGGGCCGCATGGGTGCGCTCGGCTGGAGCGCCGGGGGCCACTGGTCGAACTGGATCCTGGTGAGCACCGACCGGTTCAAGGCGATCAGTTCCGGCGCCGGCACCTCGAACTGGATCTCGATGTACGCCCAGAGCGACGTGCAGCGCACCCGGCAGTTCTACCTGGGCAACAAGCTCCCCTACGACGACTTCGACGCGTACTGGAAGCAGTCACCGCTGAAGTACATCAAGAACGCCAGGACGCCGACGATGATCCACGTCGTCCAGGGTGACCCCCGCGTGCCGAGCCCGCAGTCGATCGAGCTCCACATGGCGCTCAAGCAGCTCGGGATACCGACGGAGTTGTTCCTCTACCCTGGCAGCAGTCACGGCATCCCGGATCCCCGCAACCAGTTCGTCAAGGCGGTGAGCGAGATGGCCTGGATGGACTACTACGTCCGCGGCATGGGCAAGACGTTCGCCTGGCGCGACGTGCTCTCGACGCTCGACGACGACGGCAAAGTCCGGGTGGGCGGAACCCCGTAAGTCGGAGTCGCTGTCCCGCCTCCGGTCAGTTGCCGGCGGCCTTCTTGTCGAGTTCGTTGATCTGGTTCTCGAGCTTCAGGTTCTTGTCTCCAAGGAGCGTGGTGTCTCCGGTGAAGTACTGCCCGTCGAGGATGGACTGCGTGGTGCACGACGGACCTGCGGG